>NZ_JBFOAH010000006.1:0-350219 GCF_040812055.1 Paraburkholderia suaedae | reverse complement strand
GACGTTGATAGGTCAGGTGTGTAAGCGCAGTAATGCGTTGAGCTAACTGATACTAATTGCCCGTAAGGCTTGATCCTATAACAGGTGTGTGTCGGCAGCCGTTAGCGCTTGAGCGCTGATGGAGGCCCCACCCTGCGCCACGCGCAGGGTCTTATGCAGAGCACACAGGTTTGAGATCAGTGTTGTGCCAGAAACAGCACAGCCCGCTACCTGATGTCCCATCATCAGAAACTGCTTCTTCCCGATTGGCGGTACTGCTGCACAAGCAGTACGGCAACCCGTCATGCCTGATGACCATAGCGAGTCGGTCCCACCCCTTCCCATCCCGAACAGGACCGTGAAACGACTCCACGCCGATGATAGTGCGGATTGCCCGTGTGAAAGTAGGTAATCGTCAGGCTCCCCAGCAGTGAACAGAAACCCCACCCCCAAAAGGTGGGGTTTCTGCATTTGGGGCGGCTCAAATACAACTTGAGATAAGGTCAAGTACAGTTCCTGTGGCCGCACGCTGGCAGGGAACCGAAGCGACGACTACCTACCTCCCTCAAGGAACCGTTGCGCCAAACGAACCCAATATGTCGAGCCAATGGGCAATAAGTCATCGTTGAAGTCATAGCTCGCGTTATGCAACATGCATGGGCCGGCGCCGTGCCCTGACTCCCGGTGGCCGCCCTCTCCGTTGCCCAGGAACGCGTAACAGCCTGGCTTTACCAGCAGCATGAAGGAAAAGTCTTCGGCGCCCATGGTCGGCTCAACCGCGTCGTCGACGTTTTCCGCTCCAACCACCTCCCTCATCACCGCCGCAGCAAAACGGGCCTCTTCACCGCTGTTGACGGTCGCCGGATAGTTGCGATGAAAGTGGGTGGTGACAGAACAATCGTAGGCTTCGGCCGTACTTTCCGCGATCTTGCGCATGCGTGTTTCGATCAGATCGAGGGCTTCGGTGGTGAATGTTCGCACCGTGCCCGCGATCCACGCATCGTTCGGGACGACATTAACCGCGTCTCCAGCATGAATCTGGGTGATCGATAGCACAGCGGTATCGAGTGGCTTCTTGTTCCGCGTGATGATGCTCTGGAGTCCGTTCGCGATCTGCACGGCGGTAAAAACAGGATCGTGCCCATTGTGCGGAAGCGCGGCGTGCGACCCGACACCCCGGATCTCAATACGGAACTCGTTGCTTGACGCCATGATCGGACCTTCCGTGACGCCGAAGTGGCCCGCCGGCATGCCCGGCCAGTTGTGAATGCCGAACACTGCATCGACTGGAAACCTCACGAACAGACCGTCGTCGATCATAGCCTGTGCGCCGGCGCCGCCTTCTTCAGCCGGCTGGAAAATGAACACGACAGTGCCATCAAATTCGCCGTGTTTCGCCAGGTGCCGTGCTGCCCCCAACAACATCGCGGTATGTCCGTCATGGCCGCACGCGTGCATTTTGCCGTCGTTTTTCGAGCGATGGCCGAAGCTGTTGAGTTCCTGAATCGGCAGCGCGTCCATATCTGCCCGCAGGCCAATAGAACGAGAGCTATTGCCACGCTTCAGTATGCCGACCACACCGGTCTTGCCCAACCCACGATGAGTCTCAATGCCCCACGATTCCAGGCTGCGGGCAACGAGATCAGCCGTTGCAGTCTCTTCGTAGCGCAGTTCTGGATGGGCATGAATCGTTCGTCGAAGGCTCTGGATTTCTCCACGAGCGGCCTGTATTTCGGGAATCAGTTTCATGATGGAGTGATGTCGCGTTGGTACTTCAGCTTGCATGGGATCGCTCGGGCCCACATTGGCCCGGGCACGGTGATAATCGATTCTACGCCGAAGGTGATTCTGGCGGCCACCATGCAGGCTAGCCGCCAACCGACGTAATAAAATCGCACATTGCGCCCAGTTCCGACACTCCCAGATGGACAGCCGATGAATGCTCCGACCAATTTCGCGCGCGCCGTGTGCCCGCACGACTGCCCCGATACCTGTGCGATGCGTGTGACCGTCGAGAATGGCCGAGCGATCAAGATCGTCGGCGATCCCGATCATCCGCCGACACAGGGCGTGTTGTGCACAAAAGTCAGCCGCTATGCTGAACGCGTCTATCACCCCGGTCGGTTGACTGCGCCGATGAGGCGAGTCGGCCGGAAAGGCGAAGGCCGCTTTGAACCGATCAGTTGGGATGAGGCATTGGAACTTGCTGCCACGCGTCTGTCGGACATCGCAGCCCGTGCGCCGCAGGCCATCCTGCCGTACAGCTACGCCGGGACCATGGGCCTGGTCCAGGGCGACAGCATTGCGCAGCGATTCTTTCACAAGCTCGGGGCGTCCCAGTTGGACCGCACGATTTGCTCGGCGGCTGGCGCAGCCGGTCTGAAGTACACATACGGCGCGGGCATCGGAATGCTCACGGAGTTCTTTGCCGAAAGCGACGTGATCCTGATCTGGGGATCGAACCCCATCGCGTCGAATTTGCATTTCTGGACGCACGCCCAGGAGGCCAAGCGTCGCGGCGCGCGTCTGATCGCAATCGACCCGTATCGGTCGTTGACGGCGGAAAAATGCCATCAGCACATCGCACTGAAGCCCGGCACGGACGGCGCTCTGGCGCTCGGCATGATGCACGTGCTGATCACGGAAAATCTGCTCGACCACGCGTACATTGCAGCGCACACGCTAGGCTTCGCCGAATTGAAGGCTCGGGCGCTCGGTTATTCGCCGTCGAGGGTCAGCGAAATTTGTGGCATCGAAGCACAGGTGATCGTCGAACTCGCGCGGCTTTACGGTAGCACCAGGAAAGCCGGGATCCGCATGAACTATGGTCTGCAACGCGTGCGCGGCGGGGGAAATGCCGTGCGCGCGATCGCGTGCCTGCCGTCGCTGACGGGCGCGTGGCGCGAGCGCGCGGGCGGTGCACTGCTGTCGTCGAGCGGCTGGGCTCCCGTTGACTCTCACGCGCTGCAACGGCCGGACCTGATGCCGGGTTGGCCGGCCAAAGCGAGCCGCGTCATCAATATGAACACGATCGGCGATGCGCTTCTGCATCCGGGCGATGCCGAGTTCGGCCCGAAGGTCGAAGCAATCGTCGTCTACAATTCGAACCCCGTGGCGGTGGCGCCGGATTCGGAGCGAGTTGCAGCCGGTTTCGCTCGTGACGACCTTTTCACCATCGTCCTCGAGCATTTTCAGACCGATACGGCGGACTACGCCGATCTGCTCCTGCCAGCCACCACGCAGCTCGAACACCTCGACGTGCACAAGTCATACGGGCACACGCACGTGATGCTCAACCTGCCGGCGATCGCGCCCGTCGGCGATGCGCGTCCGAACACGGAGATTTTTCGTGGTCTCGCGCGCCGAATGGGCCTCCAGGAACCGGCGCTATTCGAAAGCGACGAGATCGTCGCTCAGGCCGCGTTCCGATGGCAAGACAAAACACTGGCAGGCGTGAACTGGCAAACGCTGAAAAAAACCGGCTGGGCGAAGCTGAATCTGCCGGACGCGCCGTTCGCAGATGGCGGCTTTCGCACCCCGTCCGGCAAATGCGAGTTCTACAGTGCGCGCCTCGCGCAGCAGGGCCTCGATCCGTTGCCGGATTACCTGCCGCCGTACGAATCCGCCGACGGTGCGCCCGAACTCGCCGCCCGTTACCCGCTCGCGATGATTTCTCCGCCCGCCCGCAATTTTCTGAACAGCACGTTCGTGAATATCGAAAGTCTGCGCGCGACGGAAGGCGAGCCGCATCTGGACATCCACCCCACCGACGCGCACGCCCGAGACATAGGCAATGGCGACCTGGTGCGCATCTTCAACGACCGCGGCTCGATGCAAGCGCGCGCCCGCGTCACCGACAAAGCGCGCGAAGGGCTCGTCGTCGGTTTGTCGATCTGGTGGAAGAAGCTCGCGCCGGATGGCCGCAACGCCAACCAGGTGACGAGCCAGGCGCTCACCGATCTGGGCGGATCGGCTACTTTCTACGACTGCCTCGTCGAAGTGGAACGCGCGTGACACCGCCGCAGCTCATGCGACGCTGATCAACTGCAGGTTCGAGGCTGCAGTCTAACCCGCCCGTGATTCGCGATGAGCGGCAAGGTGACCATGCTACGATGCGTTTTTAGCACGACCATTCGAAAATAATAGAGAGACGCTGCATGGACAAAATTTGGCTGAAATCGTATCCGCCCGGCGTTCCCGCAGAGATTGACCCCAGCCGCTATTCGTCGGTGGCCGACCTACTCGAAGAAGCGTTCCGCAAGCATCGCAACAGGCCGGCGTTCGTCTGTATGGGCAAGGCGATCAGCTACGCCGAACTCGACGCGTTATCGCGCAAGCTCGCTGCGTGGTTGCAGTCGAAGGGCATCGCGCGCGGTGCGCGCATCGCGATCATGATGCCGAACGTGCTGCAATATCCCGTGGCGATTGCCGCTATCCTGCGCGCCGGCTATGTCGTGGTGAACGTGAACCCGCTTTATACGCCGCGCGAGCTCGAGCATCAATTGAACGACAGCGGCGCAGAAGCGATCATCATGCTCGAAAACTTCGCAGTGACTTTGCAGGCGATCATACGCAATACGGCGATCAAGTACGTCGTCGTCGCGGCGATGGGCGATCTGATGGGCATCAAGGGGACTCTGGTCAACTTCGTCGTGCGGAAGATGAAGAAGATGGTGCCCGCCTGGAGCTTGCCGGGCCACGTCAAATTCAATGCGGCGACTGCGGAAGGCGGCCGGCTGAATTTCAACGCGGTTCAGCAGGGACCGGACGACGTCGCATTTTTGCAATACACGGGCGGAACGACAGGCGCGGCCAAGGGCGCGACATTATTGCATCGGAATCTGATCGCCAATGTGCTGCAGTCTGAAGCGTGGCTCGCCCCGGTTCACGGGAATCGCACCGACATCGATCAATCCATCACGGTCGTCGCGCTGCCGCTTTATCACGTGTTTGCATTGACCGTCTGCGGGCTGCTGACCATCCGTACCGGCGGCCTCGGCGTGCTGATTCCCAATCCGCGCGACATTGCCGGCATGATCAAGGCGCTGCGAGGCTATGCGATCACGACCATCCCCGCCGTCAACACGCTCTACAACGCGATGCTGAATAGCCCGGACTTTCACAAGCTCGACTTCTCCAGGCTGCTGACTGCAAATGGCGGCGGCATGGCGGTGCAGGAGGCGGTTGCCAAGCGCTGGTACGAGCGGACGCATACGCCGATCGTCGAAGGCTACGGGTTGTCCGAGACTTCGCCTTGCGTGACATGCAATCCGGTTACCGTCACTGAGTATAGCGGGACGATCGGGCTGCCGCTCCCCTCCACTGAAGTATCGATTCGCGACGACGAGGGCAATGAAGTGCCGCTCGGCCAGCATGGCGAAATCTGCATTCGCGGCCCGCAGGTGATGGCGGGCTACTGGAACCGGCCGGACGAAACCGCCAACGTGATGACGCCGGACGGTTACTTCAAATCCGGCGATGTCGGTGTGATGAACGAAGATGGCTTCGTCAAGATCGTCGATCGCAAGAAGGACATGATTCTCGTGTCAGGCTTCAACGTGTATCCGAACGAAATCGAGGACGTGGTCGCGAAGCTGCCGGGCGTGTTCGAAGTCGCCGCGGTCGGTGTTCCGGACCAGCATTCGGGCGAGGCGGTGAAACTGTTCGTCGTGAAAAAGGACCCGGCGCTGACGGACGCGGACATCTTCGCCTACTGCAAGACCCAGTTGACCGGCTATAAGCGGCCCAAAAGCGTCGAGTTCCGGACCGAACTGCCCAAGAGCAATGTCGGCAAGATTTTGCGCCGCGAGTTGCGCGATGCGCCGGCATGAGCGCACGAGCTGAAATCACGTAACGCGTAACCAAAGACAAGCCCGGCAGACCGAACGCTGCCGGGCTTGTCTGTTTTTACGAAAGGATGCGCTGCGCAAGCTCGACACAGCCGCCAAAAAAAAAAGGCGCCCGAAGGCGCCTTTGAGGCAAACTGCTTTTTTACGACTTATTAGAACTTGTGGCGGATGCCGATGCGAGCCGTGAACTGGTTCTGGTTCGACGATGGCGTCAGGTTGTTGATGTTTGCCGTTGCAGCGACAATAGTGCCCGTCTGGCTGAGCGTGTTGCCCAGAGCGTGCTGGTACACGCCGACCAGGTACACGTCGGTACGCTTGGACAGGAAGTAGTCCACGCCGGCCGCGCCTTGGTGGTACTGAGCACGCGAGGTGCCATTGATTTCCGCGCCGCGCGTGTAGTCATACGCTGCGCCGACCAGCAATGCCGGGGTCAACTGATACTTGAAGTTGATTTCGCCGTTGTTGAACGTAGCCGATTGGCCGCGGAACGGCGACGCGAACGACGCGCCGAGATTGG
This sequence comes from Paraburkholderia suaedae, assembly GCF_040812055.1. Lineage (NCBI taxonomy): Bacteria > Pseudomonadati > Pseudomonadota > Betaproteobacteria > Burkholderiales > Burkholderiaceae > Paraburkholderia > Paraburkholderia suaedae. The sequence continues at coordinate 343,874 of NZ_JBFOAH010000006.1, read as the reverse complement.
CGAAGCGGATGTTCGAGTACGTCAGGCCGACCGTTGCCGCCCCGAACGTGTAGGCACCGCCCGCGCCGACCACCTGATAGGTGTTAGCCGACGAGAAGCCACCGTAGATCGTGTTCGGCGCAGCAGCAGCCGGCGCCGCAATCGTACCGCCGTTGTTGAACAGGCCGCCCGAAGCTGCCGGTGTGCGTGCGTTCAAATAGCCGACGCCCAACACGAGAGGACCGTTGTTGTAGCCAGCGCCCAACGACCAGATCTGGTTGCCGGTGAAGTTGCCTGACTGGCCGCCGAAGCTGTACGTGCCGCCGAACGTCAGGCCGCCGTAGTTCGCGCTCGTGTACTTGACGGTGCTGTTGGTGCGGTAGGCGTTGTTGAAGTTATCGATGTCGCCCGGGTGAGCAGCGATGTAGCCGCCCCATTGGTCGCCCACTTCGAGCGGACCGACGTAGTCGACCACGGAGTCGTACTGACGACCCAGCGTGACCGTGCCGAACTGGCTCGACAGGCCGACGTAAGCTTGACGACCGAACATCAGGCCCTTTTGGCCGAGCGTGCCGTTGGTCACGTCATAACCGTTTTCCAACACGAACAGCGCCTTCAAACCGCCGCCCAGGTCTTCCGTGCCGCGCAAGCCGAAACGCGAGCCTTGCAGAACACCGCTGGACATGTTGTACAGGTGCTTGCCGCCGGAGTTGGTGTTCATGTTGATACCAACGTCAAGAATGCCGTACAGGGTCACGCTGCTCTGAGCATGTGCGACGCCTGAGAATGCGCCCAGTGCTGCGAGAGCGAGAAGCGACTTTTTCATCGAATGATCTCCAAGGATTACGAATCTTTTCTACAAGGCGAATATTTATCGAGCGTTGAGGCCTTGCTTTCTAACTTCGCGAGAAGTTGCCACGTAATGTAACAAAAGGCATACATGGCACAAAGAAAAAGCAGGTGGCCAGGACCGCTGCTGTTTCGTTTACGCAACATGGTCTAGAATCGCAGCGTGGCTGCTCATTTAATGCGGATTCGAGGTTGCGGCGTCGCTCGTTTTGTCCTGCAAAGCTTGTCGGCCGGGTGTTCGGTCCGCTGCCGCAGTCGTCGAATCAGGGAGCGCTTAATGTTTTTGGACGTGTTGATTAGCGAGTTTGATCGGGGTTTACGCTCAATGACTGGCGTGTCGCGGATGAGTCGGCCAGTGCCGGTGCCCCCAACGTCGGCGGTAAGGGCCGAGGTGCCGGAACTCTCACCGGCCGAGTGCGCCCATGCGGCAGGATTGATGCGGGTGAACCACGTTGGCGAGGTCTGCGCGCAGGCACTTTACCAGGCTCAGAAACTCTCGACCCGTTCGCCATCGTTGCGCGCCATGTTCGATCGCGCTGCCGCCGAGGAAGAAGATCATCTGGCGTGGACCGCGAGACGCCTCGAGGCACTAGACTCGCGGCCCAGTCTGTTGAACCCGCTCTGGTACACCGGCGCACTGGCGATCGGTCTCGCGGCGGGGCGCTTTGGCGATCGAGTCAGCCTCGGCTTCATGGCCGAGACAGAGCGTCAGGTCGAGCAGCACCTCGACGGCCATCTGGCCGAGCTGCCGGCCGCCGATTACGAGTCGCGCGCGATCGTCGAGCAGATGCGCGCGGACGAGATGGAGCACGGCAAGGCCGCGACGGACGCGGGCGGCGCCGAGTTGCCCTTTCCCGCGCGTGCGCTGATGCGCGCTGTGTCGAAAGTCATGACGCGCACGGCTTACTACGTGTAAGCGGCCCCGCCGCGTACGAGTGTGCCGCAAGTGGGACGGCGCAGCGCGCGCCGTCGCCGGGCCGCGCCTGACCGGTGTCCTACCGTCTGTTAAAACCCCTGCGATTTCTCCAGTCCGCGCTGTTCCCCCGCACTGTTCACGTATCACCTTCACAAGCTCTACTAGCTCATTCATTTATAACGGTTTTCCGTTTAGGCGCTGCTCGAAGGAGTCGCGCTAAGTCCTTGTTCTATCAAACAAATCGGCGCAAAAACCCCGGCGTCTCCCTTGACCCCCGAGTATCGTTCCTCTAAAGTGGGACACAGTGTGAGAAAGTGTATTTTTGTGTGATCTCACGCGCAGTTCGGGGTAAATTTCCACCGATCGGGTAGCCGGCGCAAAACGCCGCGAGCAACAAGTTGCATGGGACCGGAGTCAGCGCTCAAGCGCCAACTGCGGTCGACAAGGGGAGCGAAGTGTTCCAAGGGGCGTCGGCGCTGACGCTCGATGCGAAAGGGCGGATGTCGATTCCCTCTCGCTATCGGGATGCGCTGCAAACACAGGCAGAGGGCCGGGTGACGATCACCAAGCACCCGGACGGCTGCCTGTTGCTCTTTCCGCGCCCGGAATGGGAAGTCTTCCGCGAGAAGGTCGGCAATCTGCCGATGAACGCCACGTGGTGGCGCCGCATTTTTCTCGGTAACGCAATGGATGTCGATATGGACGGCGCGGGCCGTGTGCTTGTGTCGCCGGAATTACGTATGGCGGGTGCGCTGGAGAAAGAGGTGACCCTGCTCGGCATGGGCCGTCACTTCGAGTTATGGGATGCACAAACCTACGCCGCCAAGGAACAGGCGGCAATCGCCGAGGGCATGCCCGAAGCGTTGAAGAATTTCACGTTCTGATCGCGGCTACATACATATATGGCACCTGCGATGGGAAACGGATTGCAGCATCGCACGGTGTTGCTGGAAGAAGCGGTCGATGCGCTGGTGACGCGCGCGGACGGCGTGTACGTGGACGGCACCTTTGGGCGCGGCGGACACAGCCGGTTGGTGCTGGAGCGGCTGGGCGAGTCGGGGCGGCTGATCGCGTTCGACAAGGATCCGCTCGCGATTGCCACGGCACAGCAGATCGCCGATCCGCGCTTTGGCATTGTGCATGAGAGTTTTGCTTCTCTGCGCGCCGCGCTTGCGGAGCGTGGAGTGGGACGGGTGTCGGGTGTTTTGCTGGATCTGGGCGTGTCGTCGCCGCAAGTCGACGATCCGGAGCGAGGCTTCAGCTTCCGCGCCGACGGCCCGCTCGACATGCGGATGGACCCGACGCGCGGCGAGTCTGCCGCTGACTGGCTGGCGCGGGCCACGGTGCAGGAACTGACGGAGGTGATACGAGATTATGGGGAAGAACGGTTTGCTTTTCAGATTGCAAAGGCGCTTGTTGCTCGCCGGGCAGAGTCCGACCGTCTTGGGCCTCTCGTCAGCACGGGCGAGCTTGCCCAAATCGTGGCTAACGTCGTCAAAACCCGTGAGAAGGGCAAGGATCCGGCAACCCGCACCTTTCAGGCTATACGGATTCACATCAATCAAGAGCTTGCGGAGCTGCAAGTCGTTTTAGAAGCAGCGTTAGCGCTGCTGGAGCAAGGGGGGCGGCTGGTGGTCATCAGCTTTCATTCGCTCGAGGACCGGATGGTGAAGCGATTCATGCAGGCGCACGCCAGTACGCCCGCGGTCGATCGCCGTCTGCCGATTCGCGCGGTCGATCTGCCGAGCCCCCCGCTCAAGATCATCGGCCGCGTTTTCGCGAGCGACGCTGAGGTCGCCGCGAATCCGCGCGCCCGTTCTGCCGTCATGCGTGTGGCGGAGCGAATCGCGCCATGAGTCGTCTCAACATCTTCCTGCTGATGATCGTCATGGGCTGCGCCTTGTCGGTCGTGAACGCGACCAATCAGCAGCGCCAGATCTTCATCCAGTTGCAGCGCGCGCAATCGCAGGAGCGCCAGTTGCAGCAGGACTACTCGCAACTTCAATATCAGCAGAGCGCGCTGTCGAAAACCTCGCGCATCGAGCAGATCGCCACCGCCTCGCTGAAGATGCAATCGGTCACGACCGGCCGCACGCAATATCTGACGCTCGGTCCGGGCGCGGTCAAGGCCGAGGACGCGCCGATTCCCACCTCAGGTCCCGCGCAAGCATCGGCGCCGGCCGCGAGCCGTCGCGGAGGCGTGCGATGAAAAAATCGTCGGCTCGCAAGAGCGTCGCCTTTTCGGCCAATCCTATTCTGTCGGTGCGCCTGCCGATGTGGCGCTCCAAACTGGTCGTGTTCCTGCTGTTCATGGCGTTCGTCGCGTTGACTGCGCGCGCGTTCTGGATTCAGGGGCCTGGCAACGCGTTCTATCTGAAGCAGGGCGAAATCCGCTATCAGCGCCGCATCGAATTGCCGGCCACGCGCGGCAAGATCCTCGATCGCAACGGTCTCGTGCTGGCCACGAGCCTGCCCGTGCGCGCAATCTGGGCGATCCCGGAATCGGTGCCTGACGACCTCGGCGCGGACAAGCTGAATTCGCTCGGCAAACTGCTCGGCATGACCAATAAGGAGTTGCGCGCCAAGCTGTCGGAGGACAAGAACTTCGTCTACGTGAAGCGCCAGGTGCCGGTCGACGTTGCCGCGAAAGTCGCGGCGCTGGACATCCCGGGCATTTACGCGCGCGACGAGTACAAGCGTTTCTATCCGGAAGGCGAGATCACGGCTCACCTGATCGGTTTCACCAACGTCGAAGACGAGGGCCAGGAAGGCGTCGAACTCGGCGACCAGAAGCTGCTCGCGGGCATGTCGGGCAGCCGGCGCGTGATCAAGGACCGCATGGGCCACATCATCGAGGACGTGGACGAGCAGGTCGTGCCGCACAACGGCCAGGACGTCGATCTGTCGATCGACAGCAAGATCCAGTACATCGCGTACACGAACCTCAAGGCGGCCGTCGAAAAATCCAGGGCGAAGGCCGGTGCGGCGATGGTGATCGACGTGCGCACGGGCGAAGTGCTGGCGCTCGTCAATTACCCGACTTACAACCCGAACGACCGCTCGCACCTGACCGGCGACCAGTTGCGCAACCGCATCCTGACCGATACGTTCGAGCCGGGCTCGATCATGAAGCCGTTCACGGTATCGCTCGCGCTCGACCTGCACCGGGTGACGCCGACTACACTGGTAGATACGGGATCGGGCCGCTTCGTGCTCGACGGGGCGCCCATTACCGACGACAGCGCGTTCGGCGTGCTGACGGTGGGCGGCGTGATCCAGAAGTCGAGCAACATCGGCGCGACGAAGATCGCAATGCAGCTCAAGCCCGAAGAGATGTGGAACATGTACACCAGCATCGGTCTCGGCCAGGCGCCGAAGGTCGGTTTCCCGGGCGCAGCGGCGGGCCGCCTGCGTCCATGGAAGAGCTGGCGCCGTATCGAGCAGGCGACCATGTCGTACGGCTACGGCCTGTCGGTGTCGCTGTTCCAGCTGGGCCGCGCGTACACGGCGATCGCGCATGACGGCGAGATCATGCCGGTGTCGATCTTCCGCTCGCCGGGCGATCAGCCGGCCACCGGTCCGCAGATCTTCTCGCCGACCACCGCGCGCGAAGTGCGCGCGATGCTCGAGACCGTGACCGCACCGGGCGGCACGTCGCCGGATGCGGCCGTACCGGGCTATCGGGTGGGCGGCAAGAGCGGCACTGCGTACAAGCACGGCGCGCACGGCTACGACCACTCCAAATATCGCGCGTCGTTCGTCGGCATGGCGCCTATGCCGAACCCGCGCATCGTCGTCGCCGTTTCGGTCGACGAGCCGACGGCGGGTAGCCACTTCGGCGGCCAGGTGTCGGGACCGGTGTTCTCGGGCATCGTCGGCGACACGCTGCGCTCGTTGAACGTGCCGCCGGACATGCCGGTCAAGCAGATGGTGGTGTCCAACGATGCGGCGCCGGCCGCGCCCAGCACGCCGGCCGCCCCGTCGCCGGTCAAGAAAATCTCCGCCAGCGGCAGCGCGAAGAAAATGACGGTTTCCGCCAACGCGAAAAACCACCCCGGAGTCGTGCGATGAACGCGCTGCGTAGCAAGCATCCTGCGCACCGGCACATCGCCGACGCCCTCGCCTGGCTGCACGCGCACTTGCAGCCAGGCGCGCATCTGCACGCCGACACGCGCTCGCTCGCGCCGGGCGATGCGTTCTTCGCGTATGCGGTGGAAGGTGCCGACAACCGGCCGTTCATCGACCGCGCCATCGAGTGCGGCGCGGCTGCGGTGCTGGTGCAGCCCGAAGGCTTCAGCGGCGCGCCCGATGCAGCGATCACGCTCGCCGTGCCGGCGCTCAACGAACTCGCTGGGCCGATCGCGAGCGGCTGGTATCGCGACCCGAGTGACGCGATGCTGGCGGTCGGCGTCACCGGCACGAACGGCAAGACCTCGTGCAGCCAGTGGATCGCCGTGGCGCTCGGCGCGCTCGGCACCCGTTGCGCGATCGTCGGCACGCTCGGCACCGGTCTGCCCGGCCGGCTCGTGCAGACTGGCTTCACGACGCCCGACGCGCCGCAGTTGCAGCGCAGCCTCGCGCAGTTGCGCGACGCGGGGGCGCAGGCGGTGGCGATGGAAGTGTCGTCGCACGCGCTGCATCAGGGGCGCGTGAACGGCACGGCGTTCGACATCGCCGTGTTCACCAATCTCACGCAAGACCACCTCGACTATCACGGCACCTTCGAAGCCTATGAGGCGGCCAAGGCGCGCCTGTTCGCATGGCCGGACCTGCGCGCGGCCGTGATCAATCGCGACGATGCCGCCGGCCGCCGTTTGCTCGCGAGCACGCGCGGCTACGCGCGCACGATCGCCTATGGTCTCGACGCCGCGCTGCAAGACGCGCCGCAAGCCGACGCGCTACTGCTCGCGTCGAGCGTGCGGGCGACGGCAACCGGCACCGCGTTCCATCTGAGCACATCGGACTGGGGCGACGCCGATGTCGAAGTGCAAACGCTTGGCGCATTCAACGTCAGCAATCTGCTCGGCGTGCTCGGCGCGCTCCTCGCCGCCGACGTGCCGTTCGCCGCCGCGCTCGCCGAACTCGCGAAACTCGAGCCGGTGAACGGTCGCATGCAGCGTCTCGGCGGCCGGGCGCAAAACGATGAGCCGCTCGTTGTAATCGATTACGCGCATACCCCGGACGCGCTGGAAAAGACGTTGGAAGCGCTGCGCCCGATGGCGGCCGCGCGCGGCGGCGAACTGATCTGCATGTTCGGCTGCGGCGGCGACCGCGACGCCACCAAGCGTCCGCTGATGGGCGCGATCGCCGAGAAGCTCGCGGACAGCGTCGTCGTGACGAGCGACAACCCGCGCAGCGAAGACCCGCAGACCATCATCGAACAGATCGCCGCGGGCATGAAGGACGCGTCGAAATCACGCCGTATCGAGGACCGCGCCAGCGCGATCCTGCAAGCCATCCGTAGCGCCGCGCGCGAAGACGTCGTCGTGCTGGCGGGCAAGGGGCACGAAGCCACTCAGGAAATCATGGGCAAAAAGCGCGCTTTCTCCGATCAGGACCATGCCCGCCTCGCGCTCGCCGCGCGCGCGACGCACGCACGCGGGGGCGGCGAATGAGCATGTTCACCCTCCGTGATGCCGCCGCGCTGATTCCGGGCGCGAGCGTGCGCGGCGACGACAGCGTCGAGTTCGAACGCGTGTCGACCGATAGCCGCAGCGCTGGCCCCGGCGACCTGTTCGTCGCGATCAAGGGCGAGCGTTTCGACGCGCACGACTTCCTGCCGGACGTCGCGGCGCGCCATGTGACGGCTGTGCTCATCGCGCGCGCACCGGACAGCTGGAACGTGCCCGCAATTCGCGTGGCCGATACCCGACTCGCACTTGGCGCACTCGCACGCGGCTGGCGTCGCCGCTTCGAGATGCCGCTCGTCGCCGTGACGGGCAGCAATGGCAAGACCACGGTCAAGGAAATGATCGCGTCGATCTTCGCCGCGGCAGTCGGCGTGCCCGCGCGTCTCGCGACCGCGGGCAACTTCAACAACGACATCGGCCTGCCGCTCACGCTGTTTCGTCTGCACGCCGCGCATCGACTGGCGGTGGTCGAGCTCGGCATGAACCATCCGGGCGAAACGGAGTTACTCGCGAAGATCGCCGAGCCGACGGTGGCCGTAGTGAACAACGCGCAGCGCGAGCATCAGGAGTTCATGGCCACCGTCGAGGCGGTCGCGCTGGAGCACGCGAGCGTGATTCACGCGCTGTCTCCCGAAGGCGTCGCCGTATTTCCCGCCGACGACCCTTACGCCAGCATCTGGCGCGTGGCCGCCACGGGCAACCGCATTATCGACTTCGCGTTGAATTGCGCCGGGCGCGAGACCGAAGCTGCCGTCAAAGGCAAGTTCGACGGCCAACGCCTGAGCATCGACACGTCCGAAGGCCAGCTCGAGCTCACGCTGCAAGTGCTCGGCGATCACAACGCGCGCAACGCACTCGCGGCGACGTCCGCCGCATTGGCCGCAGGCGTGTCGCTCGACGCGATCAGGCGCGGTCTCGAATCGTTCGGCGCAGTCAAGGGCCGGCTGGAGGTGAAGCAGGCCGCCCTCGGCACGCTCGCCGGCGCGACCGTCATCGACGACACGTACAACGCCAATCCCGACTCGATGCGCGCCGCGATCGACGTGCTCGCCGCGCGCAACGCGCCGCGCGTGCTGGTGATGGGCGATATGGGCGAAGTCGGCGACAACGGTCCGGCGTTTCATCGGGAAATCGGTGCATACGCCAAAGAGCGCGGTATCGACGCGCTGTACGCAATGGGCGACGCGTCGCGCGACGCCTGCACTGCGTACGGCGCAGGCGCGCAACACGTCGCCGATGTCGGCGCGTTGATCGCGCAATTGCAGCAGGCCGGTTTCGGCGCTGCCGCAACGCTTCTCGTGAAAGGCTCGCGCTTCATGCAAATGGAGCGCGTGGTGGACGCCGTAACGAGTCCACAACCCGGCGCAGCGGGCTCGACCCCCGCCGCACATTGAAATAGAAGGACCGAAGCATGCTACTGGCGCTGGCGCAATGGCTGCAGAATGACGCAAGCTTCTTGCGCGTGTTCAGTTATCTGACTTTCCGTGCGGTGATGGCGACCATCACCGCGCTGCTGATCGGGCTCGTCTGCGGCCCGGCGGTGATTCGCAAGCTGACCGCGATGAAGGTCGGTCAGGCCGTTCGCAAAGACGGTCCGCAGACGCATCTCATCAAATCAGGCACGCCGACCATGGGCGGCGTGCTGATTCTGCTCGGCATCGCGGTGGCCACGCTGCTGTGGGCCGACCTGACCAATCGCTTCATCTGGATCGTGATGCTCGTCACGTTCGGCTTCGGCGTGATCGGCTGGGTCGACGATTACCGCAAGGTGGTCTACAAGGACCCGCGCGGGATGTCGTCGCGCGAAAAGTATTTCTGGCAGTCGGTGATCGGTCTGTTCGCGGCCGTGTACCTCGCGTTCAGCGTGTCGGAAGCGAGCAACGTACGCGTGTTCGATCTGTTCATGGCGTGGGTGCGCAGCGGTTTGTCGATGGGCTTGCCGCCGCGCGCGGATCTGATGCTGCCGTTCGTCAAGTCGATCAGCTATCCGCTTGGCGTGTGGGGCTTCATCGTGCTCACGTATCTGGTGATCGTCGGCGCGAGCAACGCAGTCAATCTCACCGATGGCCTCGACGGGCTCGTGATCATGCCGGTGGTGCTGGTCGGCGCCTCGCTCGGCGTGTTCGCCTATGTGATGGGCAGCTCGGTGTATTCGAAGTACCTGCTGTTTCCGCACATCGCCGGCGCGGGCGAGCTGCTGATCTTCTGTTCGGCGATGGGCGGCGCGGGCCTCGCGTTCCTGTGGTTCAACACGCACCCGGCCCAGATGTTCATGGGCGATGTCGGCGCGCTTGCACTCGGCGGCGCGCTCGGCACGGTCGCGGTGATCGTGCGTCAGGAGATCGTGCTGTTCATCATGGGCGGCATTTTCGTCGCGGAGACGCTCTCGGTGATGCTGCAGGTCACGTGGTTCAAGTTCACCAAGCGCCGGTTCGGCGAAGGGCGGCGTCTGTTCAAGATGGCACCGCTGCATCACCATTTCGAATTGTCGGGTTGGAAGGAAACGCAGGTGGTGGTGCGCTTCTGGATCATCACGCTGATGTTGTGTCTATTCGGTTTGTCCACGCTCAAACTGCGCTAAGCAGCAGGTATTCAAGGAAGCAGGCGATGTTCGGCGAGAAGTTTCGGGATCGGCAAAAGCCGATGGTGCTCGTGCTGGGACTGGGTGAATCCGGTCTCGCGATGGCGCGCTGGTGCGCGCGGCACGGCTGTCGGCTGCGTGTGGCCGACACGCGCGAAGTGCCGCCGAACCTGCCCGCGCTGCAAGCGCACGGCGTCGACGCGGACTTCGTCGGCGGCCCGTTCTCGCCGGTGCTGCTCGAAGGCGTGGAACTGGTCGCGATCAGCCCAGGGCTGTCGCCGCTCGCCGCCGACCTGTTGCCGCTGATCACGGCGGCCCGCGAGCGGAGCATCCCGGTGTGGGGCGAACTCGAGTTTTTCTCGCAGGCGTTGAAGACGCTTGGCGAAAGCGGCTATGCGCCGAAGGTGATCGCGATCACGGGCACCAACGGCAAGACCACGACGACGAGCCTGACCGGCCTGCTATGCGAACGCGCCGGCAAGAAGGTCGCGGTGGCAGGCAACATCAGCCCGGCTTTGCTCGACAAGCTCAGCGAAGCGATCGATCACACCGAGTTGCCCGACGTGTGGGTGCTCGAACTGTCGAGCTTCCAGCTGGAAACGGCGCACAGTTTTTCGCCGGACGCGGCCGTGGTGCTGAACATCACCCAGGATCACCTGGACTGGCACGGCGGCCTCGATGCCTATGCGGCTGCGAAGGGCCGCATCTTCGGTACACAGACCGTGCGTGTGCTGAACCGCGACGACGCGCGCGTGATGTCGCTCGCGCCTTCCGCCGACGCTGAAGCGGAGATCGTCACGTTCGGCGTGACCGAACCGAAAGTCGACGGCGACTACGGCTTGTTGCGCGACAACGGGATGATCTGGCTGGTGCAAGCGCACGATCGCGACGCGAGCGACGAGCCCTCCAAAGGAGCTTCCTTCGGGGCGCCGACGCCCAGGCGCCGCCGCAAGAACGAAGTGGCCAAAGCTCCGGACATCGCGATGAAGCGCCTGATGCCGGCGGACGCTTTGCGCATTCGCGGTCTGCACAACGCCGCCAACGCGCTGGCCGCGTATGCGCTCGCGCGCGCGATCGGTTTGCCGGGCGCGCCGCTGCTGCACGGTCTGCGTGATTACCATGGCGAGCCGCATCGGGTGGAGCTGATCGCGTCGATCGACGGCATCGACTATGTGGACGACAGCAAGGGCACCAATGTCGGCGCAACGGTGGCCGCGCTCGACGGCCTCGCGCAGCGCGCGGTGCTGATTGCCGGCGGCGACGGCAAGGGCCAGGATTTCGAACCGCTCGCCGCGCCGGTGATGCGCTGGTGCCGCGCCGTGATGCTGATCGGCCGCGATGCGCCGCTGATTCGCGCGGCGCTCGAACACAGCGGCGTCGCAATGACGGATCACGCCACCCTTGAAGAGGCGACGCGTGCTGCGACCGCACTGGCCGAGCCCGGCGATGCCGTGCTGTTGTCGCCGGCTTGCGCGAGCTTCGACATGTTCAAGAGTTACGCACACCGTGCCGCCGTGTTTCGCAGCACGGTGCAAGAAATCGCGGCCGAACGGGGGACGATGATATGAGCTGGTCCGAACGTTTCGGTTCGCGTGAGGCGGCCAGCGTCGACGGTGGCCGCGCGGGCGGTGCCGCGCGCGTCGGCGGTCGTACGGGCGGCAGCGGGCTGGCGAGCGCCGTCAACGGCGTGCGTCCGCTGCGCTCGCGGATGCTCGACTACGACCACTCGCTGCTGTGGGTCGTCGTCGCGCTGCTTGGACTCGGCATCGTGATGGTGTATTCGGCGTCGATCGCGATGCCCGATTCGCCGAAGTACGCGTCCTATCGCGACTACGCGTTTCTCGTGCGCCAGATCATTTTCGTGGTGATGGGCGCGGTGGTCGGCGTAGTGTCGTTCCGCATTCCAATCTCGACGTGGGACAAGTACGCGCCCAAGCTCTTTCTGCTCTCGCTCGCCGCGCTGGTGATCGTGCTGATTCCGCATGTCGGCAAGGGCGTGAACGGCGCGCGCCGCTGGATTCCGCTCGGCATCACGAACATGCAGCCGTCGGAAATCATGAAGCTCGCGGTGACCATCTACGCGGCGAACTACACGGTGCGCAAGCAGGAATACATGCATAGCTTCGCCAAAGGCTTTCTGCCGATGGCGGTCGCGGTCGGTCTGGTCGGCGCGATGCTGCTCCTCGAACCGGACATGGGCGCGTTCATGGTGATCGCCGCGATCGCGATGGGCGTGCTGTTTCTCGGCGGCGTGAACGGCAAGCTGTTCGGCGGGCTGGTGGCGACCGCGGTCGGCACGTTCAGTCTGCTGGTGTGGGCGTCGCCGTGGCGTCGCGAGCGGATTTTCGCGTACCTCGATCCGTGGGACGACCGTTACGCGCAGGGCAAGGCGTATCAATTGACGCACTCGCTGATCGCGTTCGGGCGCGGGGAGTGGTTCGGCGTGGGGCTCGGCGGCAGCGTCGAGAAGCTCAACTATCTGCCCGAAGCGCATACCGACTTCATCCTGGCGGTGATCGGCGAGGAACTCGGTTTCGTCGGCGTGCTGGTCGTGATCCTGATGTTCTACTGGATCGTGCGCCGCTCGTTCGAGATCGGCCGTCAGGCGCTCGCGCTCGACCGCACGTTCGCGGGCCTGGTCGCGAAAGGTATCGGCATCTGGTTCGGCGCGCAGACCTTCATCAACATGGGCGTGAACCTCGGCTTGCTGCCCACCAAAGGTCTCACGCTGCCGCTCGTCAGCTATGGCGGCTCGGGCATTGTGCTGAACTGCGTGGCGATCGCCGTGTTGATGCGCGTGGACTACGAGAACCGTGTGCTCATGCGCGGAGGGAAGGTATGACCGCTCTCCAGCAACGTACGCTGATGGTGATGGCAGGCGGCACCGGCGGACACGTGTTCCCGGGGCTCGCGGTCGCGCACCTGATGCAGGCGTGGGGCTGGAAGGTCGTCTGGCTCGGCAACCCAGCCGGCATGGAAGCGACGCTGGTGCCCAAGCACGGCATTCCAATGGAGTTCGTGCGCTTCGGCGGTCTGCGCGGCAAAGGTCTCAAGACCAAGCTGATGCTGCCGCTGAATTTGCTGCGCGCATGCACGCAGAGCCTGTCCGTGCTGCGTCGTGTGAAGCCCGACGTGGTGCTCGGCATGGGCGGCTACATCACGTTCCCGGCGGGACTGATGACCGCGTTGAGCGGCCGCGCGCTGGTGCTGCACGAACAGAATTCGATCGCGGGCCTCGCCAACAAGGTGCTCGCGAAACTCGCCAAACGCGTGCTGGTCGCGTTTCCGAATGCGCTGCCGCACGGCGAATGGACGGGAAATCCGATTCGTGAGGAACTTGCGCGCGCGATTGCACCCAAAGCACGCTACGCGCAACGCAGCGGTCCGTTGAATGTGCTGGTGGTGGGCGGCAGTCTCGGCGCTGCGGCGTTGAATGAAGTGGTGCCGCGTGCTCTCGCGCTGCTCGCGCCCAACGAACGGCCGCACATCGTGCATCAGGCGGGCGCGAAGCATATCGAAGCGCTGCGCGAGAACTACGCGGCAGCGGGTCTGCAAGCGGGTAGCGGTGAGCAAACTGATGTCGAACTCGTGCCGTTCATCGACGACATGACGAGCGCGTACGCGAGCGCCGATCTGGTGATCTGCCGCTCGGGTGCGATGACGGTATCGGAGATTTCGGCGGTTGGCGTGGCGGCCTTGTTCGTGCCGTTCCCGTATGCGGTGGACGATCACCAAACCACTAACGCAGCGTTTCTCGCCGACAACGGCGCGGCGCTGGTCGTGCAGCAACGCGACCTGTCGGCGGAAAAGCTCGCCGACTGGTTGCGCAGCCAGACGCGGGACAGTCTCGCACAGATGGCCGAGCGTTCGCGCTCGCTCGCGAAACCCGACGCTACGGAGCAGGTCGCGCAGATTTGCGCGAGCGTGGCGGGTTCGATTTCGGGCGCGAGCCCAGAAGGAAAGCAATGAAACACATCGTCAAACACATTCACTTCGTCGGCATCGGCGGTGTCGGCATGAGCGGCATCGCCGAGGTGCTGGTCAACCTGGGCTACCAGGTGAGCGGCTCCGATTTGTCGAGCAATGCCGTCACAGATCGTCTTGCCGCGCTCGGCGCGCGGATCGCGATCGGTCACGCGGCCGAGAACATCGAAGGCGCGAACGCGGTGGTCGTCTCGACCGCCGTGCGCAGCGACAACCCGGAAGTGCTGGCCGCGCGTCATCGCCGGATTCCGATCGTGCCGCGCGCCGTGATGCTCGCGGAACTGATGCGCCTGAAGCAGGGCATCGCCATTGCCGGCACGCACGGCAAGACCACGACCACCTCGCTCGTCGCGAGCGTGCTGGCCGCGGGCGGACTCGATCCGACCTTCGTGATCGGCGGCCGTCTGATCAGCGCGGGCGCGAATGCGCGCCTCGGCACCGGTGACTTCATCGTCGCCGAAGCGGACGAGTCGGACGCGTCGTTCCTGAATCTGTTCCCGGTAATCGAAGTCATTACGAACATCGATGCCGATCACATGGACACCTACGGCCACGACTTCGCGCGGCTCAAGCAGGCGTTCATCGAATTCACGCACCGTCTGCCTTTCTATGGCATCGCCGTGCTGTGCGTCGACGATCCGAACGTGAAGGAGATCGTACCGTTCGTGTCGAAGCCGATCATCCGCTACGGCTTCGCGCCGGATGCGCAGGTGCGCGCGGTGAACGTGACAGCGCACGACGGCAAGATGCATTTCACCGCGCTGCGCGAAGACGCGGCGCCGCTCGACATCGTGCTGAACCTGCCGGGCGAGCACAACGTGCAGAACGCGCTCGCCGCGATTGCCATTGCGACTGAACTCGAAGTGAAAGATGCCGATATCCAGCGAGCGCTCGCGGATTTCAACGGCGTCGGCCGGCGCTTTCAGCGATACGGCGAGGTGCCGGTCGTCACCGAAGGTAATCCCGCGGGTTCGTACACACTGGTCGACGATTACGGTCATCACCCCGTCGAAATGGCGGCCACGGTGGCGGCGGCGCGCGGTGCGTTTCCCGGCCGGCGTCTGGTGCTGGCGTTCCAGCCGCACCGCTTCACACGCACGCGCGATTGCTTCGAGGACTTCGTGAAAGTGTTGTCGACCGTCGACGCACTGGTGCTCACCGAAGTCTATTCGGCCGGCGAGGCGCCGATCGTCGCGGCGGACGGCCGTGCGTTGGCGCGCGCGCTGCGGGTGGCGGGCAGGGTCGAGCCGGTGTTCGTCGATACGGTGGATGAAGTGCCGGACGCGCTCTCTGCAGTAGTGCGCGACGGCGATGTGGTGATCACGATGGGCGCGGGTTCGATCGGCGGTGTGCCGGGTCGCCTTGCGCTCGAAACGAAGGTGTGACATGAGCAGTATCAGATCCGATCAACTCGCCAAACGATTCGGCAAGGTCGCCGTGCTGCTCGGTGGAGAGTCCGCCGAGCGCGAGGTGTCGCTGAACTCCGGGCGGCTCGTGCTGCAGGGCTTGCGCGACGCCGGCATCGACGCGCATCCGTTCGACCCGGCCGAGCGTGCGCTTTCCGCGTTGAAGGAAGAAGGCTTCGTGCGCGCGTTCAACGCGCTGCATGGCGGCTACGGCGAGAACGGCCAGATTCAGGGCGCGCTCGACTTCTACGGCATCCGCTACACCGGCAGCGGTGTGCTCGGCTCGGCGCTCGGTCTGGACAAATTCCGCACGAAGCTCGTGTGGCAGCAGCTCGGCATTCCGACGCCGCCGTTCGAAGCCGTGCTGCGCGGCGATGACATCGAGGCGCGCGCGAAGGACATCGTCGCGAAGCTCGGCTTGCCGCTCTTCGTGAAGCCGGCGAGCGAAGGTTCGAGCGTCGCGGTGATCAAGGTCAAGCGCGTCGACGCGCTGCCTGCCGCGCTGCTTGAAGCCCTCAAGTACGACCGGATCGTGGTGGTTGAAAAGAGCATCGAGGGCGGCGGCGAATACACCGCGTGCATCGCGGGCAAGCTGGACCTGCCGGTGATCCGCATCGTGCCGGCCGGCGAGTTCTACGACTACCACGCGAAGTACGTCGCCAACGATACGCAGTACCTGATCCCGTGCGGCCTCGCAGCGGACGAGGAAGGACGCCTCAAAGTGCTGGCGCGCCGCGCGTTCGACGTGCTCGGCTGCACCGACTGGGGCCGCGCCGATTTCATGCTCGACGCACAAGGCAATCCGTACTTTCTGGAAGTGAACACCGCGCCCGGCATGACCGACCACTCGCTGCCGCCGAAAGCGGCGCGCGCGGTGGGCATCAGCTATCAGGAACTGGTTGTCGCCGTGTTGGCGCTGACGCTGCAGGACTAACCGGGACGACCCGAAAGCAACACCATGTGGAACAACGTTCGCCAGCTCAATCTTGCCGCCAACGCATTGCATGTGTTGCTGGTGCTCGTGCTGCTGGCGGCGGGCGCTTACTGGCTGATCCAGCGCCCGAATTTCGCACTGCGCCAGATCCAGATCGACGGCGACACCGAGCACATCAATTCGCCGACGGTGCGCGCCGGCGTAGTGGGGCGCTTGAAGGGCAACTTCTTCACGGTCGATCTCGACGTCGCGCGCCAGGCGTTCGAGCAGATGCCGTGGGTGCGTCACGCGAGTGTGCGGCGAGTCTGGCCGAATGCGCTGGCTGTCACGCTCGAGGAGTACAAACCGCTGGGGACGTGGGGCAGCGATCAACTGGTCAGCGTCGACGGCGATCTGTTCACCGCGAATCAGGGCGAGCTCGAACAGGAGCTGCCCGCGCTCGACGGACCGGACGGCACGGCGAAGGAGGTGGTCGCGCGTTATCACGACTTCCAGAAGTGGTTCGCGCCGCTAAACGCGACGCCCGAAGAAGTCACGCTGTCGCCGCGTTATGCGTGGACGGTGAAGCTGTCGAACGGCACGCAGGTGGAACTTGGCCGCGAACGCAATCAGGACACGCTGCTCGATCGCAGCCAGCGCCTGACGGCGGCGTGGAGCGCGGTGACGCAACGCTGGGGAAAGGATATCGAGTATGCGGACTTGCGCTATCCGAACGGTTTCGCGATTCGTGCCGCTGGCATGCGCTTTATCAGCGAACCCGACAAGGGCAAGAAGTAAACGGACATCACACGCAATGAGCACGCTATGAGTAAAGACTATAAAGATCTGCTGGTCGCCCTCGACATTGGGACGTCGAAGGTCGTGGCCATCGTCGCCGAGTTGAAGGGCGAAGGTCACTACGAGGTGATCGGCCTCGGCCAGAGCGAATCGAAGGGGCTCAAGAAAGGCGTGGTGGTGAATATCGAAGCCACCGTGCAGTCCATTCAGCGGGCGCTCGAAGAAGCCGAGCTGATGGCCGATTGCAAGATCACGAACGTATTCACCGGGATCGCGGGCAGCCATATTCGCAGCTTCAACTCGAGCGGCATGGTGGCCATCAAGGAGAAGGAAGTCACGCAGGCCGACGTCGCGCGCGTGATCGAAACGGCGAAGGCGATCAACATCCCGACCGATCAGCAGGTGCTGCATATCCTCACGCAGGAATTCATCATCGACGGTCAGGAAGATGTGCGCGAGCCGATCGGCATGAGCGGCATTCGCCTGGAAGTGAAGGTGCACATCGTCACCGGCGCGGTCAGCGCGGCGCAGAACATTGTCAAGTGCGTGCGCCGCTGCGGGCTCGAGGTGAACGATCTGATCTTGCAACCGCTCGCGTCGTCGCTCGCGGTGCTGACGGAAGACGAAAAGGAACTCGGCGTGGTGCTGGTCGATATCGGCGGCGGCACGACGGACATTGCGATTTTCAGCGAAGGCGCGATCCGTCATACGGCGGTTATCCCGATCGCCGGCGACCAGATCACGAGCGATATCGCGATGGCCTTGCGCACGCCGACGCCGGACGCCGAAGACATCAAGGTGGATTACGGCATCGCCAAGCAGGCGCTCGCCGATCCGGACGAGATGATCGAAGTGCCGGGCCTTGGCGAGCGCGGTCCGCGCACGCTGTCGCGCCAGGCGCTGGCGGCGGTGGTCGAGCCGCGGGTCGAAGAACTGTTTTCGCTCGTGCAGCAGGTGGTGCGCGAGTCGGGTTACGAGGAACTGCTGAGCTCGGGCGTGGTGCTGACCGGCGGCGCGTCGATGATGCTCGGGATGGTCGAACTGGGCGAGGACATTTTCCTGAAGCCCGTGCGTATCGGCGTGCCGGAGTACGCGGGCGGTCTCGCCGACGTCGTGCGCAATCCGCGCTTTTCGACCGCGATGGGGCTGCTCGTGGAAGGACGCTCGCAACGCATGCGCGGCCGCAAGGTCGCGGTGCAGTCGGGTTCGATGGGACAGGTGTTCACGCGGATGAAAGACTGGTTTCTCGGCAACTTCTGACGCACGGGTTTGCTTGCATGGGTTCGGCTGAACGGGTTTCGAACAGGTTCCAAAAAACACGCGCTGGTGCCGGCGGCCGGCGCGCGACAGGGGGTTGCCCGATCTCCTGCCGAATAACGGCCGAGTGGCTGTAATTATTTATCTTGACGGAGGCAACATGGAATTCCAGATGCTGGAAACCGAAACGAACGGCACCATCATCAAGGTGGTCGGAGTAGGTGGCGCTGGCGGCAATGCCGTCCAGCACATGATCAACAAAGGCGTGCAAGGCGTCGACTTCATCGTGATGAACACGGACGCGCAGGCACTGTCGCGCTCGCGCGCCACCGCGGTGATCCAGCTCGGCAACACGGGTCTGGGCGCGGGCGCGAAGCCGGAAATGGGCCGCGCCGCCGCCGAAGAAGCCCGTGAGCGCATCGCCGACGCACTGCGCGGCGCGCACATGGTCTTCATCACGGCCGGCATGGGCGGCGGCACGGGCACGGGCGCAGCACCCGTGGTCGCGCAGATCGCCAAGGAAATGGGCATCCTGACCGTTGGCGTGGTCAGCAAGCCGTTCGAGTTCGAAGGCGGCAAGCGCATGCGCGTCGCTGAAGCCGGTTCGCAGCAACTGGAGGATCACGTCGATTCGCTGATCGTCGTTCTGAACGACAAGCTGTTCGAGGTGATGGGCGACGACGCCGAGATGGACAAGTGCTTCCAGTGCGCCGACGACGTTCTGAACAACGCAGTGGCCGGCATCGCGGAAATCATCAACGTCGACGGTCTGGTGAACGTCGACTTCGAAGACGTGAAGACGGTGATGGGCGAGCAGGGCAAGGCGATGATGGGTACGGCGACGGTCGCCGGTGTCGATCGCGCGCGTCTGGCTGCCGAGCAGGCCGTCGCCAGCCCGCTGCTGGAAGGCGTCGATCTGTCGGGCGCGCGCGGGGTGCTGGTGAACATCACGTCGAGCCGTTCGCTGCGTCTGTCGGAAACGCGCGAAGTGATGAACACCATCAAGAGCTACGCCGCTGAAGATGCAACCGTGATCTTCGGTGCGGTGTACGACGATGCGATGGGTGATGCGCTGCGTGTCACGGTCGTCGCAACCGGACTGGGCCGTGCGGCGAAGAAGCAGCAATCGGCACCGATGACGCTGCTGCGCACCGGCACGGACAACCAGCCGGTCGGCGCGATGCAGCATGCGGCTTACGCACCGTCGGCGTCGCACGCGAGCACCGCCGATTACGGCGCGCTGGACACGCCGGCGGTGTGGCGCACCTCCCGCGACACGGCGGCGTCGCACGTGCAGGCGCTGCAGGAAAAGGGCGTCGATACGTACGACATTCCGGCGTTTTTGCGCAAGCAGGCGGACTGAGCGCGAGCAGCTTTCGTTGCCGCGCCGCTTGGAGCGGCGCTGGCCGACGAATGCACGAGCGTGGCGGGTGAACGGCGAACAGGTCGCGTATCGTCAGATTCGCGACAAGGACAAGTGCCCTCTTCGGATTCGCGAAGCGGATGGGGCGACTGTCGCCGGACGGCGGAGCTATGATTGGCTAAGGGCGAATGCAGCCCAGCCGAGTGTGGCCCGGCCTGACGCGGCCCGGCCTGACGCGGCGCGGCCGATTTTCACTTCGACACGACAGCGTGCGAGCGTGCTTCGCATCGACGCAAAGGACTGAGCATGATTCAAGCAGGTGACAAGCTGCCCGACGCGACGCTCTTCGAGCTTATCGAAGATGAGCGGGCGGGCTGCACGATCGGGCCTAACAGCTTCGACGTGCGCGAGCAGACGGCGGGCAAGCGCGTGGTGATCTTCGGATTGCCGGGCGCGTTTACGCCGACCTGTTCGGCCAAACACGTACCGGGCTATGTCGAGCACGCTGAGCAGTTGCGTGCTCTCGGCATCGACGAAATCTGGTGCGTGTCCGTCAATGACGCGTTCGTAATGGGCGCGTGGGGACGCGATCAGCACGCCTCGGGCAAGGTGCGCATGATGGCGGACGGCAGTGCGGCTTTCACACGGGCGCTCGGTCTCGAGCAGGATTTGTCGGCGCGTGGCATGGGAATCCGTTCCCAGCGCTACGCGATGGTGGTCGACGACGGCGTGGTCAAGACGTTGAACGTCGAGGCTGCCGGCAAATTCGAGGTCAGCGATGCAACGAGTATTCTCGCCGCGCTGAGCCAGTGACATGAGCGTCGCCCCTTCGCCCCGGCCCGGCGTGCTTTCGCCGCGTTGTGCCGGGGCAACGGTGAGTAAGACGCTTTTGTGACAGGCCGTTACGCGGGCCGATGGCCGGAAACGCCTCCGTTCCGGACATCGGCCCTCATGCTTGCCCGACAGGCGCGCGTTGGGTAATGCGGCGAAACAGATTGATACGTTCCGTGCGATAACGCACGTAAGGGTGTTGGAGTATAATCGGCGCTATGGAATAAAAAGTCCCGATTGGGATTTTCAATCGAATAGAAGATCACCATGTTGAAGCAGCGCAGTATTAAATCAATCGTGAAGACAGTTGGCATCGGCCTGCACTCGGGCCGTAAAGTCAATCTGACGCTCCGCCCGGCCGCCCCGGATACGGGCATCGTGTTCTCGCGCGTGGATTTACCCACCCCGGTGGACATCCCCGCGTCGGCGATGGCGATTGGCGATACCCGGCTCGCTTCCGTGCTGCAGAAAGATGGCGCGCGCGTGTCGACCATCGAACACTTGATGTCCGCCTGCGCCGGTCTTGGCATCGACAACCTGTATGTCGAGGTGACTGCCGAAGAAATCCCGATCATGGACGGCAGCGCCGGCTCGTTCGTGTTCCTGATCCAGTCCGCGGGCATTGAAGAGCAGAACGCGGCGAAGAAATTCATCAAGGTCACCAAGCCGGTCGAAATTCGCGACGGCGACAAGTTCGCGCGTCTCGATCCGTTCTTCGGTTTCAAGCTCAAATTCACGATCGACTTCCGTCACCCGGCCGTAGACAAGACCGGTCAGGCGCTCGAAGTGGATTTCGCCAACACATCGTACGTTCGGGAAATCGCGCGTGCCCGCACGTTCGGTTTCGCGCATGAAGTCGAAATGATGCGCGAACTGGGTCTGGCACGCGGCGGCAGCATGGACAATGCGATCGTGCTCGACGAATACCGCATCCTCAACAACGACGGCCTGCGCTACGACGACGAGTTCGTGAAGCACAAGATGCTCGACGCGATCGGCGACCTGTATGTGGTCGGCCATCCGTTGCTGGCTTCTTACGACGCATACAAGTCAGGTCATGGCCTGAACAACGCGCTGCTGCGCGAGTTGCTGGCCCACGAAGACGCGTACGAAATCGTCACTTTCGACGATACCCACAAGGCGCCGCGCGGTTTCGCCTACGAGACGCAGACGGCTTTTGCATAACGCGTGTGGTTTGCAATGGGCTGGGTAGGCAAAGACAGTTCACGCAGATAGAAAAAAACGGCCCACGCGGGCCGTTTCTTTTTCTCAGCGATTTCTCCGGTGCCGGGCAGCCATTCTCGCCAGCGCTTCCTGTAGCGGCGACGGCGCGAGCGATTCACTGAGCGCATGCAGCGCCTCGGCGCCTGTCGGCGTCATGCGCGCCTGCTTGACCGGCGGCGGTTCTTTGACCGGCTGCGGCCGCACGCGAATCCGCAATGCATTGACCGGCCAGCCGCGCTGCTGCAAATCCGCCAGCAGGCGCGGCTCCAGATGCCGCAAGCGCGCGGCGAGCGCGTTGTGCGCGGCAAAGAGGGCCAGCACGCCTTCCTTGATGAAACCCGGCTCGACGCTCGTCGCCAGATAATCGGGCAACAGCGCACGCAAGTCCTTCTCCAATGCCGTGATCTGCTCGACGCCCGCGCGCAGCGCGGCGAACGCGTCGGTGCGATTGAGCACCTCGGCGACCGGCTGTGGGCGGCGCGCGCCGAACTGCTTGGGCGGCGGCCTTGAAAAGGACGGAATACGGCTCATGTTCGATAGTGACGGCGTGTTCGCGCCCAATGCGCGCCCACGTCGCAATTGTACCGTGCGGGATGCACACGGGCCCGCCTCAATGCTTGCTGTCAACGGTTGCTGCGGCGGGCTCCGGATGCCCGCCCGCCGTCGCACCGGCGACACGGGCGCCGCCGGGGCCGCGTGCTAAAATGCCCGATTCGAATTCACTCTTGGACTAAGCCGCCGAGGCCCTTCCGACCCCGGAGCGCGCGTGCACGCACCGCACGCCGCGACCAGCCGAAGCCGCGACGCAGACACCGATCCGATGACCACCGGTTTTCTACAGAAGATTTTTGGCAGCCGCAATCAGCGGCTCGTCAAGCAATATCAAAAGACCGTCGCGGCGATCAATGCGCTCGAACCGCAGATCGAGCAATTGACGGACGATCAACTGCGCGCCAAAACGGGTGAATTCCGCCAGCGCGTGGCGAGCGGCGAGTCGCTCGACAAGCTGCTGCCCGAAGCTTTTGCGGTGTGCCGCGAGGCCAGCAAGCGGGTGCTGAAAATGCGCCACTTCGACGTGCAGCTGATCGGCGGCATGGTGCTGCACTACGGCAAGATCGGCGAAATGCGCACTGGTGAAGGCAAGACGCTCGTCGCCACGCTGCCGGTGTACCTGAACGCGCTGTCGGGCCGCGGCGTTCACGTGGTCACGGTCAACGACTACCTCGCCCAACGCGACGCCGAATGGATGGCGCGTCTGTACAACTTCCTCGGGCTGTCGGTCGGCATCAATCTGTCGCAGATGGATCACGAGTCGAAGCAGCAAGCGTACGCCGCCGACATCACGTACGGCACCAACAACGAATTCGGCTTCGACTACCTGCGCGACAACATGGTCTACGAGACCGAAGCGCGTGTGCAGCGAGCGCTGAACTTCGCGGTGGTCGACGAGGTCGACTCGATCCTCATCGACGAAGCGCGTACGCCGCTGATCATCTCCGGCCAGGCCGAAGACCACACTGAACTGTACGTGCGGATGAACGCGCTGCCGCCGCTGCTCGAACGCCAGATCGGCGAAGAGAAGGCGGACGGCACCGGTGTCGAAAAGCCCGGCGACTACACGCTCGACGAAAAAGGCCGTCAGGTGTTTCTGACCGAGTCGGGTCACGAGAAGGCCGAGCGCCTGCTCGCCGAGTGGGGCCTGATCGGCGAGGGCGAAAGCCTGTATGCGCCGCAGAACATCACGCTGATGCACCACGTGTATGCGGCGCTGCGCGCGCACACACTGTTCTTCAGGGATCAGCACTATGTGGTGCAGAACGGCGAAGTGGTGATCGTCGACGAATTTACCGGCCGTCTGATGGCGGGGCGCCGCTGGTCGGATGGCTTGCACCAGGCTGTCGAGGCGAAGGAACACGTGAAGATTCAGAGCGAGAATCAGACGCTCGCCTCGATCACGTTCCAGAACTATTTCCGCATGTACGCGAAGCTGGCCGGCATGACCGGCACGGCCGACACGGAAGCGTACGAATTCAACGAGATCTATGGTCTCGAAACGGTCGTGATCCCGACCAACCGTCCCCCCAGGCGGATCGACAAGCAGGATCAGATCTACAAGACCGCCAAGGAACGGTACGACGCGGTGATCCGCGACATCCGCGATTGCTACGAGCGCGGTCAGCCGGTGCTGGTCGGCACGACGTCGATCGAAAATTCCGAGCTGTTGTCGCATCTGCTCAAGCAGGCCGGTTTGCCGCACGAAGTGCTCAACGCCAAGCAGCACGCGCGGGAAGCCGAGATCGTCGCCGAAGCGGGGCGCCCCAAGCGCATTACGATTGCCACCAATATGGCCGGCCGCGGTACCGACATCGTGCTCGGCGGCAACGCGGAAAAGCAGGCGTCGTTCATCGAGCAGGACGAGACGCTGTCCGACGACGAGAAACAGCGCCGCATCCAGAAGCTGCACGATGAATGGCAGGCGCTGCACGATCAGGTGAAGGCTGCGGGCGGTCTGCATATCATCGGCACCGAGCGTCACGAATCGCGCCGGATCGACAACCAGTTGCGCGGCCGTGCTGGCCGTCAGGGCGACCCGGGCTCATCGCGCTTCTATCTGTCGCTGGAAGACCCGCTGCTGCGCATTTTCGCCGGCGATCGCGTGCGCGCGATCATGGACCGTCTGAAGATGCCGGAAGGCGAGGCGATCGAGGCGGGTATCGTGTCGCGCTCGATCGAGTCGGCGCAGCGGAAGGTCGAAGCGCGTAACTTCGACGTTCGCAAGCAATTGCTCGAATACGACGACGTCTCGAACGATCAGCGCAAGGTGATCTACCAGCAGCGCAACGAGTTGCTCGAGGCGAACGACATCACCGAGACCATCGGCGCAATGCGTCATGGCGTGGTGGCCGACATCGTTCACCAGTTCGTGCCGGCGGGCAGCATCGAAGAGCAGTGGGACGTGCCCGAACTCGAAGAAGTGTTGCGCAACGAATGGCAGCTCGACCTGGCGATCCAGGAAATGATCAACGAGTCGAACTCGATCAGCCCTGACGAAATTCTCGAAGCCGTAGAAGCCGCCGCGGACGAAGCGTACGAAGCCAAGGTCGAACTCGTGGGCCGCGAGTCGTTCAGTGCGTTCGAGCGCTCCATCATGCTGCAAACGCTCGACCGTAGCTGGCGCGAGCATCTGGCCGCGCTCGACCACCTGCGCCAAGGCATCCATCTGCGCGGTTATGCGCAGAAAAACCCGAAGCAGGAATACAAGCGCGAGGCGTTCGAACTGTTCGCCGCGATGCTCGAGGCCGTGAAGCTCGAAGTCACCCGCATCGTGATGAACGTACAGATCCAGTCGCCGGAACAGCTTGAAGAAGCCGCCGACCAGTTCGAAGAGCAGGGCAGCCATCTCGAGCACGTCGAGTTTCGCCACGCCGAATTCGCCGAGGCCGGTTCCGCGGCACCCGTCGCAGCCGAAGCGGCCACCGCCGCGATGATCGGCGACGCAATGAGCCATGGCCACGGCCACGGTACGTCCCCGCAAGTGGCGTCGAACATGAGCGCGGACAGCGTGCCGAAGGTTGGCCGTAACGATCCGTGCCCATGCGGCAGCGGCAAGAAGTACAAGCAGTGCCACGGCAAGATCGCGTAAGACTGAAGGCGGCGCGCTCCTGAGCGCGCCGCTTCGATTTCGCTGGGCTTGGCCGTTGATTTCGCGGTGGTCCGCGCAACCCGCGCGGTCACCAGTTTCGTTTCCCTCGATGCCGGCGCCCGCCGGCATTTTCTTCGACAGGTCGCGACCATGGCTGTCAATTTCCCCTCGATCGATCCCGCTCAACTCCATCCCGTGGCCGGCGTTACGCTGGGCTGGGCAGAGGCGAATATTCGCAAGCCGAACCGCAAGGACGTGCTCGTTATTTCCGTCGACGAAAGCGCGACCGTGAGCGGTGTGTTCACGCAAAACCGTTTTTGCGCGGCGCCGGTTACGGTGTGCCGTGAGAATCTCGCGCGCGTGCGCGCGGGCGGCAAGCCGATCCGCGCGCTGGTGATCAACACCGGCAACGCGAATGCGGGCACGGGCGAACCGGGCCTCGCTGCTGCGCGCGAAACTTGCGCCGAACTCGCGCGCCTTGCGGACATCCTGCCGGAGCAGGTGCTGCCGTTTTCGACCGGCGTGATCCTCGAACCGCTGCCGGTCGATCGTTTGAAGGCCGGTTTGCCGGCCGCGCTGGCCAACCGCCAGGCTGCGAACTGGTACGACGCCGCGCAGGCGATCATGACCACGGACACGCTCCCAAAGGCCACCTCGCGCCGCGTTACGATCGACGGCCACACGGTCACGCTGACCGGCATCAGCAAGGGCGCGGGCATGATCAAGCCGAACATGGCGACCATGCTCGGCTTTCTCGCGTTCGACGCGGCCGTCGCGCAACCGGTACTTGACGAACTGGTCAAGCACGTCGCGGAGCGCTCGTTCAACTGCATTACGATCGACGGCGATACGTCGACCAACGATTCGTTCATCCTGATCGCGTCGGGCAAATCCAGCCTGCCGGCGATCGCGTCCACCGATTCGCCCGCTTACGCAGCGCTGCGCGATGCAGTGACCGAAGTCGCGCAGACGCTCGCGCAACTCATCGTGCGCGATGGCGAAGGCGCGACGAAATTCATGACCGTGCAGGTGGAAGGCGGCGCGAACATCGGCGAATGCCGCCAGATCGCCTACGCGATCGGCCATTCGCCACTCGTGAAGACCGCCTTCTACGCCTCTGACCCGAATCTCGGCCGCATTCTGGCGGCCATCGGCTATGCCGGCGTTGACGATCTCGACGTCGGCAAGATCGATCTGTATCTGGACGACGTGCTGGTCGCGACTTCCGGCGGCCGCAACCCGGCCTACCGTGAAGAAGACGGCCAGCGGGTCATGAAAAAGAGCGAAATCGGCATTCGCGTGGTGCTCGGCCGCGGCGATGCGCAAGCCACGATCTGGACTTGCGATCTGTCGCACGAGTACGTGAGTATCAACGCCGACTATCGTTCGTAATCAGGCTCGCTGCGCGGCGCCTGGCCGCGCATGTGGCCGCTTACCTCACCGTCATGGATAAACTCGAACACTTTCTGACCCGCGCCGAAGCCGTCCTCGTGCGGCTGGAAGCGATGCTACCGCCCGCGGAGCCTGACATCGACTGGGCGGCTGCGGTCGCCTTTCGCTGGCGCAAGCGCCAGGGGCGCGGCTACCTGCAGCCGGTGCCCGCCATTTCATCGATCACACTCGACGACCTGCAAAACATCGATCGGCAAAAAGGGCTGATTGAACAGAACACGCGTCAGTTCGTGCACAAGCAACCGGCCAACAACGTGCTGCTGACCGGCGCGCGGGGCACGGGCAAATCGTCGTTGATCAAGGCGTGTCTGAACGCGTATGCGAAAGATGGCCTGCGTCTGATCGAAGTGGACAAGGATGATCTGCATGATCTCGGCGATATCGTCGATCTGATCGCGAAGCGGCCCGAGCGCTTCGTGGTGTTTTGCGACGACCTGTCGTTCGAAGAGGGCGAGTCAGGATACAAGGCGCTGAAGGTCGCGCTCGACGGCTCGATCGCCGCGCAGTCGGACAACGTGCTGATCTACGCGACGTCGAACCGCCGCCATCTGCTGCCGGAATACATGAGCGACAACGAGACGTACAAGCACACGTCCGACGGGGAGATTCACCCGGGCGAGCTGGTCGAAGAAAAGATCTCGCTGTCCGAGCGTTTCGGACTGTGGGTGAGCTTCTATCCGTTCAAGCAGGACGACTATCTAGCCATCATCGCCCATTGGCTGCGGCATTTCGGTTGCGACGCAGCCGAAGTCGAAGCGGCGCGCGGCGACGCGCTCGTGTGGGCGCTGGAACGGGGCTCGCGCTCGGGGCGGGTTGCATGGCAGTTCGCGCGCGACTGGTCCGGCCGGAAAGCCTCGGCATGAGCGACGTGCAGAACAATGCCGCGGGCCGTCCGGTGACGGAAGTCGCAGTCGGCGTGCTGGTTCAGCCGGATGGGCGGTACCTGCTGGCGCAGCGTCCGGCGGGCAAGCCGTACGAGGGCTATTGGGAGTTCCCTGGCGGCAAGCTGGAAGCGGGCGAGTCGGTCGAGGCTGCGCTTGCACGCGAACTGCACGAAGAGCTGGGGATCGACGTGCAGGCGTGCCATCTTTGGCATACGCTCGAACACGACTACCCGCATGCGTATGTGCGGCTTTTCTTCTGCAAGGTGACCGAGTGGTCCGGCGAGCCGCACGGACGCGAAGGCCAGGCGTTCGTCTGGCAAGCACTGCCGGCCGGCGTCGCGCCACTGTTGCCCGCGACCATCCCCGTGCTCGAATGGCTCGCGGCCGAAAAGCACTGACTAGACTCGGCAAGAACGGAAAAATGAAGACGCGCGGCAGCGGGCGCTGCACCAGCAGCGCCGGCGTGTGCCATTGCCGCAGCGGGGGGCGCTCAATGCGGGTTGTAGTTCCCGCCAGGCGCTTCGTCCGACGACGCTTCCTGGTCGGTCCCGCCGATCTTGTATTTCTCAGCGGCCCAGGCGCCGAGATCGATCTGCTTGCAACGGTCGGAGCAGAACGGGCGGAAACGGTTTTCAGGGGTCCAGCGGACATCCTTGCCGCAAGTGGGGCATTTGACGACGGTAGGCATACGGTCAGACAGTCAATCGCAAAACGGAACAAGTAACGAATATAGGATATAGGGGCATTGCGCGCCGCTTCAAAGGCGCCTCCCTCGATCCAGATCTGGCGGGCGACCGTTGCGGACCGGCTTCTGGCCCAGCTCGCAAGCAATGTTTATAGGTCGGACTAGAGGCTGCACAGCGTGAGCTGGAACGGCACGTCGACATCCACTGCACGCGGACGCAGATCCCCGTCCTGCACTGTGAAGCGCACCCACAGCATGTACTTGTTGGCGCTCGCCTCGGGAATCACCCGCAATTCAGGTGCCACGCGAACCTGCATCAACTGATACGAACGGCCGGACAGCATCTGCTGGTAGCTGCCTTGCATCGCCATGACTTTCGACGCCTGGCCTGATTCGCGCGCGAGCCGCAGGACGATGGTGGCCGCGTCGCGCAGCGCGAGCAGCGGCGTGACCCATTTGGCGATGTCCTGGCGGCGCTGATCGGGATGCAACTGCTGCCACGCGTAGTACGACGGCAGATCGAATTTGCAGGTGCCACCCGGAATGATGGCGCGGCTGCGAATGCTGGCAAGCCACTCGTTGTCCGCAAGATGCTGGCCGGTCTTGCCCTGCATCTGTCCAAGCCCCGCGAGGGTCTGTTCGATTTCGCCAAGCACGGCTTCCAGCGCATTCTGCTCGATGCCCGGATTGCCGCGAAACGGCGCCAGCGTTTGCCGTTGACGTTCGAGTTCCTTCATCAGATCCGACTTCAGATCCGCGCGACCCGCAACCTCGGAGATTTCGAACAACGTTGTCAGTGCGACGTGATGTTCCCTGGCGTCTTCCTGAGTCAGAAAGAACGTGAAGCGCTCGAACAGATCTTCGAGGCGCAGCAGCGTCCGGATTCGCTCGTTGAAGGGATACTCGTAAAGGATCAAGCGGGCTCGCCTCGGGCGTGGTCGGTGACGGGAATGCGGAACATTCTAATGCCGTGAGACTACCCTAGCAATCACGCACTTTTTCGACGCGCGTTTGCAACTTTTTTCACATGTTTCGGGCGGTTTCTGCCGTGCTTCGGCAAACGCGGTGCCGCAAAGTTCAACGAGTCGGCGCGATAGGCCCGGTTGCATCGGTGCGCGTCCCCACTGGGTGCTTTGCGGAACAATGCGTCCAGGGCGTCTACGGTTCACGTGCCGCGAGCGACAGGTATGCGCCGTGCTGCGCGTCGACTCGAGCCTTCAGCGCGTCGAACGGCGTGTTGTCGTTGTCGATCACGTCGTCCGCAGCGGCGAGGCGCGCTTCGCGTGTGGCCTGGCGGGCGATGATCGCGAGCACCTGGTCGCGGCTGAAGCGGTTGCGACTCATTACGCGCGAGATCTGGGTCTCGACACTGCAGTCGACGGTGAGCACGCGATTCACGCGGTTCTTCCAACTGCCGGATTCGACTAGCAGCGGTACGACGGCAATGACATACGGGCCTTGCGCTTCGCGCTGCTCGCGTTCGGTCTCGGCACGAATCAACGGATGCGTGATTGCCTCGAGGCGTTTGCGGGCGCCGTCGTCCCTGAATACCAGTTCGCGCATGCTGGCCCGGTCGAGCGAGCCGTCGGCGGCGACGAACGCAGCGCCGAATTCGGCGGCAATGCGCGGCATCGCGATCCCGTGCGGCGCGGTGATGCGATGCGCGATCAGATCGGTGTCGACGAGCGGCACACCATGCGCGGCGAACAGATCGGCGACGGTCGATTTACCGCTGCCGATGCCGCCGGTCAGTCCCACGACGAACATGCTTCAGCCTCCGAGAGCCAGGTAGAGCGGCGTGCCGACAAACAGCGTGAGCGCACCGCCCGCCGCGAGAAACGGCCCGAACGGCAGCGGCTCTTCAAAACGCATGCGGCCGCGCCAGGTGGCCACAAGGCCGATCACCGCGCCGGCGACCGCCGCGATCAGCACGATTTGCGGCAATGCGGCCCAGCCCAGCCAGGCGCCAAGTGCGGCCAGCAGTTTGAAGTCGCCATAGCCCATGCCTTCGACCCCGCGCACCAGCCGGAACAGCCAATACACGACCCACAGCCCCAGATAGCCGAAGATTGCGCCGAGCACCGCATCGTGCAGGCTCGCGAACATGCCGTTGAAGTTGACGATAAGGCCCGCCCATAAAAGCGGCAGAGTCATCGAGTCGGGCAGCAGGTGTGTGTCGATGTCGATCGCGCTCATCGCGAGCAGCGCCGCGCACAGGCCGAACGCGGCGAGCGCCATGAGGGTTGGGCCGAATAGCGCGAGTGCGCCTGCCGCGAACGCGGCGCTGGCAATCTCGAGCACCGGATAGCGCAGGCTCACGTGCGCGTGACACGCTGAGCAGCGTCCGCGCAGCAACAGGTAGCTCAGCACCGGCAGGTTCTCCCATGCGCTCAGAACGTGGCCGCAATGCGGACAGGCGCTGCGCGGCACCCACAGGTTGTAGCGTGGGGGAAGACCGTCGTTGTGCGGCGGTTCGTGGGCCTCCTCGCTGATTTCCGCGCGCCACGCACGCTCCAGCATGATCGGCACGCGATGCACGACCACGTTCAGGAAGCTGCCGATCACGAGGCCGAACACGACCGCGAACGCGATCTGCACGCCTGCGGGCAAGCTGCCGAACGCGAGGCCGAGACCGGCCGCGAAGCGGCCCGGCAGCCAGCCGGAGAGCAGACGGGAAGAAGTTTCTGGCACGAGTGAAAGCGACGCCTGCATGGATAAGGGTGGATTCGGCTGCGATCCTACACCACGTTGCCCAGTTGAATAATGGGAAGATACATCGCGATCACAAGGCCGCCGACGAGCGTTCCCAGCACGACGATCACGAGCGGCTCGCACAGGCTCGAAAGCGTGCCGATCTTTTCGTCGACCTGCCGATCCGCGAGCGACGCGACGTCGATCAGCATGGTGTCCAGTGCTCCGGACTCCTCCGCAACCGCGACCGGCTGCACGACCTCGGGTGGGAAGCAGCGCGAAGCGTGCATCGCGGCCGCAAGCCGTTCGCCGCGCCTCAGCCGCTCGGCGATCTGGGCGGTGGCGTGATCGAAGAACGCATTGCCGGTCGCGTGAGTCAGCGAATCGAATGCGTCGGCGAGCGGCGTGCCGGCCGATAGCAAGGTGCCGAGCGCGCGGCTCCAGCGGGCCGCGCAGAGGGTGCCCAACAGCGGACCCGCGACCGGCAACCTTAGCGATAAACGTGCGAACCGGAGGCGCGCCGTTTCCGAGCGCCGCAGCAAAAACGTCCCGGCCCAGGTCGATGCGAAGATCATGGTGAACGCCGGTATGCTCCAGCGCGCCGCGCCGGACGATAAGGCCAGCACGAAGCGCGTCGGCGCGGGCAGCGTCGCGCCGAAGCCGTCGAAAATCTGCTTGAAGGTCGGCACTACCCAGACGAGCAACGCGGCGGTAATTGCGATGGCGAGCAACAGGATCACCACCGGATAGGTCAGTGCGGCGCGCACCTTCGCGCGTTGCGCCGCGGCGCGCTCGCGATCGTCGGCGATCCTCGCCAGCACGGCGGCAAGGGCGCCGGC
The DNA here is from genome assembly GCF_040812055.1 of Paraburkholderia suaedae. Taxonomy (NCBI): domain Bacteria; kingdom Pseudomonadati; phylum Pseudomonadota; class Betaproteobacteria; order Burkholderiales; family Burkholderiaceae; genus Paraburkholderia; species Paraburkholderia suaedae. The sequence continues at coordinate 311,949 of NZ_JBFOAH010000006.1, read as the reverse complement.
CGCCTCGCCAACTTCGACGAGCTGGCAGTACAGCGCATTGAATTGCGCGGAGTGCCGTTGCAATGCCGCCGAGAAACGCAGACCTGCAGTGATGTCGCGCGCCAGTGTGCCGACGATGCGCGGCATGCCCTGGCGGCTCGAGGTTTGCGCTTGTGCGAGCAGGTCCAGCGCGGGCGCGAGCGGCAAGCCGGCACGCAGCAGGCTGGCCAGCTGCCGGGTGAACAGCGTGACGTCGGCGGCGCGAGCAGTCGGGCGCGGCGCCGGCCCGCGCGCCGTGAGTTCGACGATGAACAGATTCTCGCGTTTGAGCATCGTGCGCGCTGCGCTTGCATCGGGCGCGATCAGCGTGCCGTTTTTCTGGATGCCGTCGGTGTCGACTCCGCGCCAGGCGAAGCGCATGTCGGCCGCAATGGGTTGGTGAGTCGTACCGCTCTTCATGCAAGCTCGGTCGCGGCCAGCGCTTCATCGAGACTGGTGGTGCCGTCGCGCACACGCGCCAACGCCGCGTCGCGTAACGTCGTTACCTGTTCGGTTTGCGCGAGCTGCGCAAGCTCGTGCGTGCCGGCGCTCGCCACGATCAGCTCGCGCATTGCATCCGAGACGGGCATCACTTGATGAACCCCTACGCGGCCCCGGTAGCCGATGCCGTGACATGCCGCGCAGCCGGTCGGCGCATACGGTTGCCAGCCGTCGAGTTGATGCTCGTGGAAGCCCGCTGCGCGCAGCGCAGCCGCCGATTGCCGCGCGGGCGCCCGGCATGCGACGCACAGGCGCCGCACGAGCCGCTGCGCCGAGATCATGCGCAGCGCCGCCGCGAGGTTATAGGGCTCGACGCCGATGTCGATCAGGCGCGCCACGGCCGCGGGGGCGTCGTTCGTGTGCAGGGTCGACAGGACGAGGTGGCCGGTCTGTGCGGCTTTCACGGCGACGTCGGCGGTTTCGTTATCGCGGATCTCGCCGACCATGATCACGTCGGGGTCCTGTCGCAGAAAGGCGCGCAGCGCCACGGCGAACGTCAGCCCCGCCTTTTCGCGCACGCTCACCTGATTGATGCCGGCAAGCTGAATTTCCGCGGGGTCCTCCACCGAGCACAGATTGCGCGCCTCGCCATTCAGCAGATTCAGGAAGCAGTACAGCGACAGCGTTTTGCCGCTTCCTGTGGGTCCGGTCACGAGCACGAGACCGTGCGGCGCGCGAATTGCCGCATCGACCGACCCGCGTTGCCGCGCATCGAGGCCGAGCGAGTCGAGCGAAAGGTCGGTGGGCAATGCATCGAGCCGGCGTAACACCAGCTTTTCGCCGAATAGCGTAGGCAGCGAGTTGACCCGGTAGTCTTCGACCCGGCCGGGCGACGTCGCGAGACGCAGCCGGCCGTCTTGCGGCACGCGCCGCTCGGCGATATCCATGCGCGCCAGGACCTTCACGCGCGTAATGAACGCGTCGCGCAGATGAGCGGGCGGCGGCGCGATTTGGTGCAGTACGCCGTCGATGCGCAAACGCATGCGCCAGCCATGCTCGGCCGGTTCGATATGCAGGTCCGACGCGTTGCGCCGGGTTGCTTCCTGCAATGTGTCGGTTAGAAGACGCACGGCAGGCGCGATGTCGGGATCGGTGAGAAGGGCCGCGCCAGTTTCGGCGGCGAAGGGATTGGGCTTTGCCGGTGGCGCGCCGCGGCTCTGGGATGCGACGGGCCGGGGCGGCGCCGACGACGCGTATTGAGTGGAAGCTTGCATGAGAGACCGGGGATGAGCCGCCTGTAGAACGTGACGTCTTCATCTTCCGGTAACGCGGCCGGCGCCGCCATTCAGCCATTCGGCTAATGGCGTGCGCCGTTCGGCTGTGCGATGCTGGCGGCGGCTGAACCGCGACGGCGGGCTTAGCGCAACACCGCTTTGCCGGATTTCGCGCGCGACGGTGGCCGGAACAGCTTGACCGTGCGGATCGCCTGGTCGTCGCTGCGCATGACCTCGAGTTTGACCTCGCGGATTTGCACGCACACGTCGCCATCGGGGATGTCTTCCAGAATTTCGAGGATCAGCCCGTTGAGCGTTTTCGGCCCATCGGTGGGCAGCGTAAGTTGCAGCCAGCGGTTCAGTTCGCGCAGCGGCATGCTGCCCGCGACGATGCATTCGCCGTTCTCGTTCCAGCCGCCGCGCGAGTTGGCGCTGCGTGGAATCGACGTAGTGAATTCGCCGATCAGCTCTTCGATGATGTCTTCCGGCGTGACCAGGCCTTGCAGTTCGCCGTATTCATTGACGACCAGCGCCGTGCGCTGCCGGCTTTCCTGGAAGTACTGTAGTTGCTGGAATACGGGCGTTCCCGTTGGCACGAAGTATGGCTCGGCCAGCAATTCGCGCAGCGTCTCGCGCTCCAGTTCCTGATTGTGCAAAGCCGCGAGCGTCTTGCGAACGTGCAGCACGCCCAGCACCCGGTCGATGTCGCCCTGGTACACGATCAGCTTGTTGTGATAGCAGGTTTCGAGTTGATGCAGGATCTGTTCGAACGGTGCGTCGAAGTCGAGGGCCTCGATACGGCGGCGCGGGATCATCACGTCGTCGACGGAAATGTTTTCGAGGTCGAACAGATTGAGCAGAATACTACGGTGCTTGGTCGGCATGAAGCTGCCGGACTCCAGCACGATGGTGCGCAGTTCCTCGGTGGACAAGCGCTGGTCGCGCGCGCCTTTCATGTTGATGTGCAGCGCGCGCAGGATGCCGGTTGCGAACAGGTTCACGAACCAGACGAGCGGCCGGGCGACGCGCATCATCGGGGCAATCAGCAGGCTGGCAGGCAGCGCGATCTTCTCGGGGAACGTTGCGCCGACGATTTTCGGCGTGATCTCCGCAAACACGATGATCAGGAAAGCCACAATACCGGTTGCGATGGAGAGCACGATGTTGTTGCGGCCGAACGTGTGCAACGCGATCGACGTGGTAAGCACCGGAATGATCGTGTTGAAGAGATTGTTGCCGATCAGCACGACGCTCAGCAGTTGATCGGTGCGCGCGAGCAGGGCTTGGGTGGTCTTTGCACCGAGCACGTTCTGATTGGCAAGATGTTTCAGCCGATGGCGGTTGAGCGCCATCATTGCCGTTTCGGAAATGGAAAAGAAGCTGGAGCAGATGAGCAGCAGAAACACGGCGCCAATCTGCGCCCATAAGGGAAGTTGTTCCACGCGTCGTGAAGAATAGGGAGAGGATGGAAAGAATATAGCAGAGGGGGCCGCGTGAGCCGCCCGGGTAACCGCCGCTGGACTGGTGCAGGGCGCGTTCCGATGGTGTATCGGCGCGCGAAGCAGCCAAAGCCGCGCCCAAAACAAAAAACCGCCGAGCAAGCTGGGCGGTTTTTCGAGCCTTGAACTAGCAAGGCAAATCTGGTCGGGGTGAGAGGATTCGAACCTCCGGCCTCTACGTCCCGAACGTAGCGCTCTACCAGGCTAAGCTACACCCCGATGTGTACTGCAAACTCGGACCCATCCGGCATTTAAGTCTTATTTAAGACTGCCTCGCCGTTGAGTAAGAACATAATTCTAGCAGGCTGTCCTTGAAAATGGAACCGGGGAACGAAGAAATCGCCGCTGCTGCGGCTTGGGCTTCCTGTTTCGCACATTCGAGCGTGTGATCCAGCGCGCCCGAACGCGTGATTGCCTCGAAGATCGTCTCGAAACGGTCGGTGCCGCCCTGAACGATCGCTTCTCGCGCGAGCGCCGACTGCTCCGGCGTGCCGCGTTCGATCAGATAGATGAGCGGCAGCGTGGGCTTGCCTTCGCGCAGATCGTCGCCCGCGTTCTTGCCCATCGACTCCGCCGTGCCCGTATAGTCGAGCCAGTCGTCCATGATCTGGAAAGCCGTGCCGATGCGGCGGCCGAATTCCGCGGCGGCCGCTTCCGTTTTCGCGTCCGCGCCGGCCAGCACCGCGCCAAGCTGCGCGGCCGCCTCGAACAGCTTGGCGGTTTTGTAGCGGATCACCTGCATGTAGCGAGCTTCGTCGACGTCCGCGTCATGCATGTTCAGCAACTGCAGCACTTCGCCTTCGGAGATGATGTTGGTCGCCTCGGCCAGGATCTCCATCACGCGCATCTTGCCCACGCCGACCATCATCTGGAACGAACGCGAGTAGAGAAAGTCGCCTACCAGCACGCTCGCGGCGTTGCCGAACAGCGCATTGGCGGTCTGGCGGCCGCGCCGCAGATCGGATTCGTCGACCACATCATCGTGCAGCAACGTCGCGGTGTGGATAAATTCGACGACCGCCGCCAACTCGTGCCGGTGCCCCGTGGTTTCGCCCAACGCACCCGCCACCAGCAGCAGCAGCGCTGGCCGCAGCCGTTTGCCGCCGGCGCTGATGATGTACTCCGAAATCTGGTTAATCAGCATCACGTCGGACGCAAGGCGGTGCCGGATGACGCGATTGACCTGCTGCATGTCTTCGGCGATCGGAGTGAGCAGGCTGGCGGCGTTGGAGGAGGGGGTGGCGGTCGACGACATGATGGCTGAGTGGGGTAGTGCCGCGAATTATAAGGCGAATCGCGGCAGTTCCGGGTCGTAGGCTGCGGCGCGGCGCGTTCGGGCGGGGGCCCGGGCCGTGCGCGCAGGCGCTGCGGCAAGGTGCCGGGTGCTGCACACGATCACTCTCAACGAGTTTTGACCGAGCAGCTAACTCTATGTATAATCACGGGTTTCCGCGCGCGGTGCGTGGGAAAATGAATACAGAGTGAGGTTCTCAATGTACGCGGTCATAAAAACCGGTGGCAAGCAGTATAAAGTTGCCGTCGGCGAAAAACTTAAAGTAGAACAGATACCGGCAGACATTGACGCTGAAATCACGCTCGACCAGGTTCTCGCAGTGGGCGAAGGCGAATCGATTAAGTTCGGTACGCCGCTGGTCAGTGGGGCTTCCGTCAAGGCTACCGTCGTGTCGCAAGGTCGTCACGCAAAAGTGACCATCTTCAAGATGCGTCGCCGGAAGCACTACCAGAAGCATGGCGGCCACCGCCAGAACTATACCGAACTGCGCATCGACGCGATCAACGCGTAAGCGCGCCGGTTAAGGAGCAAATCAAATGGCACACAAAAAGGCAGGCGGATCATCCCGCAACGGCCGCGACTCTGAATCGAAGCGTCTCGGCGTGAAGGTTTACGGCGGCCAGGCTATCAACGCTGGTGGCATCATCGTGCGTCAGCGCGGCACGCGCATGCACCCCGGTGACAACGTCGGTATCGGCAAGGATCACACCTTGTTCGCGCTGACGGACGGCCACGTCCAGTTCTCGACGAAAGGCGCAGCCAGGAAGCACATGGTCAACGTCGTCCCGGCAGCGGTCTGAGTTATAGACTGGCACGGGCTTCAGGACCGGAAAAGGCCCCGCGAAGTTAGCGGGGCCTTTTTCATTGCGGCGCCTTCGCCGCAGCGCGGAGTGAATCGTCGATGCCGACGCGGCTATGCCGTTCGGCCGATTGATCGACGCGCGGCGGGCGCGGCAAAATAGCAGCATCTGATCGCAACACATCTGGCAGCACACCACGGGACGGAGTTACGCATGAAGTTCATTGACGAAGCGAGGATTGAAGTCATCGCCGGCGACGGAGGGGATGGCAGCGCGTCGATGCGCCGCGAGAAGTTCGTTCCGTTCGGCGGCCCCGATGGCGGCGATGGCGGACGGGGCGGCAGCGTGATCGCGGTCGCAGATCGCAACATCAACACGCTCATCGACTACCGGTACGCCAAGAAACATCTGGCGCGCAATGGCGAAAACGGGCGCGGCTCGGACTGCTACGGCAAGGGCGGCGACGACATCACGCTGCGCATGCCGGTCGGCACGACCATCACCGACATGGAAACCGGCGAGCTGATCGCCGACCTGACCGAACACAACCAAAGCGTGCAGATTGCGCAGGGCGGTGCGGGCGGTCTCGGCAATCTGCATTTCAAATCCAGCACGAACCGCGCGCCGCGCCAGAAGACCGACGGCAAGCCGGGCGAGCGCCGCATGGTGCGTCTCGAATTGAAGGTGCTGGCCGACGTGGGTCTGCTCGGCATGCCGAACGCCGGCAAGTCGACGTTCATCTCGTCGGTGTCGAACGCCAGGCCCAAGATCGCCGACTACCCGTTCACCACGCTTGCGCCGAATCTTGGCGTGGTGCGCGTGGGGCCGAGCCGCAGCTTCGTGATCGCCGACATTCCCGGCTTGATCGAAGGCGCGGCGGAAGGCGCTGGCCTCGGCCACCAGTTCCTGCGTCACCTGCAACGTACGGGCTTGCTGCTGCACATCGTCGACCTCGCCCCGTTCGACGAAACGGTCGATCCGGTCGCGGAAGCGAAGGCGATCGTCAACGAATTGCGCAAGTACGACGAGCTGCTGTATCAAAAGCCGCGTTGGCTCGTGCTCAACAAGCTCGACATGGTGCCCGAAGACGAGCGCGAAGCGCGTGTTTCCGCATTCGTCGAAGGCTTTGGCTGGACCGGCCCGGTGTTCGAAATTTCGGCGCTGACCGGTCAGGGTTGCGAGAACCTTTGCTATGCGGTGTTCGACTACATCGCCGCGCATTCGGACGCGCAACGAGCGGCTGAAGCCGAAGATCTCGCCGCCGATGTGCGTTTCCGCGACAAGCCCGAGGCACCGGCCGCGGCCGACGGCCCCGGTGCGGACCCGCAGGAATAGTAAGCTCGGGTGCCGGCGCCTGGACGGGTTGCCGGCTTGCATCAAGCGTCATCTTTGGAGCCGCGCACAATGCGTTCCGTCATCGCAGATTCACGGCGACTGGTAGTGAAAGTCGGTTCGAGCCTCGTCACGAATGACGGGCGCGGCCTCGATCATGCTGCGATCGGCCTCTGGGCCGCGCAGATTGCCGCTCTGCGCGCGCAAGGCAGAGAAGTGGTGCTGGTCAGTTCGGGTGCCATCGCCGAGGGAATGCAGCGGCTCGGCTGGACCAAACGGCCGCGAGAAATCGACGAATTGCAGGCGGCCGCGGCCGTCGGTCAAATGGGCTTGGCGCAGGTCTACGAAAGCCGCTTTGCCGAGCACGCCATTCAGACCGCCCAGATCCTGCTCACGCACGCCGACCTGGCCGACCGCGAGCGCTATCTGAACGCGCGCTCCACGCTGCTCACGCTGCTGCGTCTGGGCGTGGTGCCGATCATCAACGAGAACGACACGGTCGTTACCGACGAAATCAAGTTCGGTGATAACGACACCTTGGGCGCGCTGGTCGCGAATCTGATCGAAGGCGATGCGCTCATCATCCTCACCGATCAGCAAGGCCTCTTCACCGCCGACCCGCGCAAGGACCCGAACGCCACGCTGGTTCAGCAGGCCGACGCCGGTGCGGCGGAACTCGAAGCGATGGCGGGCGGCGCAGGCTCGAGCCTGGGTCGCGGCGGCATGCTGACCAAGATTCTTGCCGCGAAGCGCGCGGCTCACAGCGGCGCGAATACGGTGATCGCAAGCGGGCGTGAAGCGGATGTGTTGTCGCGCCTCGCCTCCGGTGAGGCCATCGGCACGCAGTTGATCGCCCGCACCGCGCGCATGGCGGCGCGCAAGCAGTGGATGGCCGACCATCTGCAGGTGCGCGGCCATGTGGTGATCGACGACGGCGCGGTTGAAAAGCTGACCGCCGGCGGCAAGAGTCTGTTACCGATCGGCATTGTCGGCGTGCACGGCGCGTTTGCGCGCGGCGAGGTGATCGCTTGCCTGAGCGCTTCGGGGCGTGAAGTGGCGCGCGGCCTGACGAACTACAGCAGCGCTGAAACCAAGCTGATTCAGCGGCGTCCGAGCGGCGACATCGAATCGGTGCTCGGCTACATGCTGGAGCCCGAATTGATCCATCGAGACAACCTCGTGCTGATCTGATTCGCTGACCCGAAAAAGCGCGCGGACAAAGGAAAAAGCCGTTCCAGCGATGGCTGGAACGGCTTTTTCAGATCGCGACGTGCCCGGACTCAAAGCACGTGCCCTGACGAGAATCGCGTCAGTGAATCAACGAGGTAGCAGTGCGCTTGTAACGGATGTTCTCGACAATCTGCTTCGCGTTGCCCGTGGGTATCTTGTTCGCGCACAGATAGTCCTGATACAGCGCCGCGTGATACGCATTCAGCGCGCCGTTCTCGATGCGCGTGAACCCGTTGGCGACCGTCGTATCCCAACCATCGTGATCCGCATTCAGGCCCGCATACAGGCGCCATTCATACGTATCGCAGCGAATGCCTTCGTAGTTGACGTTACGGGCACCGCTCAGGCTCGTCACCACCACCGTATAGCGGACCACGCCGTCGGTGCCCACGGTGAGCGAGTTTCGATCGATCGCAAACTGCAGCGGCGTATTGCCCGAGACTTCGAAAGGCAACAGATTCGAATCTTGCGGCAGCGGCGGTAACGTATCCACCTTGTTTTCGACCCAGTTGGGCTTGCGGTCCAGCAGATAGGTGAAAGTGCTGTCGTCCTTATTGGTGGGTTTGCCGGCGCTCGAACAGCCGGCCAGCAGGGCGCCCGTGGCGATGCACGCCACGACAAGTGCAAGTGCTTTCAATATGGTTTCCTCGAAATACTGGCGCGGCTCGAGGAGCCGCGCCAGTAGAGGCGGCATGGACAGCCGCACAGAGTTGTTAATTGCGCACGCTCCGCCGCAGCAATGAGCCGGCGGTTTCGCCAGCCGCTCCGTCTTCGCGCTCGGGACGGGTGTTCACTTCGGCCGCCGACCTGGCGCCCGAACTGCAATCCGACGCAATCGTGACGTGAACCGATGTTTCGATGCTGACGGACGTTACCGAAGTCACCGTCATTACCGTGGAATCCGGTGGGCTTTCCATGCCCGACGCTATCCGTGGATAACGCGGCCCATGGTGCCCGCCGGGTTTTTCCGCACGCGGCGCAGCTCGGCGCATGAAACGGGACAGCTCCGTCAGCGCCAACTGATACACATCCCGCTTGAACTCGATCACACAGTCGAGCGGCACCCAGTACTCGTTCCAGCGCCACGCATCGAACTCAGGGTGGTCGGTGGCGCGCAAGCAGATATCGCAGTCGCGTCCTACCATCCGAAGCAAGAACCAGATTTGTTTCTGGCCGCGGTAATGACCGCGTACTTCGCGCTTGATGAACTTGTCAGGCACCTCGTAACGCAACCAGTCGCGCGTGCGACCGATCACCTTGACGTGCTCCGGAAGCAATCCGGTTTCTTCGTGTAACTCCCGATACATCGCTTGCACGGGGGTCTCTCCGTACTTGATGCCCCCTTGCGGAAACTGCCAGGAATGTTCACGGAGCCGTTTGCCCCAAAACACCTCGTTGTGCGCGTTCAAGAGGATGATGCCGACGTTCGGGCGAAAGCCTTCACGATCCAGCATACAACCACCTTCGAATCCTTTAAAATTGCTTTGATTATAAACAGATAACGAAGCCGACGCACCGAATCGACCCGCAATGGAACGATTCGCCGCAACAGGCCTTCGTTTGCGGTAGCCTGTCAATCTTTGCGTGCCTTATCCGTTGTGCAAAAAGCTTTGCGCCACAGATTCGAGGCCGCGATCGGGTGGCGCCGGCGGTGGTCACGCAAACGTGCCGGTTGTGCGCCGGATCTGTGTCGATTCCCACTGTTCACCTTTCGGGCGGTCCCTCCGGTGCCGCCGCTTTGGAAAATCTGAATGAAAGCTTCCCGTTTCTTTATCGGCACGCTGAAAGAAGCCCCTGCCGACGCCGAGATCGTCAGTCACAAGCTCATGGTGCGCGCCGGCATGATCCGCCGCGTCGCCGGCGGCATCTACAGTTACCTGCCGGTCGGCCTGCGCTCGATCCGCAAGGTGGAAAACATCGTGCGCGAAGAAATGAACCGGGCAGGCGCCATCGAGTTGCTGATGCCGTCGGTGCAGCCGGCCGAGTTGTGGCAGGAATCGGGCCGCTGGGAAAAGTACGGCCCCGAGCTGCTGCGTTTCAAGGACCGGAGGCAATCCGACTTCGTGCTCGGACCGACGCACGAAGAGGTGATCACGGACATCGCGCGCAATCAGATCAAGAGCTACCGCCAGTTGCCGGTGAACTTCTACCAGGTGCAGACCAAGTTTCGCGACGAGATCCGTCCGCGTTTCGGCGTGATGCGCGGCCGCGAGTTCATCATGAAAGACGCGTACTCGTTCGACAAGGACGCCGAAGGTCTGCGCGAGACGTATCGCAAGATGTACGAAGCGTACGTGCGCATCTTCACGCGCCTCGGTCTGGACTTCCGAGCGGTGGCGGCGGACAACGGTTCGATCGGCGGCACCGGCTCGCACGAATTCCATGTGATCGCCGACACGGGTGAAGACGCGATCGCCTACTGCCCGAGCTCGGACTTCGCGGCCAACGTCGAAGCGGCCGAAGCGCTGCCGCTGCAGGCGCAACGTGCGGCGCCGGCCGAAGAATTGAAGAAGACCGCCACGCCTGGCAAGGCGAAGTGCGAGGCCGTCGCCGAACTGCTGAACATTCCGCTCGAACGCACGATCAAGTCGATCGTGCTAGCCACGGAAAATGAGGGCGCCGAGCCGACCATCTGGCTGTTGATGCTGCGTGGGGACCACGATCTGAACGAGATCAAGGCGAGCAAGCTGCCCGGTTTGGCCGACTTCCGCATGGCGACCGAAGCGGAGATCGTCGCAACCTTTGGCACGCCGCCGGGCTACCTCGGACCGATCAACCCAAAGAAGCCGGTGAAGGTCGTCGCGGATCGCACGGTCGCGAACATGAGCGACTTCGTGGTCGGCGCGAACGAGGTGGACTACCACATTACCGGCGTGAACTGGGGCCGCGATCTGCCGGAGCCGATCGTGGCCGACATTCGCAACGTGAAGAAGGGCGATCCGTCGCCGGACGGCAAGGGCGAGATCGACATCTGCCGTGGCATTGAAGTCGGCCACGTGTTCCAGCTCGGGCGCAAGTATTCGGAAGCGATGAACGCGAACTGCCTCGACGAAACGGGCAAGCCGCAGCCGATGGAAATGGGCTGCTACGGCATCGGCATCACACGTATTCTCGGCGCCGCGATCGAACAGAATTTCGACGATAAGGGCATCATCTGGCCGGAGTCGATCGCGCCGTTCGAAGTCGTGCTGTGCCCGATGGGCTATGACCGCAGCGACGCCGTCCGCGAGCAGGCCGACAAACTGTATGCGACCCTGGTGGAAGCGGGCATCGACGTGATCCTCGACGACCGTGGCGAGCGCCCGGGCGTGATGTTTGCCGACTGGGAGCTGATCGGCGTGCCGCATCGTCTGGTCATCGGCGAGCGCGGCCTGAAGGAAGGCAAGCTCGAATACCAGGGCCGCCGCGACACGGAAGCGACGCTGCTGCCGGTCGAGCAGGCGGCGCAGACGGTAATCGGGAAGGTTCGCGCAGCATTGGCGCGCTAAGCGGAGGGACGGGGTGGAGTACACGTTCCTGTCCGCGACCGTCCTGCTGATTCTGATCACAGATCCATTCGGCAATATTCCGATTTTCATCAGTTGCCTGCGCAGCGTGTCGCACGAGCGTCGCACGGTCGTCATTCTGCGAGAGGTGGCGATCGCCTTCGCGATCCTGCTGGCGTTCATGCTGCTGGGGCAGGGGTTCTTGCGCATGATGAATCTGAGCGACCAGTCGTTGCGCATTGGCGGCGGGATCGTGCTGTTTCTGATCGCGCTCAGAATGGTGTTCCCGCATCCGGACGGTCCCTTCGGCGGCGACGCGCGCGGCGGCGAGCCGCTCATCGTGCCGCTCGCCATTCCGGCACTGGCCGGGCCGTCGGCGCTGGTAACGGTGATGCTGCTGACCTCGCAGGCACCCGGCAAGACGTTCGAATGGATCGGCGCGCTGACGGTCACGATGATCGTCTGCGCGATCGTGCTGATGCTCGCGGAGCGCATTCAGGCGTGGTTGGGCGAACGCACGATGGCGGCCTTCGAACGGCTGATGGGGCTGGTGCTGGTCGCCATCGCGGTCGAGATGATGCTAGGCGGTATCCGGGCTTTCGTGCATCAGCTGTGACGCTCCGGCGAGGCTAGCGGTCAGGGGAGCAAGAGACGCATGCGCTCGCATCCCTTTCGGGAATTGCGCCAACAAAAAAGCGGCCCCACAACGCGGGCCGCTTTTGCATGCGGTTTTCGTTCAAGCGTAATGCCGCGCGAGCGCGGCAACTGCAAACCCGCCGATCAAGCGCCTTCCGTCAACGCGCGAATCGTCGGCAAGTTGCGCCAGTAACCCTTCGCGTCCATCCCGCAGCCGAACACATAGCGGTCGGGCACTTCGAAGCCGCAGTAATCCGGGCGCAGCGGCTTGGCCTTCGCAATGATCTTCTCGCACAGCACCGCACTCAGAAAGCGCTTCGCGCCCATCGCGAGAATGCGGTCGCGGATCGCGGCCATTGTCTCGCCTTCGTCGAGGATGTCGTCGAGCACCAGCACGACACGATCCTTCACCGACTCGGCCGGCGCGACGCGCCATTGCATCTCGTTGCCGCCCTTGGTGGTGTTGCGGTAGCGGGTCAGATGGATGTAGTCGAACTCGAGCGGGAAATCGAGGTGCGGCAGCAGCATGCCGGTGAACACCGCGGCGCCGCCCATCACCGACAGCACGAGCGGGAAGTCCTCGCTCATCTCGTCGCGGATGGCGGCAGCCATGCCGCTGATCGACGCATTCACGTCGCTGGCCGAAACGATTTCTTCGGAGTGGCTGAAAATGTGCAGGGCTTCTTCGCGGTTCATGACGTCTGACGGGCGATAACTGTGTAGATAGTGTGGGTGACAGCGGTGGCCTGCGGTACAGCATAAACCCGCACCAATCCAAAGTCAGCCGCGCGTTGCGCAACTTGTGCGCACCCGCGCGGCGCCGTTAGGGTGGAGCTTAGCGCATGCCGGGCAACACGCCCTTCATGCCGCGCATCATCTTTTGCAGATTGCCGCCCTTGAGCTTCTTCATCATTGTGCGCATCTGGTCGTACTGATTGAGCATGCGGTTGACTTCCTGCACCTGCACGCCCGCGCCCGCGGCGATGCGGCGCTTGCGGGTGGCCTTGATCAGATCCGGCTTGGCGCGCTCCAGCGGTGTCATCGAATTGATGATGCCTTCCATGCGGCGCATCTGCTTTTCGGCCTGGCTCATGTCGGCGCCGGCAGCGGCTTGCTGGAACTGCGCGGGCAGCTTGTCCATCAGCGACGACAGGCCTCCCATGCCCTTCATTTGGGTCAGCTGTGCGCGGAAATCGTTGAGGTCGAAGTCGCCGCCTTTCTTGACCTTGTCGGCGAGCTTCTGCGCGGCCTGGACGTCTACGCCCCTTTGCGCTTCCTCGACGAGGGCGAGAATGTCGCCCATGCCGAGAATGCGGTTCGCCATCCGGTCCGGGTAGAACACTTCGAGGCCGTCGAGCTTTTCCGCGACGCCGACGAACTTGATCGGCTTGCCCGTCACGTGACGCACGGAAAGCGCCGCGCCACCGCGCGAGTCGCCGTCGAGCTTGGTGAGGACCACACCGGTGAGCGGCAGCGCGTCGCTGAACGCCTTGGCGGTGTTGACCGCGTCCTGGCCGAGCATCGCGTCGACCACGAACAGCGTTTCAGCGGGCTTGAGTTCACGGTGAAGGGCAGCGATTTCCTGCATCATCGCTTCGTCGATACCGAGACGGCCGGCCGTATCGACCAGCAGCACATCGTGATAGTGGCGCCTCGCCCAATCGACGGCGGCGCGCGCGATGTCCACCGGCTTCTGATCGGGTTCCGACGGGAAGAAGTCCGCGCCGACCTGCTCGGTGACCGTCTTCAACTGCGCGATAGCAGCGGGGCGGTAGACGTCGCACGAGACGGTCAGAACCTTCTTCCTGTACTTCTCGCGCAGCAGCTTGGCGAGCTTGCCGACCGTGGTTGTTTTACCCGCGCCCTGCAGACCCGCCATCAGGATGACGGCCGGCGGCGTGACGGCAAGATTGAGCTCGGCGGCCTTGCCTTCGTAGTCGCCGCCGATCACCGCGGTCAGCTCGCGCTGCACCACGCCGACCAGCGCCTGACCCGGCGACAGGCTGCTGATCACTTCCTCCCCCAGCGCCTTTTCTTTCACCTTGGCGATGAACTCGCGCACGACGGGCAGCGCCACGTCGGCTTCGAGCAGCGCGAGGCGGACTTCGCGCAGCATTTCCTGGGTGTTCGCCTCGGTGAGCCGGGCTTCGCCGCGCAGCGTCTTGACGACGCGCGCCATCCGTTGAGTCAGATTGTCGAGCATGGGGAGCGATAAACGGTGCGGTCCGGGCAGCGCGCGAGATGGAAGACGTCGCGGTGCAGGGGCCTAGTGTAAACTTCGAATATGGATATTGTACTGTATGCCCTCACCGCGCTCCTCTACGGCGGCCTCGCCGTGGCTGGCTGGCGCTCGCACCGGCACGCCGCCGTGCGCCCCATGCTGGAGAGCGTGCCTCCCATGCCGGCTGCCCCCGCGAGTGCGTCGGCCGCTTCGGGCATGAGCACGCCGGGCCGGGCGCTGCTGTGCGTCGCGCTGCTCGCGCATGGCGTGCTGCTGCATACCACCATCTTTCCGCAGCACGCGATGGTGTTCGGCTTCGCGTTCGCGCTGTCGGCGATGTTCTGGCTCGGCGCCGGCATCTATTGGATCGAGAGCTTCTTCTTCCCGCTCGACGGCCTGCGGCTGCTGGTGTTGCCGCTCGCATGCGTCGCGTCCCTGCTACCGCTCGCGTTCGGCGGCGTGCGGGTGCTGCCGTATGCGGCCGCGCCGCTGTTCCAGCTGCACTTCCTGATCGCCAACATCGCGTACGGTCTCTTTGCGATCGCTGCGCTGCACGCAATTCTCATGCTGCTCGTCGAGCGCCGCCTGCATGCAATGCGCGGCGGCATCGCGCAGCGCAACGCGAGCGCGGCGGGCAACGGCTGGCTGTCCGGCTGGCTCGACACGCTGCCGCCGCTGCTCACGCTCGAGAAGCTGTTGTTCCGTCTGATCGGCGCGGGTTTCATCCTGCTGACGCTGACGCTGGTGTCGGGCATCCTGTTCAGCGAGCAACTGGTCGACCGCGCGTTGCGGCTCGATCACAAGACCGTGTTTGCGATTCTTTCGTGGCTGATGTTCGGCGCGCTGCTGACGGCGCGCAAGGTGTCCGGCTGGCGCGGCCGTGCTGCATTGCGCTGGGTGCTGGCGTCGTTCGTCGCGTTGTTGCTGGCGTACGTCGGCAGCCGTTTTGTCTTCGAGGTGCTGCTGCACCGTGCCGTAGTGTGAGCGTGTCCCCATGCGACAAATCTTTCTGCTGATCCTGTTGTTCATCGTCGGTCAATGGCTGGTGAAGGCGCTGCGTCGTCATGACGCGCAAGCGGCCCAGCGCAGCGCCGGCGTCAAAGGTGCGAACGGCGGCGCGCGTCCTGCCGAGGCTGCGCAACTCGCCGAACCAATGATCCGTTGCGCCGAGTGCGGCGTGCATGCGCCCGCGAGCGACTCGGTGACGGTGGCCGGGCAGCCGTTCTGCAGCCCCGCGCACGCGCAGCGCCACGCCGCCCGGCCCACGGGCCGCGACGGCCGATGAGCAACGAGTTCACCGTCGACGCAGACGGTTGGGTCGCCACCGCACGCAAACTGCCCTCGCCGAATTTCGAAGCACGGCCCGCGGGGGTCGTGCCGACACTCATCGTCATTCACAACATCAGCCTGCCGCCCGATGAGTTCGGCGGCACGGCGATTGCCGAGCTGTTCCAGAACACGCTCGACTGCGATGCTCACCCGTACTACGACTCGCACCTGCGCGGCGTGCGGGTGTCGGCGCATTTCGTGATTCATCGCGACGGCGCGCTGGAACAATTCGTGTCGTGCAACGAGCGCGCGTGGCATGCGGGGCAGTCGAATTTTTTCGGCCGCGAGCGCTGCAATGATTTTTCGATCGGCATCGAGCTGGAGGGCAGCGACACCACTTCCTTCGAAGCGGCGCAATACCGCACGCTCGGGCCGCTGGTGGGCGCGCTCAAGGCGCGCTATCCGGTAGAGGCGCTGGCCGGTCACTCCGACATCGCGCCTGGCCGCAAGACCGATCCAGGGCCTCACTTCGAATGGCGCCGTGTGCAACGCGATGCGTCCCTCGCCGATCGGTATTTCCCCTATCTCAAGTTTTCCAAAACGCCGTAACGACCCTCCGCGACAGTCCGCGCAATGACAGGAGAACAAGGCGCTGCCTTGTTGTCGGGGGTGGCGGCTTCGCGCCAGGCGACCCGGATGTCAAGGCCTCGGCGGCAAAATAAAACGATTTGACCTGCCTTCAATCTCCACTATACTTGGTGCCACAAATTGGGTTGTGCACTATATCTTGTGTTCGGTGTGCATAAGTCTGTGTATAACCGGGTGCATAAGTAATGCGGCGCCCCGCTCTCCGAGCTTGGCGCCGCAAGCATTCCAAAGAGCGAAAAAATCCCTGTGGCGCAGCCGGTAGGACCGCCGGCGGCATCCAGAAGCATTCAGGAAAGGGGCATAGCCCGTGATCGCCACACACACGATGAAGACCGTTACGAATTCGAACCAGGCTTCATCTCCGTCGCATCCCGGCAACCGGCCCGACCGGCCTTTTTCCTGCACCTCATCGCTTGCGCACGCGCCAGCGCAGCGTTCGATTTAATCCGCGGCACTCGCCGCATCATTTCCAAGACCAGGAGCTTTGCACATGCAAACCACCGACAACGTGACGACCCGGTACGAGGGCTCACCGGCTGGCCAGGCCTTCGGCCAGACACAAGGCGCACAAGCGCTCGCGCCGCAGACGACCTACGCGGACTACAAGGTGATCCGTCGCAATGGCAGCGTGGTGTCGTTCGAGCCGTCAAAGATCGCCATCGCTGTCACCAAAGCATTCCTGGCCGTCAACGGTGGTCAAGGCGCGGCATCGGCGCGGGTGCGCGAACTGGTCGAGCAACTCACGCAGAGCGTCGTGCGCGCGCTCGTGCGCAGCCGCCCGAACGGCGGCACCTTCCATATCGAAGATATTCAGGACCAGGTCGAACTCGCGCTGATGCGCGGCGGCGAGCACAACGTCGCGCGGGCTTACGTGCTGTATCGCGAGAAGCGCACGCAGGCGCGCGGTCACGACGAGCGGGTTGCCGCGAGCGCACCCGGTCTGAACGTCACCGACAACGGCGTCACGCGTCCGCTGGATCTGGCGGCGCTGCGCGGCATCATCGAATCGGCCTGCGCGAATCTGGGCGACGCGGTGAGCGCCGATCCGATCATCGCGGAAACGGTGAAGAACCTGTACGACGGCGTGCCGATGAGCCAGGTCTACGACTCGGCAATCCTCGCTGCGCGTACGATGATCGAAAAGGACCCGGCATACAGCCAGGCCACCGCGCGCATCCTGCTGCACACCATCCGCCGCGAGATTCTCGAAGAAGAAGTCACGCAAGCCGAAATGGGCGAGCGCTATGCCGAGTATTTCCCGCAGTTCATCAAGCGCGGCGTGCAAGCCGAGCTGCTCGACGACAAGCTGCTGCAGTTCGACCTCAAGCGTCTGGGCGCCGCGCTCGACAACAACCGCGACCTGCAATTCGGCTACCTCGGTCTGCAAACGCTGTACGACCGCTACTTCCTGCATCACGACAACGTGCGCATCGAAATGCCGCAGGCATTCTTTATGCGTGTCGCAATGGGCCTGTCGCTCAACGAGATCGACCGCGAAGCACGCGCAATCGAGTTCTACAACGTGCTGTCGAGCTTCGACTTCATGTCGTCCACGCCGACGCTGTTCAACTCGGGCACGCGCCGCTCGCAACTGTCGTCGTGCTACCTGACGACGGTCGACGACGACCTCGACGGCATCTACGAAGCGCTGAAAGAAAACGCGCTGCTGTCGAAGTTCGCCGGCGGCCTCGGCAACGACTGGACGCGCGTGCGCGCGCTCGGCTCCCACATCAAGGGCACCAATGGCAAGTCGCAAGGTGTCGTGCCGTTCCTCAAGGTCGTCAACGACACGGCGGTTGCCGTGAACCAGGGTGGCAAGCGCAAGGGCGCGGTGTGCGCGTACCTGGAAACGTGGCACCTGGACATCGAAGAATTCCTCGAGCTGCGCAAGAACACCGGCGACGACCGTCGCCGCACGCACGACATGAATACGGCGAACTGGATTCCCGACCTGTTCATGAAGCGCGTGATGGAAGGCGGTGACTGGACGCTGTTCTCCCCGTCCACCTGCCCGGACCTGCACGACAAGTTCGGCGCCGAGTTCGAAGCGGCTTACACGGCTTACGAAGACAAGGTCGCGCGCGGCGAGATCAAGCTGTTCAAGAGGATTCCGGCGGCGCAACTGTGGCGCAAGATGCTGGGCATGCTGTTCGAAACCGGCCATCCGTGGATCACGTTCAAGGACCCGTGCAATGTGCGCTCGCCGCAACAGCACGTGGGCGTCGTCCACTCGTCGAACCTGTGCACGGAAATCACGCTGAACACCAGCGACGCTGAAATCGCGGTCTGCAACCTCGGGTCGGTGAATCTCGTCGCGCACCTGAAGGAACAGGCCGACGGCACGCTCGCGCTCGACCACGACAAGCTGAAGCGCACCGTCAGTGTGGCGATGCGCATGCTCGACAACGTGATCGATATCAACTACTACGCGGTCGCCAAAGCGCGTAACTCGAATCTCAAGCACCGTCCGGTCGGCCTCGGCATCATGGGCTTCCAGGACTGCCTGCATCTGCTGCGCACGCCGTACGCGTCGCAAGAGGCGGTCGCTTTCGCCGACACATCGATGGAAGCGGTGTGCTACTACGCGTACTACGCGTCGACCGAGCTGGCGCAGGAGCGCGGCCGCTACTCGAGCTACCGCGGCTCGCTGTGGGATCGCGGCATCCTGCCGCCAGACTCGGTGAAGCTGCTCGCCGACGCACGCGGCGGCTATGTCGAAGTCGATTCGAGCGAGTCGATGGACTGGACCGAGTTGCGTTCGCGCATTGCCACCTACGGCATGCGCAACTCGAACTGCGTCGCAATCGCACCGACGGCGACCATCTCGAACATCATCGGGGTCTCGGCTTGTATCGAGCCGACGTTCCAGAACCTGTACGTGAAGTCGAACCTGTCGGGCGAATTCACCGTGGTCAACGACTACCTGGTGCGCGACCTGAAGGCGCGCGGCCTGTGGGACGAAGTGATGGTCGCGGATCTGAAGTACTTCGACGGCACGCTCTCGCGCATCGACCGCATCCCGGCCGACCTGCGCGCGATCTACGCGACCGCGTTCGAACTCGATCCGGTATGGCTGGTTGAAGCTGCCTCGCGTCGTCAGAAGTGGATCGACCAGGCGCAGTCGCTGAACATTTACATGGGCGGCGCATCGGGTAAGAAGCTCGACGAGATTTACAAGCTTGCATGGGTGCGCGGTCTGAAGACGACCTACTACCTGCGCACGATGGCGGCGACGCACGTCGAGAAATCGACGGTCGCGCACGGCGCGCTGAACGCGGTGAGCGCAGGCGGCAACTCGGGCTCGGGCGGAGCCGCGGGTGGCTTCGGCGTGAGCGGCGGCGCAGCGGGTGACGTGGTGGGCGGCATTCAGGGTGCTGCGGCGGCACCTGCAGTCGCGCAGCAAGCCTCGCCCGAAGCGGACGGTCCGGTTTGCATGATGCGCCCAGGCGACCCTGGCTTTGAAGAGTGCGAGGCTTGCCAGTAAGCCTGCGCAAGGCAGCAGGATCGCTGCTTGCGAAGAGGTCGTAGGTGATGACCCGCATGCAGCGATGCGCGCGTCTATCCAGATAGACACAGCACTAGTGAAGCAGAGCCGATGAGCGGCCAGAGGCAAAGAAGCGCTTCGCTCCGAAGCTGGCCGCTCATCGACAGAAGCCAGAAGCGAAGGCAAGCAGGAGTCGTCAGCAGCACCAGACGAAGCGCGCGACACAGCGCGTAGCAAACGCTTCGATCAATGGGGCGATCAACGTATCGGCCGCATGCATCGCTCGAGAGCGGATCGAGCTTCACCTGCGGGCGCCGATCATGTGGACAGCGCGGCTCATGTCGCAAGTGCGAAGCACCGCGACGAACCACCCGAAGCAACACGGTCAGCAACCGCAACACGCTGCAGACACGCTGCGCAACACAGATAGATAGAGCAGCGAAATGTCGCTTCGACATGTTGCTCTTCGAGCCCGCGAAGCACGTCGACAACGCACGTTCAGCACGCGTCATTCGACGCGTCGTACACAGTCGGTCGAACAAAGTGTTGTATGAACGTAGCAACGCGAATCGAAAACAGGAATTTTCATCAGCGAACTCTTTTATCGCTCGTGAAAAGATGGTACAAACCGTTCTAAATTGATGGTGACATTTATGCTCAACTGGGATGACGAGATCACTGCCGTAACTCCCTCGAGCGGCGCGCAACAGAATGCGTTGCGCAACGCAGCGGGATCGGCTGTCGGTTCGCAAGTCGGAACGCGTGCCGCTCCTCATGCTCCCTCGGCTCAAGACGTGTTCGCGAACGACATCGCTGTCGCTCCCATCACTCACGTTGCCCTCGCCGCCGGAACGGCTACCGTTTCCGAAGCGCGGGTCAATGTGGCCGACAAGCGCATCATCAACGGCCAGACCGACGTCAATCAGTTGGTGCCGTTCAAGTACAAGTGGGCGTGGGAAAAGTATCTGGCTGGTTGCGCCAACCACTGGATGCCGCAAGAAGTGAACATGTCGCGCGACATCGCGTTGTGGAAAGACCCGAACGGTCTGACCGAAGACGAGCGCCGCATCGTCAAGCGCAACCTGGGCTTCTTCGTGACGGCCGACTCGCTGGCCGCCAACAATATCGTGCTGGGCACCTACCGCCACATCACGGCGCCCGAATGCCGCCAGTTCCTGCTGCGCCAGGCATTCGAAGAAGCGATCCACACGCACGCCTACCAGTACATCGTCGAATCGCTGGGCCTCGACGAGGGCGAAATCTTCAACGCGTATCACGAGGTCCCGTCGATCCGCGCGAAAGACGAATTCCTGATTCCGTACATCCACGTGCTGACCGATCCGGCCTTCAAGACCGGCACGCTCGAGGCAGACCAGACCCTGCTGCGCTCGCTGATCGTGTTCGCCTGTGTGATGGAAGGCCTGTTCTTCTACGTCGGCTTTACACAAATCCTGGCGCTTGGCCGCCAGAACAAGATGACCGGCGCGGCGGAACAGTACCAGTACATCCTGCGCGACGAGTCGATGCACTGCAACTTCGGCATCGACCTGATCAACCAGATCAAACTCGAAAACCCGCAACTCTGGACAGCTGAGTTCCGCGCGGAAATCCGCGAAATCTTCCAGCAAGCGGTCGAACTTGAATATCGTTACGCCGAAGACACGATGCCGCGCGGGGTGCTCGGCCTCAATGCGTCGATGTTCAAGAGCTATCTGCGCTTCATCTGCAACCGCCGTTGCCAGCAGATCGGTCTCGATCCGCTGTACCCGAACGAGGAAAACCCGTTCCCGTGGATGAGCGAGATGATCGACCTGAAGAAGGAGCGCAACTTCTTCGAGACGCGAGTGATCGAATATCAAACTGGCGGTGCGCTGACCTGGGAGTAAGCCGGGTTCGTGTCGCAGATGCATTCATCGATGGGGATGCCGTCGGCTTGGGCCGCGGCAAATTTGGTTAGGAGCTTAACCGCCTGATGCAAAGCTTGCCCGGTGCGTCGCGTGCCTTCGCGGCCCACAAATATGACAGGCACTTTGCGGACCCTTCAGTGGGATGGGCAAACTTCCCCCCGGAAAAAGCCGCTGGCGTCGCCGCCAGCGGCTCGATCAAGCAATTGCCGGCGTTGCGATTGAACGCCGACCAGATCTGGCGCGCGGTGCCTTGTGGCACGGCGCGCCTTACCGCATTCATTAGCGTAAGCGCGCGGCACCTGCGTACGCCGATGAATAGCCCGCTTCGTAGCGCGCGCCCTGAGAAGCGTCCGCGGGAAGCGGGTTTTGACGAAGGGTGTAGTTTGAACTGACTCTCATCTGAAAACCTGAAGGAGAAAATGATGGCAACTGCAAAGAAAGCCGCCGCTAAGAAGCCCGCAGCGAAGAAGGTCGCGGCCAAGAAGGCCGCACCGGCAAAGAAGGCTGCACCGGCTAAGAAAGCCGCTGCCAAGAAGGTCGCCGTGAAGAAGGTTGCTGCGAAGAAGGCAGCACCGGCCAAGAAGGTTGCAGCGAAGAAAGCTGCACCGGCCAAGAAGGCTGCGGCCAAGAAAGTGGCGGCAAAGAAGGTCGCAGTGAAGAAGGTCGCGGCAAAGAAGGCAGCACCGGCCAAGAAGGCTGCAGCGAAAAAGGCAGCGCCGGCGAAGAAGGCCGCAGCGAAGAAGGCAGCACCGGCGAAGAAGGCCGCAGCGAAGAAGGCCGCGCCTGCGAAGAAGGCTGCAGCGAAGAAGGCCGCGCCTGCGAAAAAGGCCGCTGCTAAAAAGGCTGCGCCTGCGAAAAAGGCTGCTGCCACGAAGGCTGCGCCTGCCAAGAAGGCTGCCGCGAAGAAGGCCGCTGCTCCTGCGAAGAAGGCTGCCCCAGCGAAGAAGGCTGTCGCCAAGAAGGCTGCCCCTGCACCCGCTGCGACTGCTGTCTCGAGCGCACCGGCGGCGACGGTGAAGACCGCGCTGAACCCGGCAGCGGCATGGCCTTTCCCGACGGGCAGCCGTCCGTAAGCAGTCGAACCACTTCGACGCGTCCCACGATGTGTCGGATGATCGGGTAGGGCTCAGGCAGTCGTGAGCGCTATGCGTTCGGAATCCCGTGGCCGGTTTTCGGCGACGGGATTTTTTTTGCCCACCGTTTTTTGCGCGCGCGCGATCGGTTGACAGCAGTCTGGCTTGGGCCGCGCAGACAAGCACGCAGACAAGCACGCAGACAAGCGCACAGACAAGCGCACAGCCAAAAAACACGCGCATGCGCAGCGGAGCGCATGCGCGTGAAGTCGTCGCCGCGACCCGTAGGCCGGCGGTACGAGAGGAGAAGGGTTAGTGCGTGACGCGCGTGACGCCGCCGCTGGACAGGAGCCGCACGCGATCGCCGGCGCGGAAGATCTCGCCGCTGGTGGTCTGTGTGATGGCGCGCAGGTCGCCGTTATCGAGCCGCACGGTGATCTCGACACCGTCGCGCATCGCAACGCTGTTCTCGATCGCATTGCCGGCGACCGCACCGCCTATGCCGCCGATGATACCGGTGGCGACCGAGCCGCGGCCTCCGCCGATCGAGCTGCCGGCGAGCGCGCCGAGCGCTCCACCGCCGACCACACCGAGGCCGCTCGGCTGCCCGTTGTTCGAGCTGATGCGCACTGCGCGCACACTGTCGACGGTGCCCATGCGGACCGTTTGTTCGCGCTGCGCCTGTGACGCGGTGAAGACGTTCGGAGAACTACTGTTGCTCGCGCATCCTGACATGGCCAGCGACCCGGCGATCAAGCTGGCGACTACCAGGCGACTCGTTGTCTTCATTGCGTAGCTCCCATGGCTCGCGGTCTCAGGGCAGGCTGTATCCGAAAGCCCGTTCGAACCGCTCGTTGATTTCCGCCCGACTGGGCGCGTAGTTTTGTGGTCCCTGATGCTCGATCTTCAGTGCGCCCATCAGGCTTGCGAGGCGCCCCGTGGTGGCCCAGCCGAGCTTGTTGTCGATGCCGTACAGCAAGCCGCCGCGGAATGCATCGCCGCAGCCTGTGGGGTCGAGCACCTGCTTTGCGTTGACTGCCGGAATCGCTTCGATGCCTCCCGCATGATGGATCTGTGCGCCGTGCTCGCCGAGCGTGACGATCAACGCCTCGACCTTGCCGGCGATCTGTTCGATCGACCAGCCGGTCTTGTTGCTCACCAGCTTGGCTTCGTAATCGTTGACAGCGACATAGGTGGCAAGTTCAATCATGCGGCGCAGCGTATCGCCGTCGAAGAGCGGCAAGCCCTGGCCCGGATCGAAGATGAACGGCACGCCGGCGGCCGCCAGATGTTCCGAATGCTGGATCATGCCGTCGTAGCCGTCCGGTCCGACGATACCGAGCGTAATGCCCTGCGCTTCATCGGCGCGGTTCAGATGCGACTGCATCATCGCGCCTGGATGGAACGCGGTGATCTGATTGTTTTCGAGGTCGGTCGTGATCATCGCTTGTGCGGTGTAGGCGTCCGGCACGACGATCACGTTTTGCGTCGACAGCCCGAGTTGCTCGAAGCGGTCGAGATAGAGCTGCGCGTCGACCGAGCCGAGCGTGCCCATGATGCGCGCGTCTCCGCCCAGCAGATGCAGCGCGTAAGCGATGTTGCCCGCGCAGCCGCCGAACTCGCGGCGCATGGTCGGCACGAGAAAGCTGACGTTCAGGATGTGGACCTGCTCCGGCAGGATGTGCTCCCGGAAGCGCCCTTCGAAAGTCATGATGTTGTCGTAGGCGAGCGAGCCGCAAATGAGCGTAGCCAAGGCGAGCGTTCCTGTAAAAAGCGTGGGGGAGAGGGTGCGCGACGATGCCCCGGCGCCGCACACGAGGCGCCGCGCCGGGGGCTTGCGCGCGATAGGCTTACTTCAGCGCGGCGAGTGCTGCGTCGTAGTTCGGCTCGTTCTTGATTTCGCCGACCAGCTCGGCGTGCACGACCTTGTCGTTTTCGTCGATCACCACCACGGCCCGCGCCGTGAGGCCAGTCAGCGGACCGCTCGTCACGTCGACGCCATACGCTTGGGCGAATTCGTGGCCGCGGAACGTGGAGGCCGTGACGACATTCTCGATGCCTTCGGTCGTGCAGAAGCGCGAGGCCGCGAACGGCAGATCGCCCGAGACGACGATCACGACGGTGTTGGTCAGCTTGGCGGCTGCTTCGTTGAACTTGCGGGTGGAGGTGGCGCAGGTTGGCGTGTCGAGGCTCGGCACGATGTTCAGCACCTTGCGCTTGCCGGCGAAATCGGCGAGCGACACCGGCTTCAGATCTTTGCCGACCAGCGAGAAAGCGGGCGCTTTCTGACCCACCGACGCAAAGGTGCCGGCTACTTCGACGGGGTTGCCGCCCAGCGTAACTTGACTCATGTTGTTGTGCTCCGAAAATTCGTCAGAAATGACGGTGAAGGCGCCCGGGCGTGGCCGGGCGCGCGAGGCGCGTTACGGATAAAAAATCTGTACGCGGAAATTAGAGGCGATCGTCGTGCCCGTATCGAGATGCACGATCATGGTCTGCGTGCTGTGGGCCGGCAGGCCGGCCGCGATGGGCGTGCCGGGGGGCACGTAGTCCTGCGGCCACAGCACGCGCCGCACAGCGACGTTGTTCTGGTCGTCGAGCAGTGTGAGTTCGATGGCGGGGTAGGCCAGCGCGATGTTGAAGCGGTTATGCAGCGGCATCTTCAGCTCGAGCTTGTGCGGGCCGTCGATCTGCCGTAGATCGGACGGCTCGACCTGCAAGCCGTCGATGTCGTGCGGTGGCGTCAGCTCGCAGCCCAGTTGCGCACAGGCCTTCGCATACAAGGCCTGCGAGCGCGGGAAGTGCACCTGCACCGTTTCGCGTTGCCACCACGCAAGTTGCGCGAGTAGTGCGATGACCAACAGCAGTCCTACGACCGACGCCGCGATCGTCCAGCTCGTGCGCCGCGCTTGCGCGGGGCGCGTTTCGCGCATGACGGGGAAGGGGTCGCCGTCGTTCACGGGGTTGACGGAGAACGGCTCGCCGCTGGCAGCGGCGCGGCCGGGGCCGGGGCCGCCGACGCGCGGACCGCTGGGACCGCCGGTGCCCGAACCGCTGGCGGCGGCGTGGGCGGCACCGAAGGCGGGCGAACCTGCCGCCGCGGCGCGCGAACCGGCGGCGCCGACGCCGGCTGTGCCGGGGTCGGCCGTGGCAGAGCCGGTCGCGCTTGAACCAACTGCGCCTGACCCAGCTGCGCCTGACCCAGCCGCGCTTGAACCAACTGCGCCTGGCCCAACTGCGCCTGGCCCAGCTGCGCTTGAACCAACTGCGCCTGGCCCAGCTGCGCCTGACCCAACTGCGCCTGACCCAACTGCGCCCGAACCGGCTGTCCCAAAACCGGCTGTCCCTAAACCGGCCGTACCTAAACCGGCCGTACCAAAACGCGGTTCATTGTCTGCAATGCCAGTTACCGTTGCGGTGTGATCCGCAGCCGGTTCGACAGGGCGTTCCGTCTTGTGCCAAACGCGCGGTGCTTCTTCCACCGATGGCTCCGTCTCCGGCTGATACGCAAACGGTTCGAGCGGCGCGTCGGCCAGCACGGGTTCGTCGTCGGGAGGCAGCGTGCTCGTGACACCGCCGGCCGGCAGTTGCGGCTCGGCGGCGCGGCCCGGCGTGAGCGCGACGCCGGCACCGGCCGAGACCGGCTTCAGCGGCACATTGCCGGCGTTGTGCAGCAGACGATTGTCGACGGTCGCGTCGGTCGTGGGCGCCCACGGGTCCCATCGGTGTGCGCTGAAGTCGGGGCCGTTCTGCCGCACGCCCGACAGTGCCTCGATCGCGGCGGCAGCGGCAACCGGTTTGGCGGTGGCGAAGTCCCCGCCCTCGGTGATGTCGAACAGGCTGCTCGATGCGTCGAATACTTCGTGGCAATGCCCGCAGCGCACGAGACCGCGGCGCTGCGCGAGCTGCGCCGGTTGCAGACGGAAGACGGTTTCACAGAAGGGGCAACGCGTCGCCAGGAGCATATTGAGCCGATGAGCCGGTAGGCCGTTGGTTAGACAATACGCCTTATTCTAATGGCTTTCGCGACGCGTTCCCGCTAGACACACCCAACCTTCATGTTCGCGCCAGACGCCGATATCGATCCAGCGCGCGTACACCTGCGCGACTTCGTCCGCCTGGCGCGCGAGAATGCCGGAGAGCGCGATGCGGCCGCCTGGCTTTACCTTCGACGACAGCATCGACGCCATCAGCTTGAGGGGATTGGAGAGGATATTCGCGACCACGATATCGAATGCGCCGCTCGGACATTCGTCGGGCAAACCGTACGTGACTTCGGCGCGGTTGCGCGCGCTGTTGTGCCGCGCCGACTCGATCGCTTGCGGGTCGATGTCGATGCCATACACCGGGTTGGCGCCGCATTTTCTGGCAAGAATGGCGAGGATGCCGGAGCCGCAACCGTAATCGAGCATGGACTGCCCGGGCTCGACCGATTGCTCGAGCCATTCCATGCACAGCCGCGTGGTGGGATGGCTGCCGGTACCGAACGCGAGGCCCGGGTCGAGCTCCAGTATCAATGCTTCGGGGTCCGGTGCATCGTGCCACGACGGCACTACCCAGATGCGCTCGCCAACCGGAATCGGATCGAATTGCGATTGCGTGAGCCGCACCCAGTCCTGGTCTTCGACGTCGCACACTGTAAACGACGGTGCGGCATCGAGCCCGACCTCGTTCGCCGCGGCGGTGAGCAGCACCGCGGGTTCGTGGTCCAGCGCGAGCAACGCGATCACGCGCGAACGCTGCCACGCGGAGCGATCCGGCGTAAGACCGGGCTCGCCGAACAGCGGCTGTTCGTCGGGCGTGTCGGCGTCCGCGTCTTCGACCGATACCGACAGCGCGCCCAACTCGAGCAATGCATCGCAGAATGCATCCGCGTGCTCGCGCACCAGTTCGACGACCAGTTCCCGATAGCTCATGACTTACGCTTCTTCCGGCGCGGCCTGCAGCTTCGCGGCCAACCGGTTTTCGAGGTAGTGGATGCTCGTGCCGCCTTCGACGAACTTGGCGTCGAGCATCAACTCGCGGTGCAGCGGGATGTTGGTCTGAATACCCTCGACCACCATTTCCGACAACGCGATGCGCATCCGCTTGATCGCCTGTTCGCGCGTGGCGCCGTAAGCGATCAGCTTGCCGATCATCGAATCATAATTCGGCGGCACGAAATAGCCGTTGTACGCATGGGAATCGACGCGGATGCCGGGGCCGCCCGGCATGTGCCACGAGGTCAAACGGCCAGGAGAAGGAATGAACTTGAACGGATCTTCGGCGTTGATCCGGCATTCGATCGCATGGCCCTTGAACGCAATGTCGCGCTGGCGGAACGCGAGCTTCTCGCCGGCCGCGATGCGGATCTGCTCCTGCACGATGTCCACGCCCGTGATCAGCTCGGTCACCGGATGCTCGACCTGCACGCGGGTGTTCATTTCGATGAAGTAAAACTCGCCGTTTTCGTACAGGAATTCGAACGTGCCGGCGCCCAGATAACCCATCTTCTTGCACGCGTCCGCGCAACGATCGCCGATCCTGTCGATCAGACGGCGCGCGATGCCCGGCGCCGGTGCTTCTTCGATCACCTTCTGGTGGCGACGCTGCATCGAGCAGTCGCGCTCGCCTAGCCACACCGCGTTCCTGAACGAGTCGGACAGCACCTGGATTTCGATGTGCCGCGGGTTCTCCAGGAACTTCTCCATGTAGACCTGCGGATTGCCGAATGCACGGCCGGCTTCTTCGCGTGTCATGTTGACCGCGTTCACCAGCGCGGCTTCCGTATGGACCACGCGCATGCCGCGGCCGCCGCCGCCGCCGGCGGCCTTGATGATGACCGGATAGCCGACCTGGCGAGCAATCTTCACGATCTCTTTAGGATCGTCCGGCAACGCGCCTTCCGAGCCCGGCACGCACGGCACACCGGTCTTGATCATGGTCTGCTTGGCCGTGACCTTGTCGCCCATCATCCGGATGGTTTCCGGACGCGGGCCGATGAAGGTAAAGCCGGACTGCTCGACGCGTTCCGCGAAGTCGGCGTTCTCCGACAGGAAGCCGTAGCCAGGGTGGATTGCTTCGGCATCCGTCACTTCAGCCGCGCTGATCAGCGCGGGCATGTTCAGATAGCTCAGGTTCGAAGGCGCCGGGCCGATGCAGACCGCCTCATCGGCGAGCTTCACATACTTGGCTTCCTTGTCGGCTTCGGAATAGACGACGACCGTCTTGACGCCCAGTTCGCGGCAGGCGCGCTGGATGCGAAGCGCGATCTCGCCACGATTGGCAATGAGGATTTTTTCAAACATAGCGGGTTTTCGACTCATCAATGGGCGCCGGGTTGCTGACAACACCGGCCGCCTCAGAGGATCGGTCGCGCGCCGCAGGACAGCGGCGCGCGGGCGGCGAACAACGCGTGCCGCGTTAGCCGACCACGAACAGCGGTTGGCCGTACTCGACCGCCTGGCCGTTTTCCACGAGGATTTCCTTCACCACGCCGGACTTGTCGGACTCGATTTCGTTGAGCAGCTTCATCGCTTCGATGATGCAGATCGTCTGGCCTTCCTTGACCGTGTCGCCCACCTGGACGAACGGGTCCGCGCCCGGCGACGGCGCGCGGTAGAAGGTGCCGACCATCGGCGAGGTCACCACGTGGCCTTGCGGCGCGGCGACCGCCGGCGTCGCCGGAGCCGCGGCAGCGGCCGGGGCTTCGCCCGCGGGCGGCGGTTGTTGCGCGTACTGCGGCGCGTACGAGGCGGACGGCTGCACGTAAACCGGCGGCGCATTCTTGACGATGCGCACCTTGCCTTCGCCCTCGGTCACTTCGAGTTCGGAAATACCGGACTCCGAGACGAGGTCGATCAGAGTTTTCAGTTTACGTAGATCCATCAGGGAGCCCCTTTCAATGCGTGGTGCCGGCGCGTGCGAGGCCGGCTCAAATTAGACGTGTTTGGAATTAGCCGCGCGACGAGCCGGCCGAGAGCCGGTCGAGCGCGAATTCGAGCGCGTACAGATATCCCTTCCAGCCGAGGCCGCAAATCACGCCCTCGGCCTGGTCGGAGAAATACGAGTGATGCCGGAACGCTTCCCGACGATGGACGTTCGACAGATGAATCTCAACGAACGGAATGCCGACCCCCGCCAGTGCGTCGCGAATGGCCACACTGGTGTGCGTGTACGCGGCGGGATTGATGAGAATGAAATCGGTCTTCTCGGTCCGCGCGGATTGGATGCGGTCGACCAGCGCCCCTTCATGGTTACTCTGGAACGACGCCAGCTCGACGCCGGCGTCCCCCGCGCGGTCCGCCAGTGCCTGGTCGATCTGCGGCAACGTCACGCGACCGTAGACCTCGGGCTCCCGGGTGCCGAGAAGGTTGAGGTTGGGCCCGTGCAGTACCAGCAGTCGCGTCATGGTGGCTTCTTTTTCCGTGGAATTGGGCGCACTTTAGCGCTGATTAGAGAAATTTGTCTAGTTTCGGGCGCTTGAGAAGCGATGCCGTCTCGCCAGCGGGCGCGCGCCCGGCGCCAATCTTACCTCAACTTCGCGCAATTTCTTGCCATCAAGCACATTACCGCCGCCAAAGGCGGCGACGGAGGTGGACCGTCACAGCGCGTCGAGCGTCTGCCTGAGGGCCGCGGGGTCGATCTGGCCCAATTTTGTCGAGCGCACCTTGCCCGCTGCGTCGATGACCACCGTGAACGGCAGGCCGCCCGCGTCATTGCCGAAAGCGCGTGCGAGATCCGCGCCGCCGAAGCCCGTCACGTACACGGGGTAGGCCACCTTCACTTTCTGAAGGAACGCTTGCACGTTCTTGTCGGAATCGACGCCGAGTCCCACGAACTGGATGCCTTTGTTTTGATAATCGCGCTGAATTTGCGACAGTGACGGCATTTCCTCGACACATGGGCCGCACCAGGAAGCCCAGAAGTTCACGACGACCGGGTGCCCCTTCAGCAGGCTGAGCGACTGGGGCTTGCCGTCGACGCTCGTGACGCGCGCACTCCATAGCTGTTCGACTGCGCTTTGCTGTGAACTGGCTTGCGCCGCGTGCGCGACTTCGGTGCCGCCATTGAGCCAGTGGTTGGCGAGCACGCCGCCGCCCGCAGCGACGACCGCGATCAGCCCGCCCGCCAGAATCCGTCTCGTGTTCATTGTCAGTGTGTCTAATTGGTGGAAGGGGTGACTTCGCCGTTCTCGAGCAGCGCGCGAACCGCCTGCAAATTGGCCCGCGCGGTGCGGCCGCGCGCGTCGGCGCGGACCGCGCCGCGCAGATCGTCGGTTTCGTAGAGCGCGACGTGAATGCCGGCCGGTACAGCTTCGCGCCGTTCGTTCTCCGGTCGCCACAGGAAGCTGAGCGTCTCGACATAGCCGCGACCGGCGAAATGCCGCGTTTCGGACACGTCGTACTGAATGTTGGCGTTCAGAAAGTAGATGGCGACTTCCTTGGGGTTATCGCAGAACACCTGCAGGTGCACGTCGGAATGTTCCCCTGCTGTGCCGCCGAGCACCGCGCCCGTCAGATACGGGTTGAACAGCGCGAGCCGTTCCATCCAGTCGACGGCAATCACGCGCAGCCGCCGCAGCAGCGCCGGCTGGCTGTCGCCCTGGAAAAGCGCCTGATAGCCGCGGATTTCTTCTTCGATCTGGTCGTTATCCGGCAGCCATTCCCCGGCCACGCGCGTTTCCCCGACGACTTGCCGCGCCGCCTTGCGCTTGGCCGTGGCGTAATCAAGACCGTCTTCGGCGATCATGCGCGCTGCCGCGATGGCGATCTCTTCGCGCACGCGCTGCGGATCGAAATGTGATTTGCGAATCATCCGTCAATCATACTAGAGATTACCGACGGCCCTTTCCCGGCGGGGCGCGAGGGGCGCGAGGAGGGCGCGGCGAGCGCGGCGGTGGCGCACGCCCACAGGCGAGGCGATGGCCGCGCGGATACGGCGAGCCGGAACCTGTCGGTTACAATAGCGTCCTTTGCAGGCGGTCGTTCCGGCCGTTTTTGCACCTCCATTCCCTCGCAAAAAACGCCCGCGCGGCACCACAGGCTTATGCACATCCACATCCTCGGCATCTGCGGCACGTTCATGGGCGGTCTGGCAGTGCTCGCGCGCGGCGCGGGCCACACCGTGACGGGTTGCGACGCCGGCGTCTATCCGCCCATGAGCACGCAACTGGAAGCCCAAGGCATCCGCCTGATCGAGGGTTACGAGGCCGACCAGTTGAACGGCCTGAGCGCGGACCTGTTCGTGATCGGCAACGTGGTCTCGCGCGGCAACCCGCTGATGGAAGCGATTTTGGACCGGGGTCTGCCGTATGTGTCCGGCCCCCAGTGGTTGGGCGAGCACGTGCTGAACGGCAAATGGGTGCTGGCAGTGGCGGGCACGCACGGCAAGACCACCACCAGTTCGATGCTCACGTGGCTGCTCGAAGACGCCGGCCTCAACCCGGGCTTCCTGATCGGCGGCGTGCCGTTGAACTTCGGCGTGTCGGCGCGGCTCACCGATTCGAGCTTCTTTGTGATCGAAGCCGACGAGTACGACACCGCCTTCTTCGACAAGCGTTCGAAGTTTGTCCATTACCGACCCAAAACCGCGGTGCTGAACAACCTCGAATTCGATCATGCGGACATCTTCCCGGATCTGGCCGCGATCGAAACCCAGTTTCATCACCTGGTCCGGACGGTGCCCAGCATCGGCCGGGTGGTGACGAACGGCCGCGAGGACGCGCTGGAGCGTGTGCTGACGCGCGGTTGCTGGAGCCAGGTCGAGCGCTTCGGCGTGCAGGGAGGCTGGGAAACGCTGGCCGCCGAACCCGGTGTGCCGGTCGACGAGCGTTTCGCCGTGTATCACAACAGCGAGCGGGTCGGCGTGGTCGAATGGCAAGTGCAGGGCGAGCACAACCGCATGAACGCGCTCGCCGCGATTGCCGCCGCCCGCCACGTGGGCGTGCCGCCGGCGCAGGCCGCCAAGTCGCTGACGAGCTTTCGCAATGTGAAGCGGCGCATGGAAGTGCGCGGCAGCGTCGACGGCGTGACCGTTTACGACGACTTTGCGCATCACCCCACCGCAATCGACACCACGATCGCCGGCCTCCGCGCGCGCGTGGGGCGCCATAACACGCGAATTCTGGCGGTGCTGGAGCCGCGCTCGAATACCATGAAGCTGGGCGTCATGAAAGCGCAATTGCCGGCCAGCCTCGCCGACGCCGATCTTGCGTTCGGCTACGGCGCGCCGACGGGACGCGACGCGCTGGGCTGGAATCTCGCCGAGGCGCTTGCGCCGCTCGGCGGCAAGGCACAGGCCTTCGACAATCTGGACGCGCTGGTCAAAGCCGTGGTCCATGCGGCGCGCCCAGGCGATCAGGTTCTGGTGATGAGCAACGGCGGCTTCGGCGGCGTGCACCAGAAACTGCTCGACGCCCTTTCCGCGCGAGGCACTTCGTGATTCTCTATCTGCACGGTTTTCGCTCGTCGCCCAATTCGTTCAAGGCGCGCCTGCTGGCGGCGCGGCTCGCCGAGCTGGGCCGCGCCGACGAATGGTGCTGCCCGACGCTGCCGGTCTCGCCGTTGGAAGCGGTCGCGCTCGCGGAATCGCTGGTGAGTGCCGCCGGCGCGCATCGTGTGACGCTCGTCGGCAGCTCGCTGGGCGGCTATTTCGCCACCCATCTGGCGGAGAAACACGGCTGGCCGGCCGTGCTGCTGAACCCGGCCGTCGTCCCGCAACGTGACCTGAGCGCGTACCTCGGCGAGCAGCCGCTGTGGCACGGCGGCGGCAGTATCGTGGTCGAGCCGCATCATCTGGACGAACTGCGCGCCCTCGGCGTCGGGTCGATCACCCGGCCCGAACGCTATTATCTGCTCGCGGCCACCGGCGACGAAGTGCTCGATTACCGTGAAATGCTTGCACACTATCCGGGTGCACGCACTACGCTGATCGAGGGAAGCGACCATGCGATCAGCGAGTTCGCGCAGTACGTCGACCAGGTGCTGGCCTTTTGCGACGCCGAAGACGTCGAGCCACCGGCGCCGCGCGAGGCGGCCTGAGGCGGCATGAGGCGAAGCCACGCAACAGGACCGAAACCGACGCAAACCAGGGCGAGCTGTGCCGCGAGGCCACAGCCCGTCACCAGGAATCAACCCGTCGGCGCGCTCATCGCGCCGCGGATCCACTACCACGCACACGTTGCCGTGCCGCGCGTGCAGTGACCGATCGCTGACACGAATCGGGCTCGCCGGCCAATGCAAGTCAGAACGAGAGTATTGAGTGAACGTTTTCTTCGAGGAATCGGGCAGTTTCAAGGCGGGCAGCGTGCTGTCGCGTCAGGGCGACGCGTTTCAGGTCGAGTTGCCGGGCGGCCGGCGAGCCAAGGTGCGAGCCAAAGACGTGCTGATCGAATTCGACAAGCCGAGCGCGGCCGAACTGATGCAGCAGGCCGAGGCCACGGCGCAGGAGATCGACCTGGACTTCCTGTGGGAATGCGCGCCGGACGACGAGTTCCCGTTCGCCACGCTGGGCGCCGAGTACTTCGGCGCCAGCTTCGGTTCGATCGAACGCGCCGCGCTGGTGCTGCGCATGCACGGCGCGCCGGTGTACTTCCGCCGCAAGGGCCGCGGCACGTATCAGCGCGCGCCGCAGGAACAGCTGAAGATGGCGCTCGCCGGTCTGGAGCGCAAGCGTCAGCAGGCGCTCGTGCAGCAGGGCTACGAGGAAGAGCTGAAGGCCGGCCGGCTGCCGGAAGCGTTCGTCGGCAAGACCGCGCTCGCGCTGCTCACCAAGCCGGACAAGAACACCATCGAATACAAGGCGCTGGAAGGCGCGGCGGCCGCGCGCGGCATTTCGCAGGCGCGCCTGCTGCTCGAATGCGGCGCGATCGCGTCGGCGCGCGCGCTGCACGAAGCCAGGTTCCTCGCCGAGTTCTTCCCGCACGGCACCGGTTTTCCGCCCGTCACCGTCGGCAGCTTGCCGGACGATCTGCCGGAAGCAAACGTCGAGGCGTTCTCGATCGACGACATCACCACTACCGAAATCGACGACGCGTTCTCCGTCGAGCATCTCGCGGACGGCCGCGTGCGGATCGGCGTGCATATCGCCGCGCCGGCGCTCGGTATTCAGCGCGGCGACGAGGTCGACGCGATCGCGCGTACGCGTCTGTCCACCGTCTACATGCCGGGCGACAAGATCACGATGCTTCCCGATAGCGTCGTGGAAGCCTTTACGCTGGCCGAGGGCGGCTTGCGGCCGGCGCTCTCGCTGTATGTGATCGTCAATCGCGAGACGCAGGAGATCGTCGCAAGCGAAACGCGCGCCGAGCGCGTGTTCGTGAAGAACAACCTGCGGCACAACACACTCGACGAACTCGTCACCGAAGAGGCGCTCGCCGCCGGCACCGGCGACTATCCGCACAAGGACGACATCGCGGTGCTGTGGCCGTTCGCGCAAGCGTTGTTCGAAAAGCGCCAGGCCGCGCGCGCCGGGTACGGTCTGCGCCGCGAAGTGCAGCGCAACACCGACTTCAATTTCTACGTGGAAGGCGAGCACATCACCATCACCCCGCGTCGGCGTGGCTCGCCGCTCGACACCATCGTCGCCGAGCTGGCGATTCTCGCGAACTCGTCGTGGGGCGCGTTCCTGCACGACCACGGGGTGCCGGGCATCTATCGCACGCAGCGCGCGTTCGGCGCACCGAGCGGTCCGAAGCGCACGCGCATGCAGACCAACGCGGCGCCGCACGAAGGCCTCGGCGTCACGCAATACGCGTGGAGCACATCGCCGCTGCGCCGTTACGTGGACCTGGTGAACCAGTGGCAACTGGTCGCCTGCGTGCAGCACGGCGTGACCGCCAAGCTGGCTGCGCCCTTCAAGCCGAAGGACGCCGATCTGTTCGCCGTCGTGCAAGGTTTCGACGACACCTACACCGCGTACGCCGATCATCAGCGCCGCATGGAGTACTTCTGGTGTCTGCGCTGGCTGAAGCAGGAGAACCGCAAGCAGGTGGTCGCGTCGGTCGTGAAGGGCGATCTGGTGCGGCTCGAAGAGATTCCGTTGCTGCTGCATGTGCCGGGCCTCGGCGTGCACGCGCGCGGCACGCGTTTGCAGATGGAAGTGATGTCCATCGACGAATTGACCGTCGAAGCGTCCGTGCGTCTATTGCATGTACTGGACGCGCCGACCGTGACGAGCGGCGGTGAAGCGGAGGAAGCCGACGAAGGTGACGAGGAAATCATCGACGCACCCGACGACAGTGCACAAGCCGAAGCCGAGGCCCAGGCCGAACTGGATGGCGAAACCGACGACTCCGGCGCCGCCCTCGACACCGGCAACGCCGAAGCGAACGATGCCCCGCGCGACGCTTCCGATCAGCACGTTGCGGAGCCAGGACGATGAGTGCCAGCGCAGCCCGTGACCGCTACGCGGTCATCGGTAACCCCGTCGGGCATAGCAAGTCGCCGTTCATTCACGGCCGCTTTGCCGCGCAGACCGGCGAGCCGGTCGAATACGGCCATCTGCTGGCACCGGTGGACGCGTTCGTGCCGCACGTGCGCGCATTCATCGAAGCGGGCGGGCGCGGCCTGAACGTGACTGTGCCCTTCAAGGTCGACGCGCACGCGTTCGCGCAGACGCTGTCGCCGCGCGCCGCCGCGGCCGGCGCGGTCAACACGCTGCGCATCGACGCGAACGGCATTTACGGCGACAACACCGACGGCTTCGGTCTGGTGCGCGACATCGAGGTGAATCTCGGCGTGTCGTTGAAGGGCGCGCGCATCCTGTTGCTCGGCGCGGGCGGCGCCGCGCGCGGCGTGGTACTGCCGATGCTGCAGCGTGCGCCGCACACGCTGACGATCGTCAACCGCACCGCGGCGAAAGCCGAAGCGCTGGTGGATCAGTTCGCCGAGCCCGCGCGCGACGCCGCATGCCGGCTGACGGGCGGCAGCACGCGCGCGATCGAAGCGGGCGCCTACGATGTGATCGTCAACGCGACGGCCGGGAGCCTCGACGCGTCCGTGCCCGAGTGCGACGACCGCGCGTTCGGCAGCAACTCGCTCGCGTACGACATGATGTACGGCGCGCATCCGACGGTGTTCATGGAACACGCACATAAGCTCGGGGCGCGCGCCGCCGACGGTCTCGGCATGCTGGTCGAGCAGGCCGCCGAATCGTTTTACGTGTGGCGCGGCGTGCGACCTGACGGCGCGCCGGTGCTGGCGGAATTACGGGCGCTGCTGAGCGCGCCGTCGCACGCGTAAATCGCGAGATCCGGCGCGAATTCACTTACTCGAGGACTGGACCCCACGATGACAGCAACGCGGCGCGCAAGCCGGCCCGGACCGGTGCGATGGATCGCATATCTGGGCGTCGTGCTGGTGATCGCGTGGCTCGCCACGCAGGCGTTCTACTTCGCGCAGATCGCGGTCTGGAATGACGTGAACCCGCGCTCGACCGCGTTTATGCGCTCGGACGCGTGGCGCTTGTCGCAGGAACGGCCGGATCTGACGGTGCAGCGTGTCTGGGTGCCGTACGAGCAGATTTCGCGCAACCTGAAGCGCGCGATCATCGCCTCCGAGGACGCGAATTTCGTCAACAACAATGGCTACGAAACCGACGCCATCCTGCAAGCCTGGGAGCGCAACAAGGCGAAGGGCAAGATCGTGCGCGGCGGTTCTACGATCACCCAGCAACTCGCGCGCAACCTGTTTCTGTCGCGTGAGAAAAGTTATATCCGCAAGGGCCAGGAGCTGATCATCACGTGGATGCTCGAAACCTTGATGGACAAGCAACGCATCTTCGAGATCTATCTGAATTCCGTCGAGTGGGGCAACGGCGTGTATGGCGCCGAGGCGGCCGCCCGGTACTACTACAAGACGTCGGCGAGTCAGCTGAGCGTGGCGCAGGCGGCGCGCCTCGCGGTGATGCTGCCGCGGCCCAGATATTTCGACGAACATCGGGGGGGCGCGTATCTGGCTCAACGCTCGCGGGTGATCGCGCGGCGCATGGGCGCGGCCGAATTGCCCGAATAAAATCGTGTTGCACGAGAGCGCCGCGCGGGAACTACGATGGAACAGCGCAGCTATGTTACTTCGTGAGCGCGATCGGAGCCGGGAGCATGGCAAGGCGGCGCCAGCTTCCCTGCAACCAGTACCGTCAGTCAAACAGGCCCGCCTTCTGTGCGGGCTTGTTTGCGTTCCGGGCGGGCGAAGCGAACGTGCTCGCGAGATACTGCAGGGAAACGCAACAGCGGGACAAAACTGTGCGCTGGACGCTGCAATGTGCGCTTTGTCATCCGTGCGGCGGGCTGCGGCGTCGGTAGTTTCCCTGAACACATTGCCAGCGGCATGGGGGTTGCGTCTCACTCGCTGCCGGTCCGAGTAACAATGAGACGAGGCGGCCAGGTGTCTATACCGTGGATACAGCATCCCGGCTTGGGCTGCGACATCCGGACTTACGATTCGACGTGATGCGTGCTAACCAACTATCAGGCGCTGTCGCCACCCTGGCTGTCGTGTTGTCGCCGGCTGCGATGCTGTCGATAAGGGGAGGCACGGGCTATTGCTTTTTCGTTGTTTTCGCGCTCGCTCTCGCCTACCTTGCCAAGGCCGAGCATCGGCGTCGCGCGGCGGCGCTGTTTCGCGAGCAGTGGCTTTTCGTTCTGGCTCTGATCGGCATGCCGGCCGTCGTGCTGTTCCAGATAGCGGCTTTTCGAAGCAGCACCTTTCCGGCGTTCGATCCATTTCTGCGGTTCGCTCTCGCTGTCCCGATTTTCTTCTATCTCGCATCGCTGGGGTCCCGGAACCTGCGCCTCGTGCAATGGGGATTTGTGGCAGGTGCGCTGGCTGCCGGCACGTGGGCCGTCTACGCGCGCTTTCATCCAGCGGTCTGGGTCTTACACGATCGGCTCGGCAATTCATTCACCAATCCGATCCCATTCGGCGACACGGCATTGCTGCTCGGTTTCCTGTCGATCGTGTCGATTACTCGAGGCAGGCGCACGCACGGAGCTGAGGTGGCGATCAAGATCGCGGCATTTGTGCTCGGCGGATATGCGTCGTATCTGTCGGGCTCGCGCGGGGGCTGGGTTGCAATACCGCTGCTCGTGTGGACAACCGTAGCCGGCCAGCACTGGCTAGCCGGCAGACGCGCACGCATTGCATTGAGCTGTGCCATCGTGGCGTTTGTCGTCGCACTTGCCTCCACCAGCATCGTCCTTCAGCGCATGGACGCGATGGTGTCCGACATGAAGGCGATGGAGCAAGGCCACGTCGATACGTCAGTAGGCCTGCGCCTCGAACTGTGGCGGGCGTCCGCGCTCCTGTACTGGCGCCATCCGGGCTTTGGCGTGGGGCGCGGCCGTCTGGAGGAGGCGCTCGACGATCTTGCCCAACGTGGCGAGGCGCCGCGAGCGATCGTCAACGCGGGCGCACACAGCGAATTCTTTTCAGCGCTGTCCCAAATGGGAACGTTCGGCGTGGCGGCACTGCTGCTTCTGTACGTCGGGAGCTTCAGGCCGTTCTGGCGGAGCCGGCTGAGCGCCGACGGCGAAATCGCGACCGCATCGTATCTGGGGCTCGCCGTGGTTGGCAGCACGATCATTTTCGGCTTGACGATCGACGCGTTGACGCTCGTGATGAGCGCAGCTTTTTTCGCGCTGACGGTGGCAACACTGCTTGCGTGGATCGAAGCCCGAAAGCGGGAAATCGGCAAAGTGGACAACCCCGCTGCGCTGAAGCTGAAACGGCCTCC
Organism: Paraburkholderia suaedae; assembly: GCF_040812055.1. Taxonomy (NCBI): domain Bacteria; kingdom Pseudomonadati; phylum Pseudomonadota; class Betaproteobacteria; order Burkholderiales; family Burkholderiaceae; genus Paraburkholderia; species Paraburkholderia suaedae. The sequence goes on along the minus strand of NZ_JBFOAH010000006.1, from coordinate 272,625 downwards.
GCGAACGATTCTCGTGGCCTGCCCGCGTCGGATAGGCGATGTGTTGGTGGTGACGCCGCTAGTCCGGTCGATGAAGACGCAATGGCCCGAGGCCGAGATCGACATGATCGTGTTTCGGGGCACAGAAGGGGTACTTGAGCATAACCCGGACGTGCGCCACGTCATTACTGAGATTCAGCGGCTTCCGCTGCGCGAGCAAATTGCCAACGCGGCAAAGATCTGGCGGCGTTACGACCTTGCCTGTGCCGCCATCGACTCCGATCGTGCACTGATTTATACGTGGCTTGCCGGCCGCAAGCGGATCGGGCTCGTCAATGCCGATCGTGTGAAGTGGCTCGCCCGCCTCACGCTTGCTCGTATGGCGCTGGACCGGCAACTGGAGATGCACGCGGTGGCCAGCACGCTGCAACTGGCGCCGCTGGTAGGTGTGACGCCGCGCGCGGAGGTGGTCGTGCCGGGTATGGGTCCGGATCCCGAGCGCAGAGCCCGGTTCGAGGCGCGGTTGAATGCGCCGCACGGCGCAATGCCGGGCCAGCCAATGGTCGTGCTGCACCCGTACCCGAAGTACAGGTACAAACAATGGACGGTCGATGGCTGGGCCGCAACGATCCGCTGGCTGCGCGCGCAGGGCTGTGCCGTCGCGCTGAGCGGAGGACCGGCGCCGAGCGAGCGCCAGTATGCCGAGCAGGTGATCGCGGCGGCTGGCGAGTCCGTTTTGAATCTGGTGGGTGAGCTCACGCTCGGCGAAACAGCGGAAATGATCCGGCGTGCGAATCTCTTTATCGGTCCCGATACGGGTATTACGCATATTGCCGCCGCGTGCGGCACGCCGACCATTGCGTTGTTCGGCCCAACGGACCCGGTCCGCTGGGGACCCTGGCCATTCAGATGGCCGGTGAATGAACAGCCATGGGCTCGACGCGGCTCCCGGCTGCGGGGCAACGTGTACCTGTTGCAAGGCGAAAGCGAGTGCGTTCCGTGCCGGCAGGAAGGGTGCGACCGGCACACCCAAAGCACTAGCGATTGCCTGATCACCTTGCGGGCAAGCCGTGTGATGGCTGTCGCCGCGCAACTGCTTGGCATACCCGCACCGGCGCAGACTCACATCATCGGCATCACATCATCGGCATTGGCAGGTAGAGGCGCCCTGTAGGCGTCGGCGTTGCGCAGGCAGACATTGCGCGAGGAACGCCGCCCGTTCGGCAGTCCGCGCACACCCGGCGCATGCCCATTACCCGCCCCCGTTCAGCCGCCGCAGCGTCTCGAAACTATAAATCCCATTATCTGAGTCTCGCATTCACATATTGGAGCTTTCTCAAAAACGGTCCTACAATCCGAACCACTACGCGACGCGAGTCAGAGAGCCCGGCAATGGGACCACGCGAGTAGCGACAGAAAAAAACCGGAGACGAGGCCAATCATGCCTACCAGCCCAAGGCGGCGCCGTTGCGCGCGCTCTATCGCCAATCATTACGGCTTTTCCGCCGGCCCCGCGCTGTAAGCGCAAAAACCACCCCTAGCCAATCGCCATGAATAAAGCGATGCCGCCTCACGCCGAGAGCACGTCCGAAGCCGATCAAGCGACCAGCGCCGCGCCGCGCCGGACGGCCGGCCCAGCGCCCGCCGCCGGAGCGCCGCGCGCTGGCGCTCAACCGCCCGCCGTCGAAGGCATTGCGCTGCCTGGCACGCTGCTGGATATCACGCCGCAGCAGGCCGGCACGCAAACGCTGCTGCGCGGTCTGGCGATTCTCGAAGCCGCCGCTGCCGGCGTGCGCGATCTGCGCACCTTCGGCGCCGCGCTCGGCACGACCCGCAGCACCACGCACCGGCTCGTCAGCAGCCTCGTGCAGGCGCGCTATCTGCGTCAGGTGCAAGGCGGCTATCTGCTCGGCCCCAAGCTGATCGAACTGGGCACCATCGCGCTCGAACAGATGCCGCTGACCGCGGTTGCGCGACCTCATCTGGAATCGCTTGCCGAGCAGACGCTCGACACCATTCACCTCGGCGTGCGCGACGGCGACGACGTGCTGTACATCGACAAGATTCCCGGTACCCGTGGCCTCGAAATGCGCTCGCGCGTCGGCCACCGGATGCCGCTGGCGTCGACGGGGATCGGCAAGGCAATGATGCTCGACCTCACGCCGGACGTGTGGCAGTCGCTTTTCGAAGCGTCGCGCCGCGCTCTCGCGAGTGTGTCGTTCAAGCCGGACAACCGCCCCGACGCACCGACCTTCATGCAGCGCATGGCCAGCTACGCGGCCGGCGGCTACACGTTCGACCTTGAAGAGAACGAAGCGGCGATCCGTTGCGTCGCGGCCCCGGTGCGCGATGCGTCGGGCGCGGTGGTGGCGGCGCTCTCGGTGGCGAGCACGATCCCGTACATGCCGCTCGAACGCATGGACGAACTGATCCCGGTCGTGCAGCGCGAAGCGCGCGCGATCTCGGAAGAACTGGGTTGGCGCGCTCCGCAACCGACCACCCGCAGGATCAAGCGATGAAACGAGCGGGTCCTCCCACACTGGCCAGCGCTCACCCGGTTGCAGGCGTCGCCGATGCCGCTGCGGGCTTTGCGCAGGCGGCGCTGATCGCGCTCGACTGGGGCACCACGTCGCTGCGCGCCTATCTGTTCGACGCCGACGGCCAGGTGCTGGCGACGCGCGCGTCGACGGCGGGGATCATGAATCTGCCGCGGCGCGTGGAACAAGGCGGCTTCGACGCGGCTTTCGACGACGCATGCGGCGCGTGGTTCGATGAAGCGCCGGCGTTGCCGGTGATTGCGGCGGGCATGGTCGGCAGCGCGCAGGGGTGGCTCGAAGCGCCGTATGTCGACGCACCGGCGAACGCCGATGCGCTGGTGGCCGGCATCGTTCGCGTGAAGGCGGCGTGCGGCGCGACGCTGCACATCGTGCCGGGGGTGCTGCAACGCGGCGAGTTGCCCAACGTGATGCGCGGCGAAGAAACGCAGATTTTCGGCGCGCTCAGCGCGGACGCGAACGTCGCCGACACCGCCAGGCGCGCGCTGATCGGCTTGCCCGGCACGCACGCGAAATGGGTCGTCGTGCAGGCCGGGCGCATCGAGCGTTTTCATACGTTCATGACCGGTGAAGTGTACGCGGCACTGCGCGAGCATACGATTCTCGGCCGCACGATGGTGACGCCGGATCGTCCGGACATCGAAGCGTTTTTGCATGGCGTGAGCATCGCCCGCGAGAAGGGGCAGGCGGGTCTGCTCGCGACCGTGTTCAGCGCGCGCACGCTCGGCCTGACCGGACAGCTCACGCGCGACGCGCAGCCCGACTATCTGTCGGGCTTGCTGATCGGACACGAACTGGCCGGCCTCGAAGCCGTGCTGACGCAACAGCAGGACACGCTTGCCGCACAGAGCCTGCGCCTGATCGGCAATGAAGCGTTGTGCGAGCGCTACCGCCTCGCACTCGTGCAATTCGGCTGCCAGCAGGCGACGCTGGTCAAGCACGCGACCGAGCGCGGCTTGTGGCGCGTCGCCTCGCAGGCGGGGCTCGTCAACCCGGCAGCCCACGCGGCGCGCGTGGGCTGACCGGCGTACCGTCGCTCACGAAACAAGGAACCGACATGCAACCTCACATCAATCTGCCCGCTCCCTATATGCCGCACGCGGGCCTCATCGCAGCGTTCGAAGCCTGCCCGCTGATCGCCATCATGCGTGGCATAACGCCCGCCGATGCGGCCGATCACGGGCAAGCGCTATACGAAGCGGGCTTTCGCATCGTCGAAGTGCCGTTGAATTCGCCGCAACCGTTCGACAGCATCGCCGCGATCCGCAAGGTCTTGCCGGCCGACGCGATCGTCGGTGCGGGTACCGTGCTGCATCCGGCCTTCGTCAACGACGTGAAGCAGGCGGGCGGCGAACTGATCGTGATGCCACATAGCGACCCCGAAGTCGTCATCGCCGCGAAAGCGCAGGGACTGGCGTGCGCACCGGGCGTCGCGACGCCGACCGAAGCATTCGTCGCGCTGAAGAACGGCGCGGACGTGCTCAAGATGTTCCCCGCCGAACAGCTCGGCTGCCAGGTCGTGAAGGCGTGGCGCGCGGTGATCGCGGTCCAGGTGCCGCTGGTGCCGGTCGGCGGCATCACCCCGGACAACATGGGGCCGTTTTTGAGCGCCGGCGCGAACGGCTTCGGCCTGGGCTCCGCGTTGTACAAGCCCGGTCAGAGCGCAGCCGTGACCGCCTCGCATGCGAAGGCGTTCATCAACGGTTTGCGCATCGCCCGCGCGGGTGTCAGGAAATGAAACGGCTCGTCGGTAAAGCCGCGATGATCACCGGCGCTGGGCGCGGCATCGGTGCCGCGATCGCGCTGGCGTTCGCGCGCGAGGGCGCGTCGGTCGTGCTCGCTGAACTGGATGTCGACACCGCGCAACAGAGCGCCGCGCACATCAACGCGCAGACCGGCGCACGCGTGCTCGCGGTGCCCACCGACGTCACGCAGTCCGCGTCGGTTCGGCAGGCGGTGAGCCAGGCCGAGCAGGCTTTCGGCGCGCTCGACGTGCTGGTGAACAACGCCGGCATCAACGTGTTCTGCGATCCGCTGACCATGACCGACGACGACTGGCGCCGCTGCTTCGCGGTCGATCTCGACGGCGTGTGGAACGGTTGCCGCGCGGTGTTGCCGGGCATGGTCGAACGTGGTGCGGGCAGCATCGTCAACATCGCGTCGACCCATGCGTTCAAGATCATTCCGGGCTGTTTCCCGTATCCCGTCGCCAAGCATGGTGTGATCGGTTTGACCCGCGCGCTCGGCATCGAATACGCGCCGCGCAACGTGCGGGTCAACGCAATCGCGCCGGGCTATATCGAAACGCAGTTGACGCAGGACTGGTGGAACCAGCAAGCCGATCCGGCCGCCGCGCGGCAGGCCACGCTCGACTTGCAACCGATGAAGCGCATCGGCCGCCCGGAAGAAGTGGCGATGACCGCGGTGTTTCTCGCGTCGGATGAGGCGCCGTTCATCAACGCGAGTTGCATCACCGTGGATGGCGGCCGCTCGGCGCTATACCACGACTGACTCACGACTGATTTGTGCAGCACGCAGGGTTGCGCAGGGGCGCAAAGAGTGAACCGGACGACGCGCTGGCCGCGTGTGTCATCACCGGTACAAGAAAACGCGGCCGCTTACCTTCTCGTTATCAATTAGTCAGGAGACACGCATCATGAAACGTAGAATTTTCCTCACGCTGGCAGCAGCGGCGACGGGTGTGCTCTTCAACGTGCCGGTCGCGCAAGCGGCGGACCCGGTCAAGATCGGTTTTCTCGTGAAGCAGCCCGAAGAACCCTGGTTCCAGGACGAATGGAAGTTCGCCGAAATTGCCGCCAAGGAAAAGGGCTTCACGCTCGTGAAGATCGGCGCGCCCTCGGGCGAGAAGGTGATGAGCGCAATCGACAATCTGTCCGCGCAGAAGGCGCAAGGCTTCGTGATCTGCACGCCTGACGTCAAGCTCGGACCGGGGATCGTCGCGAAAGCGAAGGCCGACAAGCTGAAGATGATGACGGTGGACGACCGTCTGGTCGATGGCGCGGGTAAGCCGATCGCATCGGTGCCGCATATGGGCATTTCCGCGTACAACATCGGCAAGCAGGTCGGCGACGGTCTGGCCGCCGAGATCAAAAAGCGTGGCTGGGACATGAAGGACGTCGGCGCCATCGATGTGACCTACGAACAGCTGCCGACCGCGCATGACCGCACGAGCGGCGCGACCGACGCGCTGGTGGCCGCCGGCTTCCCGAAGGCGAACATCATCGCCGCGCCGCAAGCGAAGACCGACACGGAAAACGCGTTCAACGCCGCCAACATCGCGCTGACGAAGAATCCCCAGTTCAAGCACTGGGTTGCCTATGCGCTGAACGACGAAGGCGTGCTCGGTGCGGTGCGCGCAGCGGAGGGCCGCGGCTTCAAGGCGGACAACATGATCGGGATCGGCATCGGCGGTTCGGATTCGGCGTTGAACGAGTTCAAGAAGCCGACGCCGACGGGCTTCTTCGGCACGGTCATCATCAGCCCGAAGCGCCACGGCGAAGAAACTTCGACGCTGATGTACGACTGGATCACGCAAGGCAAGGAACCGCCGTTGCTGACGCTGACGACCGGCATGCTGGCTACGCGTGACAACGTCGGTGAAGTGCGGCAGAAGATGGGGCTCGCTGCGAATTGAGCTGCCAAAGGCGGTAGTGCGGGAGCTGACGTGCGTCGTTGTCTTTTGGATTCAGGGCGGCGGCGCGCCGGCAGCAGCGTGAGAGATGGGCTTGGGTGGGGGCGGGAGTAAGCGCTAAAGCGCTAACTCCTGTCGACCGCAACGGGTTGCATGGGACGGCAGTAAGCGCTAAAGCGCTAACCGCCGTCGACCGCAAGAGGTTGCATGGGACAGGAGTAAGCGCTAAAGCGCTAACTCCTGTCGACCGCAACAGGTTGCATGGGACGGCAGTAAGCGCTAAAGCGCTAACTGCCGTCGACAAAGGAGGCGAAGGTGTCAGCGACGCTGCGTTTTGACAATATCGGCAAAGTCTTTCCAGGCGTGCGCGCGCTCGATGGTGTGTCCTTCGACGTCAGCGTCGGCCAGGTGCACGGCCTGATGGGCGAAAACGGCGCAGGGAAATCGACCCTGCTGAAGATTCTCGGCGGTGAATATCAGCCCGATTCGGGCCGCGTGCTAATCGACGGCAACGAGGTGCGCTTTGCCAGCGCAGCGTCGTCGATCGCGGCCGGAATCGCGGTGATTCACCAGGAATTGCAGTACGTCCCCGATCTGACGGTCGCGGAAAACCTGCTGCTCGGCCAACTGCCGAACTCGCTCGGCTGGGTCGACAAACGCGAAGCCAAACGCTTCGTGCGCGAACGTCTCGAAGCAATGGGCGTGGCGCTCGACCCGAACGCGAAGCTGCGCAAGCTGTCGATCGCGCAACGGCAGATGGTCGAAATCTGCAAGGCGCTGTTGCGCAACGCGCGTGTCATCGCGCTCGATGAGCCGACCAGCTCGCTGTCGCATCGCGAGACCGAGGTGCTTTTCAAGCTGGTACGTGATCTGCGCGCGGACAACCGCGCGATGATCTACATCTCGCACCGGATGGACGAGATCTACGAGTTGTGCGATGCCTGCACCATCTTCCGCGACGGCCGCAAGATAGCATCGCATCCGACGCTCGAAGGCGTGTCGCGCGACACCATCGTCAGCGAGATGGTGGGGCGAGAAATTTCGGACATCTACAATTACTCGGCGCGCCCGCTCGGCGAAGTGCGCTTCGCGGCAAAAGGGATCGAAGGCCATGCGCTCGCGCAGCCGGCCAGCTTCGAAGTGCGGCGCGGCGAGATCGTCGGCTTCTTCGGTCTGGTGGGCGCGGGCCGCAGCGAGCTGATGCATCTGGTGTACGGCGCCGACCACAGGAAAGGCGGCGAACTGCTGCTCGACGGCAAGCCGATCAAGGTGCGCAGCGCGGGCGAAGCGATCCGGCACGGCATCGTGCTGTGTCCGGAAGACCGCAAGGAAGAGGGCATCGTCGCGATGGCGACGGTGTCGGAGAACATCAACATCAGTTGCCGGCGTCACTATCTGCGCGCGGGAATGTTTCTTGATCGCAAGAAGGAAGCAGAAACAGCCGACCGTTTCATCAAGCTGCTCAAAATCAAGACGCCGAGCCGCCGCCAGAAAATCCGCTTCCTGTCGGGCGGCAATCAGCAGAAAGCGATTCTGTCGCGCTGGCTCGCCGAGCCCGATCTGAAAGTCGTGATTCTCGACGAACCGACGCGCGGCATCGACGTCGGCGCGAAGCATGAAATCTATAACGTGATCTATCAGCTCGCCGAACGCGGCTGCGCGATCGTGATGATTTCGTCGGAGTTGCCGGAAGTGCTGGGCGTGTCGGACCGGATCGTCGTGATGCGCCAGGGCCGGATTTCCGGCGAGCTGGCGCGCCAGGACGCAAACGAACAAGCGGTGCTGAGCCTCGCACTGCCGCAAAGCTCGACCGCGCTGCCCGGAACCGACACCGGCGCCCGGCAGGCCGCCTGAACCTTATTCGGACACAAGTCCGGCAACCCGTGGGGATACGGGAGGAGTATTGAACATGCAAGCCAGAGAAAACCTCGCGCAACAGGCCGCCAAAAGCGCCGCCGATGCGCTGATTCCGCAAGCCGGCGACAAGGCCAAATGGTGGCAGCAGATCACCGAATACAGCCTGATCGTCATCTTCGTGCTGATGTTCGTCACGATGTCGCTGACCGTCGATCACTTCTTCTCGATCGAGAACATGCTCGGCCTCGCGCTGTCGATCTCGCAGATCGGCATGGTCGCGTGCACGATGATGTTCTGCCTCGCCTCGCGCGACTTCGACCTCTCGGTGGGCTCGACCGTCGCGTTCGCGGGCGTCCTCTGCGCGATGGTGCTCAATGCCACCGGCAATACCTTCATCGCGATCATCGCGGCAGTCGCGGCGGGCGCGGTGATCGGTTTCGTCAACGGCGCGGTCATCGCGTATCTGCGCATCAATGCGCTGATCACGACGCTCGCAACGATGGAAATCGTCCGCGGCCTCGGCTTCATCGTGTCGCATGGGCAGGCCGTGGGTGTGTCGTCGGACACGTTCATCGCGCTGGGCGGCCTGAGCTTCTTCGGCGTGTCGCTGCCGATCTGGGTCACGCTGCTGTGCTTCATCGTATTCGGCGTGATGCTCAATCAGACCGTGTACGGCCGCAATACGCTCGCGATCGGCGGCAATCCGGAAGCGTCGCGTCTGGCCGGTATCAATGTCGAACGCACGCGCGTCTACATCTTCCTGATTCAGGGCGCCGTGACCGCGCTGGCCGGTGTGATCCTCGCGTCGCGCATCACGTCCGGTCAGCCGAACGCTGCCGAAGGTTTCGAGCTCAACGTGATCTCGGCTTGCGTGCTGGGCGGCGTGTCGCTGCTCGGCGGCCGCGCGACCATTTCCGGCGTCGTGATCGGCGTGCTGATCATGGGCACGGTCGAGAACGTGATGAACCTGATGAACATCGACGCGTTCTATCAATACCTGGTGCGCGGCGCGATCCTGCTTGCCGCCGTGCTGCTCGACCAGTTGAAGAACCGCGGTTCGCGCGATTGAGTTCCGCGCTTGATGCGCCGCGTCCCTCACCCATTAGCCTCAAAGGAATCGAACGATGTCGTCTCCGGCCAATTCAAGCGCTCAACTCGCGGACAACGCGTTCGCGCGCTATCCGAGTCTGGTTGATCACACGGTGTTGATCACGGGCGGCGCGACCGGCATCGGCGCGTCGTTCGTCGAGCACTTCGCGGCGCAAGGCGCGCGCGTCGCGTTCTTCGATATCGACGCGAGCGCCGGGGAAGCGCTCGCCGACCAGCTCGGCGATGCGAAGCACAAGCCGTTGTTCCTGCACTGCGACCTGACCGATATCGACGCGCTGCAAAAAGCGATCGCCGACGTGAAGGCCGCGCTCGGGCCGATTCAGGTGCTGGTGAATAACGCGGCCAACGACAAGCGCCACACGATCGGCGAAGTGACGCGCGAGTCGTTCGACGCAGGCATCGCCGTGAATATCCGTCACCAGTTCTTCGCCGCGCAGGCGGTGATGGAAGACATGAAGGCGGCTCATAGCGGCTCGATCATCAATCTCGGCTCCATCAGCTGGATGTTGAAAAGCGGCGGCTTCCCGGTGTACACGATGTCGAAATCGGCGGTGCAGGGTTTGACGCGGGGACTTGCGCGCGACCTCGGGCATTTCAACATTCGCGTCAATACACTGGTGCCGGGCTGGGTGATGACGGACAAGCAGAAGCGTCTGTGGCTCGATGACAACGGGCGTCGGCAGATCAAGGAAGGGCAGTGCATCGACGCCGAGCTGCAAGCGGCCGACCTCGCGCGCATGGCGCTATTTCTCGCCGCCGACGACAGCCGCATGATCACCGCGCAGGACATCGTCGTGGACGGAGGCTGGGCGTGAGCGCGGGCGCGCCGAGCGTCACGTCGCGGCGGGCGGCCTTGCTGCTCGACACGAAATGCACGCTCGGAGAAGCGGCCACGTGGTGCGCGAAGACCGGCCGCCTGTACTGGACGGATATCGAAGGCGCGCGTTTGTGGCGCTACGATCCGAGCGACGGCCGCAGCACGTTCTGGCGCATGCCCGAGCGCCTCGCGACCTTCGCGCTGTGCGCGGATCCGCATTACCTGCTGCTCGGCCTCGCCACCCATCTGGCGTTTTTCGATCTGGCGACCGGCGAGACCCGGCGCATCGTCGATATCGAACCGGATCTGACGACGCGCGTGAACGACGGCCGCTGCGACCGCCAGGGGCGCTTCGTGTTCGGCACGAAAGACGAAAGCACGCCGGCACGACCGGTCGGCGGCTTTTACCGGCTCAATACCGACCTCTCGCTGGAGCGGCTGCCGTTGCCTGCCCCGGCGATCTCCAACAGTATCGCGTTCAGCCCCGACGGCGCGACGATGTACTACTGCGATTCGTTGATCCCCGAGATTCGCGCGTGCGACTATCGTGCGGACGGCAGCGTCGCCCGCGACCGCCAGTTTACGCAGGTCACGGGCGTGGGCGTGGAGCCGGACGGCTCGACCGTCGACCGCGACGGCGGCCTGTGGAACGCGCAATGGAACGGTGCGCGGGTGGTGCGCTACGGTCCCGACGGCGTGGAAACGGACCGCATCGAGGTACCGACCGTTCAGACCACTTGCGTCGCGCTGGGCGGGCCCCGGCTCGGCACGCTGTACGTCACGAGCGCGCGCATCGGACTCGACGCCGCGGCCCTCGCAAACGATACTCGGGCTGGCGGAGTGTTCGTCGCGGTGCCGGGACGGCGCGGGTTGCCCGAAGCGGAGTTTTTGGGCACGCCCGCGTAGGCGCACAATGATGCAGCCCGCTCGCGAGCCTGCGGTTGCGGCTCGTCAACGCAGTGACTTCGAAAGGGAATCAGAAGCTGGTGTTGCAGTTCTGGTGGCAGCAGATCGGCAGCAGATCGGCAGTAAGCAGTTCGCACCCTGAGGCGATCGCTTAAAAAATCGCCCAACAGTATCCGTCAACAATGACGGCAACGTCTCACGCCTCTCGATGGAGCCAGATATGACTGTTGCGAATCCCGTTTCCGCTTCTGCTTCAACTGTCCAGAGCCGGCGCGCGCGGCTAGCCGCGGCGGCTAATCCGGTGCTGGCCGGGCCGAGCACGTCGGCGGTGGCGGTCGGCGAGAGGAGTGCCGGCGATGTCGCGTGTATCACGCTTGCCAACGCGCATTTACGGTTGGACGTGGCGCCGACGCTTGGCGGCGGCGTCACCCGTTTCGATTGGCGCGGCGACGGCGCGCTCACGCCGATCTTCCGGCGCTGCCGGCATGTCGGCCCCGACACGCAGCCGAACCAGCTTGCCTGCTATTCGCTGTTGCCGTATTCCAACCGGATCGGCGGCGGTGGTTTCAAGGTGGCGGGGCGCCGCGTCGAGGTGCCGCGCAATCGCGCCGACGAACCGTTGCCGATTCACGGCGACGGCTGGCTGTCAGCGTGGCGGGTGGCCGACTCGGACGGCGCAAACGTGCGCCTGACGCTGGATCGCGAGGACGGCAAGCCGTATGCGTTCCGCGCGACGCAAACCTATACGCTGGACGGCCCGACACTCGTCGTCGCGCTGGAGATCGAGAACGCGGGGCGCGAAGCGCTGCCGTTCGGACTGGGCGTGCATCCCTTCTTCGTGCGCGACGCGGATACGGAACTGTCGGCGGCGGCGGGCGGTCTGTGGCTGTCCGGCGATGACTGGCTGCCGGTGCGCCACGTGCCGGCGCCGCCCGCGTGGCAATTCGGCGTCGCGTATCCGTTGCCCGCGACCATCGTCAATCACGCGTTCACCGGCTGGAGCGGGCAGGCGGCGGTGGTTTGGCCGAAGCGCGGCCTGTCGCTCGGCATCGCGGCCGACACCGACTACTACGTGCTGTACACGCCGCCCGGCGAAAACTTCTTCTGCTTCGAGCCGGTCGATCATCCGATCAACGCGATGAATCTGGCCGGCGGCGCCTGTGAAAACGGCATGACCCTGCTGCCACGCGGCGAGCGGCTTACGCGCACGTTCCGCTTCACGGTGGAGCGCACCGGTTTGCGTTCGATGCCTGGCGCGCGCGGATCGCGGCGGCCGTAGCAGCGCGCGGTGGCGGGCAGCGGGCGCGGCGCGGCACAATGCGGGCGCGCCGCTCCTTTGACCTGAGGGCAGCCGTGCAGGTCGCTGCCGTCCCCGCTCGGCCCGCGACCCGCTGCCCAGGACAGGTAAAATACGCGCCTCTTCCGTTTTACGGCTCGCCGCGACACCCACCATGTCCCATTTCATCCAGACACTCAACGACGCCTGGCAGCGCAGCAACTCGCTGCTGTGCGTCGGCCTCGACCCCGAGCCCAGCAAGTTCCCGGGCGCGCTCGCCGGCCGGTCCGACGCGATTTTCGACTTCTGCCGCACCATCGTCGATGCAACCGCGCCGTACGCGTCGTCCTTCAAACCGCAGATCGCCTACTTTGCCGCGCATCGCGCAGAAGATCAGCTCGAACAGCTGATCGGTCACATTCATGCGAACCATCCGGGCCTGCCGGTGATTCTGGACGCGAAGCGCGGCGACATCGGCAGCACTGCCGAACAATACGCACGCGAGGCGTTCGAGCGTTACCGGGCGGACGCGGTGACGGTCAATCCGTACATGGGCTTCGACTCGATAGAGCCGTATCTGGAGCACGAAGGCAAAGGCGTGATCGTGCTGTGCCGCACGTCGAATCCGGGCGGCTCCGATCTGCAATTCCTGGACACCGGCGGCCGTCCGCTGTACCAGGTCGTCGCGCAACTGGCCGCTGACAAGTGGAACGCGAGCGGACAGCTGGCCCTGGTGGTCGGCGCGACGTTTCCGAAGGAGATCGAAGTGGTGCGCGGGATCGTCGGCGAAATGCCGTTGCTGATTCCGGGCATCGGCGCGCAAGGCGGCGACGTGGAGGCGACCGTCAATGCCGGACGTACCGCGAACGGCACGGGCATGCTGATCAACTCGTCGCGCGCGATCATCTATGCGGGCAAAGGCGACGATTTCGAACAAGCCGCAGCGAAAGCCGCGATAGAAACGCGCGACCGGATCAACGCGTTTCGGTGATTCGAGGTTTGCGTTGTGAAGCTGGCTCCGTGCAGGATAAGCCAGCTTTTGAGCGGGGTCGGTTCGGGGCGGTTTGATGAGTGGGTTCGGAAAGCTCGAGGACGCCGCGCCTGCGGGGGTTCTGCTCAAACCGCGAGCCCGGCAGCAGCAAAAAAAGCGATGCAACGAAGCGATCTAAGCCGCCGGCCCTAGCCTCGCAACCATCTCCGCGTGCTGCGAATACGCGGCCTTCAACGCGTCGACATCCGCCAGTTCGAACTCGCTGAATTCGAATCCGGGCGCGACGGTGCAGCCCACCAGCGCAAACGTCGCCGGATCGGCGCATTCCGCCGCGAACCACAAACCCGCCGGCACCACCGCCTGAAACACCGCATCGGGATGCGCGAGCGTATTGCCCAGCTTGTGCGTGAGCAGTGCGCCGTCTTCATCGAGCACGTGGACGAGCAACGGCTCGCCCGCGTAGAAGTGCCAGACTTCGTCGGAGCGGATTCGATGCCATGCCGAATGTGCGCCGTCGCATAGCAGGTAGTAAATGGCGGTTGACGCCGAGCGATGTGCTGAGCCGTCGTCGCGAATCACGCGTTGCACCGACCGATACGTCTCGCAAAAAAATCCGCCTTCGGGGTGCGGCTTCAGATCGAAGCGGCGAATCAGTCCGTCTTTGGCTGCACGCGAATCCTGCATCGTTTCCGCCTGTTCAAACGAGGATCAATGTTCGCGCTCGTCGAGGAGCGCCAGCACGCCGCGCAACGCGTGCGCGGCGGCCTGCACGCGGATCTGCTCACGGTCGCCTTTGAAAATCTTCGTTTCGACCGACGTATGCAGCCGGTTGCTCCAGCCGAACGACACCATTCCGACCGGCTTGGTCTCGGTGCCGCCCCCCGGTCCGGCGATGCCGGTGATGGATACCGATACCTGTGCGCGGCTGTTACGCAACGCGCCTTCAGCCATCGCACGGGCGACCGGTTCGCTGACCGCGCCATGCTTGTCGATCAGATCGGCGGGCACGCCGATCATCTCGCTCTTCGCCTGATTCGAATAGGTGACGAAGCCGCGCTCGAACCAGCCGCTGCTGCCGGAGATGTCGGTGATCGCGGTCGCCACCATGCCACCCGTGCAGGACTCCGCGGTGACGAGCATCAGGCGCTCGTCGCGCAAGCGGTTGCTCACGCGAATCGCGAGCTGGTGAACGACGGAGTCGGTAGGCATGGCGTCAATCCGGAAAACGGGTGCCGGCGGCAAGGCGCGGCGTGAGCGGCGATTGCCGGCTGCGGTCAGACCGACATGCGCCACAGCGCGATGACGAGCAACGTGAAAAAGGCGGCGACGAGGTCGTCGAACATGATGCCGAAGCCGCCTTTCAGACGGCGGTCGAAATAGCCGATGGGCGGCGGCTTCACCATGTCGAAAAAGCGGAACACGATGAAGGCCCAAAACTGGCCGGTCAGCGTGACTGGCGTGACCATCAGCAGCACCAGCCAGAACGCGACGATCTCATCCCACACGACCGGCGACGGGTCGTCGATGCCGAGCCGCCTCGCGGTGAAACCGCAGATCGCGATGCCGGCGATGAAGCCGGCGCCGACCAGCACGCCCCATTCGATCACGCTCAGATAGCGGTTCAGCACGGCGAACGACGCCCACGCGAACAGCGTACCCATCGTGCCCGGCGCAACCGGCGACAAGCCGCTGCCAAACCCGAGCGACAGCAGGTGCAGCGGGTGCGACAGCATGAAACGCGCGCTGGCGCGACGCGGCCGAGGCCGTGGCGGGCGCGGCCCCGGCGCGTTGGGCGGCTCGCTGTCGAGGAGATTGTTCGCGGGGCCGAGCGAGGGATCAGTCTGCATGGAAATGGTCGAAGCCTTGCAACGTCAGAGTGAGCGGCGCGCCGGCGGCGTTGCGCCAGTCGATGGCCGGGCGATCGTCCGCCGTCTGGAGAGCGCTTATTGTACCGATGCGTGTGACCGGCACGGCCACCGCGCGGCCGGCTGATTCCACCGCGGTGCGCGCCGTGGCCGGCGCGGTGAAGCAGAGTTCGTAGTCGTCGCCGCCTGCCAACGTGCAACGCTGCTGGACGGCTGGCGCGAGGCGGCGCAATGCGGCGGAGCGCGGCACGGCGTCGACATCGACGGTGGCGCGTACGCGCGAGCGCTCGAGGATGTGCAGCAGATCGCCGGCCAGGCCGTCCGACAGGTCGAGCGCCGCATGCGCGAGGCCGCGCAGCGCGAGCCCGAGCGGCACGCGCGGCTCGGGCCGTTCGAGCGCGCGGCGAAACCGCGCAGCGTCGCTGGCATCGGCGGACCACTCGCCGCGATGTATGCCCAGACCGGCGCGCGCGTCGCCGAGCGTGCCGGAGACCCAGATGTCGTCGCCGGGCTGGGCCGCGTCGCGGCGCAGCGCCGCTCGCGGCGGCACGCTGCCGAACACGGTGACGCACAGATTCAGCGGCCCGCCCGTCGTATCGCCGCCGATCAGCTCGCAGCCGTAGCGCCCGGCGAGCGCGAAGAGTCCTTCGCTGAAGGCGGTAAGCCATGCTTCATCCGCTCTTGGCAACGCGAACGCCAGCGTGAACGCCTGGGGTTGCGCGCCCATCGCGGCAAGGTCCGAAAGATTCACCGCGAGCGTCTTGTGACCCAGCGCCTCGGGATCGACGTCGGCGAGGAAATGGCGGCCTTCCACGAGCATGTCCGTCGATATGGCCAGCATTTCGCCCGGGCGCGGCGCGAGCAGCGCGCAGTCGTCGCCGATGCCGAGCGACTCGCCGGCGGCGTCGGGCGTCCGAGCGGCGGCGCGGCGGGCAAAGAAGCGGTCGATCAGCGAAAACTCAGAGAGCATGGTAGCCAAGGGTGAACGGATACTGCTTGGACGCGGTGGACGGCGCGCATTGTACAAAGTGCCAGCGGAATGCGTGCGCCAGTCTCGAGCGATTCGCGCGCATATGACTCACGATTCCGGTGCTGGCCCGCGCGGCGCGAAGCATGCCACGCCGGACTTTCGCTGTGTTTAAGTCGCGGCAGTTGTACCCGTTTTGAAGGTATCTCGTAGGCAATTGGGGCTACAATGCCGTCGAACGCCTATATTCTAATCCGCCCTCCAAGCCCGCCCTATGTCGAATCCCGTCAATAGCAAACTCCGTGAAGCCGCACTCGATTATCACGAGTTCCCGACCCCGGGAAAGCTGGCCGTCACCCCGACCAAGCAGATGATCAACCAGCGCGACCTCGCGCTGGCGTATTCGCCGGGCGTCGCGTTCGCGTGCGAGGAAATCGTCGAGAATCCGATGAACGCCGCGCGTTTCACCGCGCGCAGCAACCTGGTCGGCGTCGTCACCAACGGCACGGCGGTGCTCGGCCTGGGCAACATCGGGCCGCTCGCGTCGAAGCCAGTGATGGAAGGCAAGGCCGTCCTGTTCAAGAAGTTTGCCGGCATCGACGTGTTCGACATCGAGCTCAACGAGTCCGACCCGCACAAACTGGTCGAGGTGATTGCGGCACTCGAACCGACCTTCGGCGGTATCAACCTGGAAGACATCAAGGCGCCGGACTGCTTCATCGTCGAACGCGAATGCCGCAAGCGCATGAAGATTCCGGTCTTTCACGACGACCAGCACGGCACGGCCATCGTGGTCGCGGCGGCAATCACCAATGGTCTGAAGGTGGTCGGCAAGGACATCAAGTCGGTCAAGCTGGTCGCCTCCGGCGCGGGCGCCGCGGCGCTCGCCTGTCTGGACCTGCTGGTCGATCTCGGCTTGCCGCTCGAAAACATCCTGGTCACGGACCTCGCCGGTGTGGTCTACAAGGGCCGCGTCGAACTGATGGACCCGGACAAGGAGCGCTTCGCGCGTGAAACCGGCGCCCGCACGCTCGCCGAAGCAATCGGCGGGGCGGACGTGTTCCTGGGTCTTTCGGCGGGCGGCGTGCTCAAGCAGGACATGGTCAAGCAGATGGCGGACAAACCGCTGATTCTCGCGCTCGCCAATCCGACGCCGGAAATCCTGCCGGAACTGGCGCTCGAAGTGCGCCCGGATGCCGTGCTGTGCACGGGCCGCACCGACTATCCGAACCAGGTGAACAACGTGCTGGTGTTCCCGTTCCTGTTCCGCGGCGCGCTCGATGCGGGCGCGACGACAGTCACGCGGGAAATGGAAATCGCCGCGGTCAATGCGATCGCGGAACTGGCGCGTCAGGAGCAGAGCGACATCGTCGCGACCGCGTATGGCATCCAGGATCTGTCGTTCGGCCCGGAATATCTGATTCCGAAGCCGTTCGATCCGCGTCTGATCGTCAAGGTCGCGCCCGCGGTGGCGAAGGCCGCGATGGATTCAGGTGTCGCCGAGCGTCCGATCGAGGACATGGAAGCGTACCAGCAGCATCTGCAGCAGTTCGTGTATCACAGCGGCACGACCATGAAGCCGATTTTCCAGTTGGCGCGCGGCGTCGAGCCGGAGAAGAAGCGAATCGTGTTCGCGGAAGGCGAGGAAGAGCGCGTGTTGCGCGCAATCCAGATCGTCGTCGATGAAAAGCTGGCAAAGCCGATCCTGATCGGGCGCCCGGCGGTCATCGAGCAGCGCATTGCGCGCTACGGTCTGCGTCTGACCGCGGGGCAGGACTACACGGTCGTCAACACCGACCATGACGAGCGTTACCGCGATTTCTGGCAGGAATACGCAAAGATGATGTCGCGCAAGGGCATCACGCCGCAGATGGCGAAGCTCGAAATGCGCCGCCGCACCACGCTGATCGGCGCCATGCTGGTGAAGAAGGGCGAGGCGGACGGCATGATCTGCGGCACGATCAGCACGACGCACCGGCACCTGCACTTTATCGACCAGGTCATCGGCAAGCGCGAAGGCTGCGCGGTGTACGCCGCAATGAACGCGCTGGTGCTGCCGAACCGGCAGATTTTCCTGGTCGACACGCATGTGAACGTCGATCCCACGCCCGAGCAGCTGGCCGAGATCACCATCATGGCCGCCGAGGAAGTGCGCCGTTTCGGTATCGAGCCGAAGGTCGCGCTGGTGTCGCATTCCAACTTCGGTTCGAGCAACGCGCCGACCGCGCAGAAGATGCGCGACACGCTGGAGATTCTGCGCCAACGCGCGCCGCAACTGGAGGTGGACGGCGAAATGCACGGCGACGTTGCGCTCGACGCGAACCTGCGCCGCGAAGTGCTGCCCGATTCCACGCTGGAAGGCGACGCGAACCTGCTGGTGCTGCCGAACATCGACGCGGCCAACATCTCATACAACCTGCTGAAGACCGCGGCGGGCAACAACATCGCGATCGGCCCGATGTTGCTCGGCGCGGCGCAGCCGGTGCATGTGCTGACGTCTTCGGCAACGGTGCGCCGCATCGTCAACATGACCGCGCTGCTGGTGGCGGACGTGATCGCCGCCCGCTGATTGCCGGCCGGATCAGGCATGGGGCCGGCCGCTCGCGTGCCATGAAAAAAAGGCGTGCCCGCAACGGGCACGCCTGTGGGTAAAGCAGGGGATTGCCACCCTAAATATGGCTACTGACACAATTCACCTTCAAAGACTGTATGCCACGGCTCAGGCCGTGACGAACGAAGGGGCGTGTCGACCGCTTCCAGCCCGGCCTGCATCGCCCGTTGATTCGCACAGTCGCGCTAACTATAGCCCGATCAAGCTAAAGATTCTGTGAAAAGTCGTCAAAGCCCCGGCTGGTGCCTTGTGCGCACCTTCCGGCAGCGTTCGGCGGCCCGGTGAACGTTGATTCAAAAGGCCATTAGCGATACCCTTACGTCTTTCATAGTCGTCAAACGCGTGGGTCAACAGCGGGAAATTCGATACATGGCACGCAAGTGGCTGCAGATCAAAGGCGTGCTGATCGGTGCTTTTGCGCTGGGCTCGTTGTTCAGCTGCGGGCCTGGCGCTTTCGCACGCGACTACCCGGCGCCGGCCGAAACCGGCGCACAGGTCCAAGGCACCGTTGCGTTGGCGCAGCTGCCGCGCGAAGCGGTCAACACATTGAACTTGATTGCGGCCGGCGGGCCTTACCCGTATGAAAAGGACGGCATCGTATTCGGCAATCGCGAACGGCTGCTGCCGGCCCATCGGCGCGGCTACTACCACGAATACACCGTTCCAACGCCGCGTGCACACAATCGCGGGGCGCGTCGCATCGTCTGCGGCGGTCCGCTAAAGCGAACCGACAATTGCTACTACTCGGACGATCACTACACCAGTTTTAATCGTATTGTTGAATGACATCGGGATGAACGGCATGAGCGACAACATCTACGCGCACGACACCGGAGTCGCGACGGATCTTTTCGCGGCCGGCGACGGCAATTTGTTCCAACGCGTCATGAAGATGCGCGCCGGCGATCAGGGCCGCGACAAGCAGGGCGACGCTGGCACGGTGGTTTCATCGAACGAGGAGCCCATGAGCCTTTTCAAGACCGTACGACCGAACATCGTACAGTCGATCCGCGCGTTCCGCGTGCAGGATCTCGCTGACGAGGCCAGCCAGCTCGGCCAGCATTTTCTGTATGCGTACTGCGCGAACGCGCTGTCCAAACAGGAAGTGCTGGAGACCATCGCGACGTCGTTTCTGTTCCCCAAGCACTTCGGCAAGAACTACGACGCGCTGTACGATTGCCTGACCGACCTCGTCCACAAGGCCGGTGCGCAGCCGGGCTTCGTGATCGTGCTCGAGCAGTTGCCGGTGGCGCAGAAGTTCGACAAGGAAGGGCGCGAGACGCTGCTGGACGTGTTTCGCGAAGCGGCCGAGTTTTGGGCCGAGCGCAAGGTGGCCTTCCGGGTGTTTTATTCGTTCGCCTGAATTTCGCCGGTGTAAGCACAGCTTGTCACAGGTTGTCGCAGGAACAGAAAAGAGCAAGGCCCGCCAGTCGGCGGGCCTTTGCTTTTGGTGTCCGCACCGGCCTGCGGCCAAGGCGCAGGGGACGCGCGTTAGCCGGTTGTTACCAGCCACCCCAGCGAGCAGCCAGCGCCGCCAGCACCGCGATGCCCGCAGTCTCCGTGCGCAGCACGCGGGGTCCGAGACCGACGGCGGTGAAGCCGTAGTCGGTGGCCGCCGCTTCCTCCGCCGCCGAAAAGCCGCCTTCCGGGCCGACCAGCATGGTCACGCGGCCTTGCGGCGGCGTCGCGGGCAGCGCCGAAAAATGGATGCTGGCGCGCGGCGACAGCAGGAAGCGCAATTCGCCCTCGCCGGCCTCGCGCGGCAGCGCGCCGAGCCAGGTGGCGATCTCGCGCACCGGCATCACTTCCGGCAGCCGATTGCGCCCGCATTGCTCGCACGAGGCGCGCACGATTCCTTGCCAGTGCGCATGCCGCCGCTGCGCGCGCTCGCCGGCAAGACGCACGACGCTGCGCGTGGTGGTCAGCGGCACGAAGCACGACGCGCCCAGTTCGACCGCTTTTTCGATTAGCCAGTCCATTTTGTCGCCGCCTGCAATGCCTTGGGCCAGCGTAAGCCGATACGGCGCCTCGACTTCGATTGGACGGAATTCGCGAATGCGCACCTGCACCGAGCGGCGTTCGACCTCGACGAGCTCGGCGCTGTATTCGCCGCCCTCGCCGTTGAAAAGCACGATCGAATCGCCGGGCTGCAAGCGCAGCACAAGGATGTGGCGCACGACGTCATCGGGAAGCGGCATGATGTCGTCGGAGCGGAGCGGGGTACCGACGAAGAAGCGAGGCATCAAAAAAATACTCATTGGCTCAGGAAAGTTGGCGAGCGAGCGCCCAACGGTAGCCGTCCAGATCTTCGACCTGGGCGAACCGGTCGCCCCAGAATTGATCCTGGGGCTCGCTCAGCGATTTGGCGCCGGCAAGCAGTGCCCGCGCATAAACCGCGTCGACATCGTCGACATAGACATAGAACGATTGCGGGGCGATGGCGCCCGCGCTTTTCGGTGTTTTTGCAGCCGATCCGAAGGCGCCTTCCGGCGCGAACATCAGGATCAGCTGCTCTTGATAGGTCATCTCGACATGCATGACGACGCCGTCGTCCTCGACGCTGTCGCGGACTTCGAAGCCGAAGGCCGCGGTAAAAAACGCCGTAGAAGCACGCGCGTCGCGCACCGTCAGATAGGGGGTCAACCAGGGCACACCGGCTGGGCGGGAGGCGGTCATGGGTTTCTCCGGATCATGATGGTTGGCGGAACGCATGCGACGGGACGAGGCCGCCGCTCGCGTATCGACATGCGGATAGCGTGGTCCGACCCAACCGTAAATTGTGCCCGCACGTTAGCTTGATGGCTCTAAGACTTGACTTAGTTTAACGTCCACGGACCGCGACACCGAAAACAGTGCGCCGTGCGTGGCCGGATCGTAGTGCTTAAGCGAATCGATCCGGCGCGCGGCGAGGCGTTCCGCGAGCGCGTCGGGGCTGAGCGCGGCGGGGTCCAGCGTGTCGCTCGCGGTCGCCATCATCCACAGTGAACCGTAGAGCGGTACGAAGGTGCTCATTGGGCTCACCACGGCGAACGCGGCGCGCAGATCGCCGAGCAGGCCGGCCACCCGGCGCGCGTGGAAATAAGGTGAGCCGAGATGCACCGAGAGCGCCGCGCACGCGCTCATCGTGCGCTTGAGCTGTTCGTAGAAGGCGCGCGTGTACAGGCCGGCGGCGGGTGAATCGGGCGGCGTCAGATCGAAGACGACGAGGTCGAATTGCGCTGGCGCGCTTGCCGCGACATAGTTCGCGGCGTCGCCGATCACCAGTTCGACGCGCGGATCGTCGAACGCGCGGTCTTGCACGTCGGGCAAGTGCTCGCGCGTCAGGCGCACCACCTCCGCATCCAGCTCCGCGACCACGATCCGCTCGATACCCGGATGCCGCAGCAGTTGCCGCGCGGCCCCGCCATCGCCGCCGCCCAGCACCAGCGCCGCGCGCGGCGACGGATGCGCGAGCGCCGCCGGATGGACCATGCACTCGTGATAGATGAACTCGTCGCCCGTGGACGTCATCGGGCGGCCGTCGAGCGTAAAAAGCCGGCCGAGCTGCGGCGTATCCCACACCTCGATGCGCTGATACGGGGAATCGACACGCGCGAGGCGCCGCGCGCGTGCGAAGCCGTACACGGCGTCGGGACTCGGGTGGAACAGCAGCGGAGTATTCACGGCTGGCGGGCTCGGTTCGGAGCCAGGTCGATACGGTTGCGCCATTGTAAAGCGCGCCGCGCGTCGCGGCCCCAGCTGTGCGCCGGAGCGCACGTCCAAGCGGCGTTCCCGGGCCGGACGCGGGGCAACGATCTGTTAGAATGGGTCGCTTTCAGCCTTGTCCGTTTGCTCTGCCCGTTTCGCGTCTAGAGGCACCGCACCGTGCGTCGAGCGAACTGGCCGCCGAGCTCCCGGTCCTCGAGCGCGCACCGCTTTCTGACTCTGTCTCCGGACTCGACATGACGACCTCGTCTCCCGCACCCACCTCACTGATGGCCAACGCAATCCGCGCGTTGTCCATGGACGCCGTTCAAAAAGCGAATTCCGGACACCCCGGCATGCCGATGGGCATGGCCGAAATCGGCGTGGCTTTGTGGTCGCGCCATCTGCGCCACAACCCGAAGAACCCGCAATGGGCCGATCGCGACCGTTTCGTGCTGTCGAACGGCCACGGCTCCATGCTGCTGTACTCGCTGCTGCATCTGACTGGCTACGACCTGCCGATGGAAGAGCTGAAGAACTTCCGCCAGATGCACTCGAAGACGCCGGGTCACCCCGAATACGGCATTACGCCGGGCGTCGAAACCACCACGGGCCCGCTGGGCCAAGGTCTGGCGAATGCGGTCGGCATGGCGCTCGCCGAATCTCTGCTCGCTACCGAATTCAACAAGCCCGACGCGAAGATCGTCGACCACCATACCTACGTATTCGTCGGCGATGGCTGCCTGATGGAAGGCATCTCGCACGAAGCGTGTTCGCTGGCGGGCGTGCTCAAGCTGAACAAGCTGATCGCGTTCTACGACGACAACGGCATCTCGATCGACGGCGAAGTGGTGCACTGGTTCCACGACGACACGCCCAAGCGCTTCGAGGCATACGGCTGGAACGTGATCCCGAACGTGGTCGGCCACAACGTCGACGCAGTGGATGCGGCGATCAGGCAGGCCAAGCTGTCCGACAAGCCGACGCTGATCTGCTGCAAAACCGTGATCGGCGAAGGCTCGCCGAACAAGGCAGGCAGCCATGATTCGCACGGCGCGGCGCTCGGCGACAAAGAAGTCGCGGCCACGCGCGAAGCGATCGGCTGGAAGTGGGAGCCGTTCGTGATCCCCCAGGAAGTCTACGCGGCATGGGACGCGAAGGAATCCGGCGCGCGCATCGAATCCGACTGGAACAAGGCGTTTGCGGCGTACGCGGCCAAGTACCCGCAGGAAGCGGCGGAATTCAAACGCCGTAGCGCGAAGGAGCTGCCGGCCGACTGGAAGCAAAAGGCGCAGGCGATCATCGCCGGCGCGAACGAGCGCGCGGAAACCATCGCCACGCGCAAGGCGTCACAGCAAGCCATCGAAGGCCTGTCGACCGTGCTGCCCGAACTGCTTGGCGGCTCCGCCGACCTGACCGGCTCGAACCTGACCAACTGGAAGGCCGCCAAACCGGTGCGCGTGAACGCCGAAGGCCAGGCCGCCGGCAACTACGTGAACTACGGCGTGCGTGAATTCGGCATGAGCGCCGCGATCAACGGCGTCGCGCTGCACGGCGGCTTCAAGGCGTTCGGCGGCACCTTCCTGACGTTCTCCGACTACAGCCGCAACGCGCTGCGCGTCGCCGCGCTGATGAAGGCGCCGTCGATCTTCGTGTTCACGCACGACTCGATCGGCCTGGGTGAAGACGGCCCGACCCACCAGTCGATCGAACACATCGCTAGCCTGCGTCTGATTCCGAACCTGCAAGTGTGGCGTCCGGCCGATACCGTCGAGACAGCGGTAGCCTGGACCCACGCGGTCGAACAGCACGGCCCGTCATGCCTGATCTTCAGCCGCCAGAACCTCGCGTTTTCGGAGCGCACCGACGCGCAGATCGCCAACATTGAAAAGGGCGGCTACGTGCTGCGCGACTGGAACGACGAGATCGTCGCGCGCAAGATCATCCTCATCGCCACCGGCTCGGAAGTCGAGCTGGCGCTGAACGCGATCGAACCGCTTGCGCGCGAAGGCATTGCGGCCCGCGTCGTATCGATGCCGTCGACCACGGTGTTCGACAAGCAGGACGCCGCGTACCGCGAACGGGTGTTGCCGCACGGCGTGCGCCGCGTCGCGGTGGAAGCGGGCGTGACGGATTTCTGGCGCAAATACGTGGGCCTGGAAGGCGGCGTGGTCGGCATCGACACGTTCGGCGAATCAGCCCCGGCTGGCGTCCTGTTCAAGCATTTCGGCTTTACCGTCGAGCATGTGGTCAAGACGGCGAAAGCCGCTCTCGGCTGATCGCAGCGAAACGTTGCCGCTCGCTTGAGAATGTGCGGCAACACCCCGGGTCAGACGAACCACTAGGTATTTTTTAGCCATCAGGAGATTAATCATGACGATTCGCGTCGCAATCAACGGCTATGGCCGGATCGGCCGCAACACCCTGCGCGCCTTTTATGAAAACGGCAAGAAGCACGATATCGAGATCGTCGCCATCAACGATCTGGGCGATGCAAGGACGAACGCCCACCTGACGCAGTACGACACCGCGCACGGCAAGTTTCCGGGCGAAGTGTCGGTGGACGGCGACTACCTGGTCGTGAACGGCGACAAGATCCGCGTGCTCGCCAACCGTAACCCGGCTGAGCTTCCGTGGGGCGAGTTGAACGTCGACGTCGTGATGGAGTGCACCGGCTTTTTCACGACCAAGGAAAAGGCGAGCGCGCACATCAAGGGCGGTGCAAAGAAGGTCATCATCTCGGCGCCCGGTGGCAAGGACGTCGACGCAACGATCGTCTACGGCGTGAATCACAATGTGCTCAAGGCGTCGGACACAGTAATTTCGAACGCATCGTGCACGACCAACTGCCTGGCACCGCTCGTCAAGCCGCTCAATGACAAGATCGGTCTCGTGAACGGCTTGATGACGACGATCCACGCCTACACGAACGACCAGGTGCTGACCGACGTCTATCACGAAGATCTGCGCCGCGCGCGCTCGGCCACGCACAGCCAGATCCCGACCAAGACGGGCGCTGCGTCGGCGGTGGGTCTGGTGCTGCCGGAACTGAACGGCAAGCTGGACGGCTACGCGATTCGCGTCCCGACGATCAACGTGTCGGTCGTCGACCTGTCGTTCATCGCCGCGCGCGACACGACGGTCGAAGAAGTGAACGCGATCATGAAGGAAGCGTCGCAAGGTGCGCTCAAAGGCATTCTCGGCTACAACGACGCACCGCTGGTGTCGATCGACTTCAACCACAACCCGGCTTCTTCGACGTTCGACTCGACGCTGACCAAGGTGTCCGGCCGTCTGGTGAAGGTGTCGAGCTGGTACGACAACGAGTGGGGCTTCTCGAACCGGATGCTGGACACGGCCGTGGCACTCGCCAACGCCAAGTAAGTTATTGCGCGCTTTGCGCGACGCGCTGCGAAGCCGGCTTCGGTCGGCGCGGGGCCAAAAAGAGCCGCTCTTCCGAGCGGCTCTTTACATTTGCGGGGTCGGAAAATGGACGCCCGCGCGCTGTGCCGCATTGGCGATATGGGTTTCGATGGCCTTGCCCGCAGCCGCTGAATCGCGTGCGTGAAGTGCGTCGAGAATCGCGCGATGCTCCGTATAAGTGGACAGCACCAGTTCGCGCCGGTAGAAGGGCATCCGCTGGCTTTCCTTCATGATCTCCGCGCTGCTTCGCAGGATCGATTCGATCGCTGCGTTGCCGGCAATGCTCACGATTCGCATGTGGAACTCGTAGTCGAGGCGCGCTGCCTCGTCGAGTTCGTCGCAGGCTAGCGCAGCCTGCATCGCGGTGATGTTTTCCTCCAGCCACGCGAGATCGGCCTCACTCACGGCGAGCGCTGCCATGCGCGCGACGAAGCCTTCGAGCGCGAAGCGCATCTGATAGGTGTCCGGCAGCGAAGACTGCTCGGCGAAACGCCACGATTGCGCGGCCGTGGCCTGCGCGCTTTCCACATACACGCCCTTGCCGGGCCTGATCACCAGCAGACCGAGCGCCTCCAGCGTGGACAGCGCCTCGCGCAGCGACGCGCGGCTGATCGACAATTCTTCGGAAAGTTGGCGCTGGGCCGGCAGCAGCGTGCCGACCGGGTAGTCGCCCCCTTCGATCCGTTCGCGGATGGTCGCGATGGCGGCATCGGTGACGGTGTGCGGAACGTTTTTCATGGTGGCTCACTGGAGTGACGCGGTCTGACCAGTATTCTAATACGCGGGCCCATCACCTGCGCGATCGCGCCGGCGCGGCGTTGCAATGCGGCCTGCCGACCCCCCGAAAACCTCGGGTAAACACCCTTCGATCAATCCTTGACGCCAGTATATCGGTTTCCTACTATTGGCCATAACAGAACTGGTCGGACCAGTCTGAACAGATGACATTCGAGACTAGGAGGAAGCCGTGTTGAAATTCTTCAATTCGCTGTTTGGCCGGGTCGTCGTAGCGCTAGTGTTAGGCATTGCGATCGGCGCGATTTATCCGCATTTCGCCCAATCGCTGCGACCGCTCGGGGACGGCTTTCTCAAATTAATCAAGATGGTGATCGGTCCGATCGTGTTTTGCGTCGTGGTCAGCGGCATGGCGCATGCCGGTGATCTACGCAAGGTCGGGCGCGTCGGGGTAAAGGCGGTGATCTACTTCGAGGTGATGACCACGATCGCGCTACTGATCGGCGCGGTGCTGGCGTATGCGACCCGGCCCGGCGTCGGCATGAACATCGATCTGCATTCGCTCGATCAGGCCTCACTCGCCACGTACACCGAGCACGCGAAAAGCCTCAAGGACACCGCGGGTTTCCTCCTGAAAATCATTCCGGACACGGCGATCAACGCATTCGCGACCGGCGATATCCTGCAGATTCTGGTGTTCTCGGTGCTGTTCGGCTCGGCGCTGTCGCTGCTCGGCAAGAAGGCGCAGCGGGTGAGCGGCCTGATCGACGAACTGTCGCACGTGTTCTTCCGCGTGATGGGCTTCATCATCAAGCTCGCGCCGCTCGGCGTACTGGGCGCGATCGCGTTCACCACCGGCACGTACGGCGTCGAGTCGCTCAAGCAACTCGGCATGCTGGTGCTGGTGTTCTACGCGAGCTGCATTGTGTTCGTGGTGGTCGTGCTGGGCATCGTGATGCGGCTGGCCGGTTTCAGCATCTTCAAGCTGATTCGCTACCTGCGCGAAGAACTGTCGATCGTACTGGGTACCGCTTCGTCGGACGCGGTACTGCCGCAGATCATGCGCAAGCTCGAATGGATGGGCGTCAAAGATTCCACCGTCGGCCTCGTGATTCCGACCGGATACTCGTTCAACCTCGACGGTTTTTCGATCTATCTCACGCTGGCGGTGATTTTCATCGCGCAAGCCACCCACACGCCGTTGTCGACGCACGATCTGATCGTGGTGGTGCTCGTATCGCTGCTGACGTCCAAGGGCGCGCACGGCATCCCCGGCTCGGCCATCGTAATTCTGGCCGCCACCTTGTCCGCCATTCCGGCAATCCCCGTGCTCGGCCTCGTGCTGATTCTGCCGGTCGACTGGTTCGTCGGCATTGCGCGTGCGCTGACCAACATGATCGGCAACTGCGTGGCGACGGTAGTGGTCGCGGTGTGGGAGAACGACATCGACCGGGCGCGCGCTCATCGCGTGCTCAATCGCGACGCGGCCTTGCGCTTCGTACCCGCGGGCGACGACGCGGATGCGGAGCCAGTCGGTGGCGAACGCGCACCGGCCGTGTGACGCAACGCGCCTCGACAGACCGTTTGCGAATCCTGATTGAGCGCGCCCACGCGGAGCGCTCGCCATACCGGCGAATACGGCGACGCTGCCGCCGGTCCCCAACTCTTTGCTTTCACCGAGACCATCATGGCCACTCCGATTCTCGACCCTAACGCCCCCGCCTTCACCCGCCGCTACATGAACCTTGCCGACCCGCGTCTGGGCGCAAAGGCACTGCACGCCAGCGACGAATTCTTCGCGCCGAAGGAGCGCATGCTCGAACCGCAAGCGGCGGTCTTCATCCCCGGCAAATACGACGACCACGGCAAGTGGATGGACGGCTGGGAAACCCGCCGCAAGCGCAGCACCGGCCACGACTACTGCGTGATCCGGCTGGCGCGGCCGGGCGTAGTGCACGGCGTCGACCTGGACACGAGCCACTTCACGGGCAACTTTCCGCCGGCCGCGTCGATCGACGCCTGTCACGTGGATGGCGAGGTCCCGACCGATGACGCCGACTGGCAAACGCTGGTGCCGGCCACTACGCTGCAGGGCAATCAGCACCACTACGTCGAAGTGAACGACGCGCGGGCGTTCACCCATCTGCGCGTGAATCTGTATCCGGACGGTGGGCTCGCGCGCTTGCGCGTGTACGGCCAGCCGAGGCGCGACTGGGAGCGCGTCGAGCGCGGCACGCTGCTGGACCTTGCCGCAATCGAAAACGGCGCGTACCTGGTCGCCGCGAACAATCAGCATTTCGGGCCGGCGTCGCAGATGCTCATGCCAGGCCGCGGCGTCAATATGGGCGACGGCTGGGAAACCCGGCGCCGTCGCGAACCGGGTAACGACTGGGCGATCGTGGCGTTGGCGCGGCCGGGCGTGATCTGCAAGATCGAAGTCGACACCGCGCACTTCAAGGGCAACTTCCCCGACCGCTGTTCCGTACAGGCGGCATCGGTGACGGGCGGCACGGACGACTCGCTCGTCACGCAGGCGATGTTCTGGCCGGTGCTGCTCGAAGAACAGAAGCTGCAGATGGACCATGTGCATACGTTCACCGACGGCGTGGCGTCGCTCGGACCGGTCACGCATGTGCGTTTCAACATCTTTCCGGACGGCGGCGTGTCGCGCCTGCGCCTGTGGGGCGAGCTTGCATAACGGAGCGGCGCGATGAAGACATTGCAGGTGGAACGTTTGACGCGCGCGGCATTCGCGCCGTTTGGCGACGTCATCGAACTTGACGGTGCGCGCCATTTCGCGATCAACGGCGGCACGACCGAGCGCTATCACGATCTCGCCAACGTAGACGTAACCGAGCGCGGCGGCCGCGCGCTGATCAATCTCTTTCGTGCGCAGCCGCGCGCGTTGCCCGTCGACATCACGATGATGGAGCGGCATCCGCTCGGCAGCCAGGCCTTCATTCCGTTAGTGCAGAGGCGTTACCTGGTGGTCGTCGCGCCGCCGGGCGAGTTCGATCCGGCACGCATGCGGGCGTTCTGGACCGACACGTGGCAGGGCGTCAATTACGCGAAAGGCGTGTGGCATCACCCCCTGCTCGCGCTCGATCAGGCGAGTGATTTCGTGGTGATCGATCGTGGCGGCGAGGGCAACAACTGCGACGAACTGCCGTTGGGCGAGCCGTGGCGCCTGATGTTCGAAGCGAGCGCCGAACTGGTGGCGTAGCCACGCGCGCCGTGCACGCGGCACTCCAGCCACAATGAGAAAGACCCGGCCGATTCGCATCGGCCGGGTCTTTCTCATTGCCGCTCCGCGCACCCCAGCGCGGCCGACGCCACGTGTCAATGCTTGCGATGCGGACAATTCTCCTTCGTGCAGGCGCCATACAGCGCGAGCGCGTGTTCCTGCAACTTGAAGCCGCGTTCCTTGGCAATGGACTGCTGACGCCGTTCGATTTCCGAATCGTAAAATTCTTCTACGAGTCCGCAATCGAGGCAAACCAGGTGGTCGTGATGCGACCCCTCGTTGAGTTCGAACACTGCCTTGCCCGATTCGAAATTGCTGCGCGAAAGCAGGCCGGCCTGCTCGAATTGCGTCAGCACCCGATACACCGTTGCAAGGCCAATATCGAGTTCCTCGTGCAGGAGATTGCGGTACACGTCTTCGGCTGTCAGATGACGCACCGGGCTGTGCTGAAAAATCTCAAGGATTTTGAGGCGCGGTAGGGTCGCCTTGAGCCCGATATTCTTGAGATCGGTTGGATTGGTCATGACAAGGGATCCCTAGAGTACAATGCTGGGCTCTCATAGTAATGTGTTTTTGCCGTTCCGGTCATCTTCGATGGAATGAAACTCGCGCGGCTCGTCAGCGGGCCCGCACGGTGAGTGAAATGATTTCAAAATCTCAATTGATCTACCGGGGGAGCCGCATGCGGGGTACCTTGATCGCTGTTGCGACTGTCGCGGTTCTTGCCGGATGTTCCACCTACGACAGCCTGACACAACGCATCGCCCAGAGCATTACGCCGTACCGGATTACAGTCGTGCAAGGCAATTTCGTATCGTCGGAAGCGGCTGCACAAATGAAGGTCGGCATGACGCGCGCGCAAGTGCGTCAGTTGCTCGGCACCCCGCTGTTGACCGACATGTTCCACGCGGACCGCTGGGACTACGTGTTCTATTTCAAACGCGGCTCCACTTCGATCGTGCAGCAGCGCGACTTCGTCGTGTTCTTCTCGGGCGATATCGTCGCGAGCTGGACGGGCGGCGAAGACCTGCCGTCCAATCTTGAATTGCTCGCGGAGATCGACGGCGACAGGCGTGGCGGCAGAAGGCCGAGCGCGACCAGCGCGGCCGCGGCAAGCGCGCCGGCCGCCGCAAGCGCGCCGGCGGCTACGGTGGAAACCACCGGCTCGCCGTCCGCCGAGGGCGCCGCCGCGGCAGCTGCACCGTCCACCGACGCGAACGCGGAAGCCGCGCAAGCCGCCAACCGTGCGGTGAACGCGGTGCCATCCACGCCGAACGGCCAGTCGCCGGTGCGGGCTACGGCGCCGAGGGCCAATGGTGGAGGCATTCCGCCGCAAGGGCCGACGGCCGCCGGTAAACCGCAGTTCCAGTTCCACCGGCCGCCGCCGCCGGCTGCGCCGCCGGAGAGCAATCCGGTCGGTCCGACCGGTGCGCAAAGCAGCGGCGGCCCGAGCAACGCCGCACCCGTGACGGCTTCCCCGTCGACTTCGGGAACGGGCGAGTAGTCAGGCTGTCCTTGTTGTGTAGGCGGGCACCTCGTCATACGCGGTGCCCGCCGGATTCTTAGCTTGCCAATGAGGTGCGGCGCCCGGGCGTGCTGCCCGCCGTCGCTTTTGCCCGCATTTGCCGGGTTTTGCCTTTTCGAACCCTCGTAGCCATGAAAATTGCCATTGCCGGCGCATCGGGCCGTATGGGCCGCATGCTCATCGAAACGGTCCTTAACGATTCTGACGCCACGTTGTCCGGCGCGCTGGACCGCGCGGGCTCCGCGCAGCTCGGACAGGATGCCGGTGCGTTTCTCGGCAAACAGACGGGCGTGCGGCTCACCGACGACATCGAGCGCGTGTTCGCCGAATCGGACTATTTGATCGACTTCACGCGCCCAGAGGGCACGATGATGCATCTGGAAGCGGCGCAGCGCCACGACGTCAAAATGGTGATCGGCACCACCGGCTTCGACAACGAGCAGAAAGCGCAATTGCGCGCGGCGGCGGATAAAATCGCCATCATGCTGTCGTCGAACATGAGCGTCGGCGTGAATGTCACGCTGAAGCTGCTCGAATACGCGGCGAAGCATTTCGCGACCGGCTACGATATCGAGATCATCGAGGCACATCATCGCCACAAGGTCGATGCGCCGTCAGGTACCGCGCTGACCATGGGCGAGGTGATCGCCCACGCGCTCGGCCGCAATCTCGACGACTGCGCGGTCTACAGCCGCGAAGGCGTAACCGGCGAACGCGATCCGTCCACGATAGGCTTCTCGGCGATTCGCGGCGGCGATATCGTGGGTGACCATACGGTGCTGTTTGCCGGTATCGGCGAGCGCATCGAGATCACGCATAAATCGGCGAGCCGTTTGTCGTACGCGCAAGGTGCGCTGCGTGCCGTGCGGTTCCTCGAAGGCCGTCAAACCGGCTTGTTCGATATGCAGGACGTGCTCGGTCTGCGTTGAACGGTCCTTGCGCGTGAGTCTGAGCGCGGAGTTTCGCGCCGAGCTCGAGCAGCAAGCGCGAACGGCGAGCTCGAGCACTAAGCTCAGCTCGAACACCGAGCTTGAATACCCAGCCGGGGCGTCACCCGTCCCTGCGCGTTCTCTGAAATCACTTCTCCAGGCGAGCTCAGATGGCAGGCAGCAGCGGCATCATTCATTACCTGCAGTCCAGCGACGCCATCACGCATGGCGTCGCCTACGTGCTGCTGGCCATGTCGGTTGCGAGCTGGTGCTTTCTGATCGTCAAGAGCTGGATCCTCACGCGCGCCAAACGCCAGGCCACGCGGGCAATCGCGCAGTTCTGGCAGGCGCCGACGCTCTCCGAAGGCGTCGCGGCATTGCGGCGCGCGGATCGCGAGCGGGTTTTCACCCCGCTCGCCGAAGCGGCGCTGCACGCGGCCGAAGTCGATATTCCCGGTGTGTTGCTCGCGCGAGTCGAGCGCGGCGAACGCGTGCTGCGTGCGCTGCGCCAGGCGCTCAACGCGTCGCAGCGCCGGCTGGAGTTCGGCCAGGTGCTGCTGGCTTCGGTTGGCAGCACAGCGCCGTTCGTCGGCCTGCTCGGCACCGTGTGGGGCATCTATCACGCGCTCGGCAGTATCGCGGCGAGTGGGCAGGCGCAAATCGAAAATGTCGCGGGGCCGGTCGGCGAGGCGCTCATCATGACTGCCTTCGGGCTCGTGGTCGCGATTCCCGCGGTGCTCGGGTACAACGTGCTCGGCCGTTTCGTGCGGCAGTTATCGGAAGAACTGGACGGGTTCGCGCACGACCTGCATGCCTACGCGTGCGCGCCGGCTGAGCCGGCTCAGGCGCCGATCCGCTCGCATCAGGCTTCGGCCCACTAGTGTCCCGAGTTGGAAAAACGAGGCAATCAATTTCTCATTCTGGACACTAGAGACGAACGTCCACGCGGAAAGCTCAGGAGGCGAAATGGCATTCGGCGGACTGGAAAAAAAGCAGACGGCGGCGCCGATGGCCGAGATCAACATGACGCCGCTGATCGACGTGATGCTGGTGCTGCTGGTGATTTTCATCATCACGGCGCCCTTGTTCACGCATGCGATCCGGCTCGATCTGCCGAAGGTCGCTGCAGCGCCCGCGCGCCAGACACCGCAAACCATTTCCCTTTCAATCGATGCCGCCGGCAAGCTGTACTGGAACGGCAACGTCATTACGCTCGCGCAGATGCGCGGGCGGTTCGCGCAAGCGGGCAAACAGGCCGAGCAGCCGGAGATTCAACTGCGCGCGGAGCGCGCGACGCGCTATGAGGTGATCGCGCAGGTGATGGGCGCGGCACAGCAGGCGGGGCTCGAGCGGATCGGTTTTGTGACGGACCCGCCGCCGCCGGACGCCGCGCGTTAAATTGGGCAACCGTTGCGCTGTCGTTGCGCGCCGCGCGCGGACCGGCCCGCAGCACGCCTGCACGAATTCGGCACCACGCCCGCGCCATGCCCGCAAGAGTCCGGTACGAGTCGGGCGGGAGTCGGGCGAGAGTCCCGCAAGAGTCCCGCAAGAGTCCGCTACTAGTCGGGCATGAGTCGGAAGGAGTCGGGAAAGAGCCGGGCAAAAGTCGAGCAAGAGTCGGACCCGAGTCAGGCACGAACCCGGCG
The DNA here is from genome assembly GCF_040812055.1 of Paraburkholderia suaedae. Lineage (NCBI taxonomy): Bacteria > Pseudomonadati > Pseudomonadota > Betaproteobacteria > Burkholderiales > Burkholderiaceae > Paraburkholderia > Paraburkholderia suaedae. The sequence goes on along the minus strand of NZ_JBFOAH010000006.1, from coordinate 238,853 downwards.
CGGGTCTCGCATCTAGCCGCACCACGCCCGCACGCATCGGGCACCACACCGCACACCACCCACACCACGCAGCGCGGCGTACCCCTCCGCGAACGGTATAATCAGCCCTTTCCCCGCCGCCCGGGGAACGACGCCATTTCACCCAGCAGAGCACCAAAGCGGCCGGTGCGAAAGCACCGAACCCAGCGATCTCATCACACCATGCACGAAAAATACGTTCCCTCCGACGTCGAAGCCGCCGCGCAAGGACAATGGCGCGCCATCGACGCGTACAAGACGACGGAAACCGCCGAGAAGCCGAAGTTCTATTGCGTTTCGATGCTGCCGTATCCGTCTGGCAAGCTGCACATGGGGCACGTGCGCAACTACACGATCAACGACGTGATGTACCGCTATCAGCGGATGAACGGCTACAACGCGCTGATGCCGATGGGCTGGGACGCGTTCGGCATGCCGGCCGAAAATGCCGCGATGGCCAACAACGTGCCGCCCGCGAAGTGGACCTACGACAACATCGCTTACATGAAGAAGCAGATGCAGTCGATGGGCCTCGCGATCGACTGGACCCGCGAAGTCGCGACCTGCAGCCCCGACTACTACAGGTGGAATCAGTGGCTGTTCCTGAAGATGCTCGAAAAGGGCATTGCGTACAAGAAGACCGGCACCGTCAACTGGGACCCCGTCGATCAAACCGTGCTCGCCAACGAGCAGGTGATCGACGGCCGCGGCTGGCGCTCGGGCGCGCTCGTCGAGAAGCGCGAGATCCCGATGTACTACATGCGCATCACGCAGTACGCGGACGAATTGCTGAACGACCTCGACGGCCTCGGCTGGCCCGAGCGCGTGAAGATCATGCAGCAGAACTGGATCGGCAAGAGCTTCGGCGTGAACTTCGGCTTCCCGTATGAAATCGACGGCGAACAGAAGCTGCTGCGCGTGTTCACCACGCGCGCCGACACGATCATGGGCGTGACCTTTTGCGCGATCGCCGCCGAACATCCGCTCGCCGCGCGTCTTGCGCAGGACAAACCGGAACTGCAGGCGTTCATCGACGAATGCAAGCGCGGCGGCGTCGCCGAGGCCGACGTCGCGACCATGGAAAAGAAGGGCATGGCCACCGGCTTCTACGTCACGCACCCGCTGACGCACGAACAGATCCCAGTCTGGATCGGCAACTATGTGCTGATGAGCTACGGCGAAGGCGCGGTGATGGGCGTGCCCGCGCACGACGAGCGCGACTTCGCGTTCGTGAAGAAATACGGCCTGCCGATCAGGCAGGTGGTCGCGGTCGAAGGCAAGGAATTCTCGACCGAAGTCTGGGCGGAATGGTACGGCGAGAAGGCCGGCACGCTGGTCAACAGCGGCAAGTACGACGGCCTCGATTACGAACAGGCCGTGGACCAGATCGCCGCTGACCTGAAGCAACTGGGGCTTGGCGACAAGCAGATTACCTGGCGTCTGCGCGACTGGGGTGTGTCGCGCCAGCGCTACTGGGGCACGCCGATTCCGATCATCCACTGCCCGAGCTGCGGCGACGTGCCGGTGCCGGAAAAAGATCTGCCGGTGGTGCTGCCCGAAGACCTCGTGCCGGACGGCACGGGCAACCCGCTCGCGAAGTCCGAAGCGTTCGTGAACTGCGCCTGCCCGAGGTGCGGCAGCGCGGCCAAACGCGAAACCGACACGATGGACACCTTCGTCGATTCCGCGTGGTATTTCTACCGCTATGCGGCGCCGGACGCGAAGACCATGGTCGATGAGCGCACCGATTACTGGGCGCCGATGGACCAGTACATCGGCGGCATCGAACACGCGATCTTGCACCTGCTGTACTCGCGCTTCTGGGCGAAAGTGATGCGCGACCTCGGTCTGATCAAGTTCGGCGAGCCCGCGAGGAACCTGCTCACGCAGGGCATGGTGCTCAACGAAACGTATTACCGTGAAAACGAAGCGGGGAAAAAGACCTGGTACAACCCGGCGGACGTCACGGTGTCGTTCGACGACAAGGGCCGGCCGGTCGGCGCGGTTCTCAACGAGGACGGGCAGCCGGTGGTGCTCGGCGGCGTGGAGAAGATGTCGAAGTCGAAGAACAACGGCGTCGATCCGCAATTGCTGATCGATCAGCACGGCGCGGACACCGCGCGTCTGTTCGTGATGTTCGCGGCGCCTCCCGAGCAGCAACTCGAGTGGTCCGGGTCGGGCGTCGAAGGCGCGAGCCGCTTCCTGCGCCGCGTGTGGAACTTCGGGCACGCCAATCAAGCCGCGTTGCGTGCGGGCGGCCAGCTCGACGCCGCGCAATTCGGCGAGGCCGACAAGTTGCTGCGCCGCGAGATCTACAGCGTGCTCAAGCAGGCCGACTTCGACTACCAGCGTCTGCAGTACAACACGGTGGTGTCGGCCGCAATGAAGATGCTCAACGCGCTCGACGGGGCGAAGGGCGCCCGCCCGGCCGTGCTGCGCGAATGCTACAGCGTGATGTTGCGCGTGCTGTACCCGGTGGTGCCGCACCTGACGTTCCAGTTGTGGCAGGAACTCGGTTACGCCGACCAGTTCGGCTCGCTGCTCGACGCCGCATGGCCGAAGGTCGACGAAAAGGCGCTGGAGCAGGCCGAGATCGAACTCGTGCTGCAGGTGAACGGCAAGGTGCGCGGCGCGATCACCGTGGCGAAAGACGCGACGCGCGAAGCGATCGAACAGCTCGCCGCGGCTCACGAAATGGTCGCGAAGTTCAGCGAAGGCAAGGCGCCTAAGAAGATCGTCGTGGTGCCGGGCCGTCTCGTGAACGTGGTCGTTTGAGGGCGCACGAAAACATGTCGGCATACAACGCGGCGCCGCGCATGGCGGCGCTTGTCTGCGTTGCACCATCTACTGCGAACCGGGAGCCAATGTGACTCGCAGATCGTTCTTGACGCTGGCTTGCAGCGTACTGATGTTGTCGGCCTGCGGCTTCCAGTTGCGCGGCCAGCAGGACTACGCATTCAAGCGCCTCTATATTTCGGGCGGTTCGGCCGCTGGCGTCGCGCGGCTCACGCGGGTCGTGCAGGGCGGCAGCGACACGGTGGTGGTCAATTCGATCGCGAATGCCGACGCGGTCCTGCAACTCACGCAAGCCCGCGGCACGCGGACGCTGACGCTGAATTCGCTCGGCGTCGTAGCGGAGTATGAGCTGAATCTGTCGATGAACTACACGCTGACCGGCAAGGACGGCACGGTGCTGATTCCGCCGAGCGTGATCGCGTTGAACCGCGCGATGACCTATAGCGACCAGTTCTCGCAAGCCAAGGCCGCCGAGGCCGACATCCTGTTCGCCGATATGGAAAGCGACGCGATCGACCAGCTGGTCCGCCGTCTCGGGGTGGTGCGCTCGATGAATCCGGCGCCGGGTCAAGGCGTGCCGGCCATCGCGCCGCGCGCGCCGTTGCCGCCGCCGCCGCTGTGAGCGTGAGGACGTGTCGGATGCCGTGGTCGATGCCGGGTTCCGTTCACCGCGCCTGTTCAACATCGCCGACGACTAGCCATGCAACTGCGACTTGACGCGCTCCAGGCGCATCTCGCGAAGGGACTCGCCGGACTGTACGTCGTGTACGGCGACGAGCACTTGCTCGCGCAGGAAGCCTGCGACCGCATTCGCGTGGCCGCGCGCGCTGCCGGCTTTACCGACCGCTCGGTGTTTACGGTCGAGCGGAGTTTCGACTGGAGCTCGCTGCTGGGTGCGAGCCAGTCGATGTCGCTGTTCGGCGACCGTCAACTGGTCGAACTGCGGATTCCGTCGGGCAAGCCCGGCAAGGAAGGCGCGGAGACTCTGAAGGCGCTCGCCGCGGCCGTCAACGACGACGTGCTGACCATGGTCACGCTGCCGCGGCTCGACGCGGCCACCCAGAAGTCGGCTTGGTTCACCGCGCTCGCGGACGCGGGCGTCGCGTTGAAGATCGATCCGGTGGAACGCGCCCAGTTGCCGAACTGGGTCAGTCAGCGTCTCGCCGCGCAGGGCCAGCGGGTGGCTGCGGGTGACGAAGGCCGGCGCGCGCTCGCGTTCATCGCCGAACGCGTGGAAGGCAATCTGCTCGCCGCGCATCAGGAAATTCAGAAGCTCGGCCTGTTGTATCCGGCCGGATCGCTGAGCTTCGAACAGATTCACGACGCGGTGCTCAATGTCGCGCGCTACGACGTCTTTAAGCTGAACGAAGCGATGCTGGCCGGCGATGTCGGCCGTCTGGCGCGCATGCTCGACGGGCTGCGCGGCGAGGGCGAGGCCGCGGTGCTGGTGTTGTGGGCGCTCGTCGAAGAAGTGCGCACGTTGTTGCGGATCAAGCGCGGCGTCGCGGCGGGCAAGCCGCTTGCGGTGCTGCTGCGGGAGAACCGCGTGTGGGGCCCGCGTGAGCGGCTGATCGGGCCGGCCCTCTCGCGTGTCAGCGAGAGCGCGCTGGAGAATGCGCTGGCATTGGCGGCGCGGCTGGACCGGCAGGTAAAGGGATTGTCGGGCGGCACGCCGGGCAATCATCGCAACGATCCGCCGCCCGATCCGTGGGACGGCCTGTTCGAACTCGCCATGACGCTCGCGTCGCCGAAGCCGGCGCCGGTGCCGCCGCCACGACCTCGGGCGGACGCTGGCGGGCCGGGGCGAAGGCTGGCTTGAACCGCAGCCCCAGGCAGAGCATGAAGCGCAGCGCGACCCTGCCGCGAGATAGTTTCTGTTAGCCTCGCGCGCGCCTCGGCGAGGGCGCGCATCATCCGGCCGCAATCGTTCTTCGAGGCGCCGCGTGTAGCGCGCAGGCTCGAGCCGGGCCACAGCGGCCGCCGCGAGCAATGCACCTGTAGCCGACTTACAATCGTTTGTTCTTTCGCTAATCCTGCTTGTCCGCAGCACGTCGACGTGCACGGCACCACGAGAATGACCATGGATATCGACCAGTACATGACCGACCTCGGTCGCCGCGCCCGCCAGGCATCGCGTGCGATGGCGCGCGCTTCGAGCGCTTCGAAGAACGCCGCGCTCGCGGCCGTCGCGCGGGCCGTCGAGCGCGATGCCGCACTGCTCAAGGCAGCCAACGCACGCGACGTCGCGCGCGCAAAAGAGAAAGGGCACGACGCCGCGTTCATCGACCGTTTGACGCTGTCGGACAAAGCGCTGAACACGATGCTCGAAGGCTTGCGGCAGGTGGCGGCGCTGGCCGACCCGATCGGCGAGATCAGCAATCTCAAGTATCGGCCGAGCGGTATCCAGGTCGGCCAGATGCGGGTGCCGCTCGGTGTGATCGGCATCATCTACGAATCGCGTCCGAACGTGACGATCGACGCCGCGGCGCTGTGCCTGAAATCCGGCAACGCGACGATTCTGCGGGGCGGCTCGGAAGCGCTCGAAAGCAATACCGCGCTGGCAAAGCTGATCGGCGAAGGGCTGCAAGCCGCCGGCTTGCCGCAAGACGCCGTGCAGGTGATCGCCACGCCGGACCGTGCGGCGGTCGGCAAGCTGATCACGATGACCGACTACGTCGACGTGATCGTGCCGCGCGGCGGCAAGAGCCTGATCGAGCGGTTGATCAGCGAAGCGCGCGTGCCGATGATCAAGCACCTGGACGGCATCTGCCATGTCTATGTCGACGACCGCGCGGATCTGGCCAAGGCGCTGACCGTCTGCGACAACGCGAAGACGCACCGCTACGGCACCTGCAACACGATGGAGACACTGCTGGTCGCACGCGGCATTGCCGCCGACGTGCTGCCGCCGCTCGGCAAGCTGTACCGCGAGAAGGGCGTCGAACTGCGCGTGGACGCGGCGGCGCGCGCGGTGCTGGCCGATGCGGGCGTCGGCCCGCTCGTCGATGCCACCGAGCAAGACTGGCGCACCGAATACCTCGCGCCGGTGCTCGCCATCAAGCTGGTCGACGATCTCGACGCGGCGATCGACCACATCAATACCTACAGCTCGCAGCACACGGACGCAATCGTCACCGAAGACCATGACCGCGCGATGCGCTTCCTGCGCGAGGTGGATTCGGCCAGCGTGATGGTCAATGCGTCGACGCGTTTCGCGGACGGCTTCGAGTTCGGCCTGGGCGCGGAGATCGGCATCTCGAATGACAAGCTGCACGCGCGCGGTCCGGTCGGCCTGGAAGGGTTGACGTCGCTCAAATACGTCGTGCTGGGCCACGGCGAAGGCCGTCAATAGGCGCGGCCGTCGCCGCTGCGGCCGGCACGCGCGCCGGCCAGCGCCATCACGTTGCACAAGGGACCGCTGATGCTTTGGGTAAAAACGTTTCACATCGTATTGATTGCCTCCTGGTTTGCCGGCTTGTTCTATTTGCCGCGCATCTTCGTCAATCTGGCGATGGAAACCGAACCCGCCGCCATTGCGCGGCTCCTGATCATGGCGCGCAAGCTGTTCCGCTTCATGACTTTCATCGCGGTGCCGGCTTTGGCGTGCGGTCTGTGGCTGTGGCTCTTCATCGGCATAGGCAGCGGGGAAGGCTGGATTCACGCGAAGGTCGGCGTAGTGGTGCTGTTGATCGTCTATCACGCGTATTGCGGCGTGCTGCTGCGGACTTTCGAGCGTGGCGAGAATCGTCGTTCGGACAAGTGGTACCGGATGTTCAACGAATTGCCCGTGCTGGGCATGCTGGCGGCCGTCGCACTGGTCGTGATCAAACCGTTCTGATTCGGCCCAGGGGCGCCCCGACCCGAAGTTCATCGCGCTCATGACAAAGGGCTGTTTGCCGGTCAACCGGCAAACAGCCCTTTTTGTATCCCGCGCGCGGCTTCGCGAACTGCCGATGCTCACCGGCTCGAATCGACCCTGCGCCGGTGAATCACCTCTTTGGTCTGCGCGAGCTTTTCCACCAGCTCCGGCCCACGGCTGAGCGCCACGCCGACGGCAAGAATATCGCCGATTGCCAGATGCGACACGCGCGAGGTCATCGGCGAAAAAATGTCGGTGTCTTCGTCGACGTTCGCAAACAGGCCGATCGTCGCAAGCCGCGCGAGCGGCGAATTGCCGTGCGTGATCGCAATCACTTTTGCGCCCGCATGGAGCGCGGCTTGCGCGGCGTCGATGATGTCGCGGGTGCGGCCGGTGTTCGAGATCGCCACCACGACATCGCCTTCGCCCAAAAGCGCCGCCGACATCAGGAACGTGTGCGGGTCCGAATACGCGACGCTCGGCATGCCGAGCCGGAAGAACTTGTGCTGCACGTCGAGCGCGGCGATCCCTGAGCCGCCCGCGCCGTAGAACTCGATGCGACGCGCCTGCGCCAGTATGCCGATGGCCGCCGCCACGCTGTCCGACGAGAGATTGTTGCGCACCTGGATCAGCGCGCCAATCGTGCGGTCGAGCACCTTGGCGGCGACACCCGGCGTCGGCTCGTCGGCCCGCACGTCGCGGTAGACGGCGGGCACCTCGGCGGCGATGCCCTGCGCGAGCCGTATCTTGAACTCGCGAAACCCGGAAAAACCGAGCGCATGACAGAACCGCGCGATGGTCGGCTGGCTGACGCCGGCGCGCGCGGCGACTTCCGTCATGGACAGGTCGAGCACCTCGCGCGGCGCCTCGATCACGTAATCTGCCAGCTTGCGCTCGGACGGGCGCAACTGCTCGCGCATCTCTGCGACTTGGGACAGCATCATCGGAAAACTCGCACTATGCTGGAAGATGCGTGGACTATAGCGGATTGCACGAGAAGGTACAAAAACTACATTGCCACGTCTAGGTGTAATCCCTGGTTTGGTCGTTTCGCGGCCGAAGGCCCGCCTGAAAGGCGTTGCGCGACGGGCTCTGATGCGGCGGCGCAGCAGCAAGCCTCATTGCGGTGATGTAGTTTTTCTACTAACATGGCGTCGTCGGTTGAGCCGACGCCCCCGCGACACCTACCTGGCCAAGCGCCGTGTGCCCGACGCCAGCGACGAAGGAGCTCCCATGGTTTCCCCGCATTCGCAACTGTTGAAGGTCACGCGACGCGTGGTCGAGCGCAGCAAGCCCACCCGCGGCGCCTATCTGGCCCGCATCCATCACGCGCAGGGCAAGTTTCCGGCGCGCGGCGCGCTGTCGTGCGCGAACCTGGCCCATGGTTTCGCCGGTCTCGAAGGTAACGACAAGCTCGTCATCAAGCAGATTCGCGAGCCGAACATCGGCATCGTGTCCGCGTACAACGAGATGTTGTCGGCCCACGCGCCGTACAAAAACTACCCGGACATCATCAAGCAGGCCGCGCGCGAAAACGGCGGCGTCGCGCAGTTCGCGGGCGGCGTACCGGCCATGTGCGACGGCGTCACGCAGGGCAACGCGGGCATGGAACTGTCGCTGTTCTCGCGCGAAGTGATCGCGATGAGCACGGCGGTTGCGCTCACGCACAACATGTTCGACGCCGCGCTGTGCCTCGGCATCTGCGACAAGATCGTGCCGGGCCTCTTGATCGGCGCGCTGCAATTCGGCCATCTGCCGACCATCTTCGTGCCGGCCGGCCCCATGGCGAGCGGCCTGTCCAACGACGAGAAAGCCAAGACACGGCAACGCTTTGCGACCGGCCAATGCGGCCGCGACGCGCTGCTCGAAGCGGAAGCCGCCGCGTATCACAGTCACGGCACCTGCACGTTCTACGGGACCGCCAACAGCAATCAGATGCTGATGGAAGTGATGGGCCTGCATCTGCCGGGCTCGGCCTTCGTGCATCCGCATACGCCGCTGCGCGACGCGCTGACCGCGCAGGCCGCGCGCCGCGTGCTGGACCTGACTGTCGAGCGCGGCAACTACATGCCGATCGGCCATGTGATCGATGAGAAAGCGGTGGTCAACGGCATAGTCGCGTTGCTGGCCACGGGCGGCTCGACCAATCACACGCTGCACCTTGTGGCGATCGCGCGCGCGGCGGGCATCGTGATCGACTGGGACGACTTCGACGCGTTGTCGCAAGCAGTGCCGCTGCTCGCGAAGATCTACCCGAACGGCAAGGCCGATGTGAATCACTTCCATGCGGCCGGCGGCGTCGCGTTCCTCGTGCGCAATCTGCTGGAAGGCGGCTTGCTGCACGAGGACGTGAACACGGTGGCGGGCAAAGGGCTGAAGCATTACACGGAAGAGCCCAAGCTGATCGACGGCAAACTGCAATGGGTGCCGGGCGTGCAGGCGAGCGAAGACACATCGGTGCTGCGAGGCATCGAGGAGCCGTTCCAGCCGGACGGCGGCCTGCGTCTGATGCAAGGCAAGCTCGGCCGTGGCGTCATCAAGATTTCGGCGGTCGCGGCGCAACATCGCAAGGTGAAGGCGCCGGCGATCGTGTTCGATTCGCAGGAAGCGGTGCAGGAGGCTTTCGACAAGGGCGAACTGAAGCGCGATTTCATCGCCGTGGTGCGCTTTCAGGGCGCGCGGGCAAACGGCATGCCCGAGCTGCATCGTTTGACGCCGTTGCTCGGTGTATTGCAGGATCAGGGTTTCCATGTCGCGCTGGTCACGGACGGCCGCATGTCGGGCGCCTCGGGCAAGGTGCCGGCGGTGATCCACCTGTCGCCGGAAGCGTTGCTGCAAGGCCCGATCGGCAAGGTGCGCAGCGGCGACATGCTGCTGATCGACGCCGAAGCGGGCGTGCTCGACGTCGAAATCGACGCGGCGGAGTGGGCCGCGCGGCCGAACGCGGAGCCGAAGCATCAGGCGGAAAACGAAGTCGGCTTCGGCCGCGAGCTGTTCGGTGTGTTCCGCGCGGCGGCTGCGCCGGCGGAGCAGGGGGCGTCGGTGTTCGGCAAGATGGTGGGTGAACACGCAGACCTGCACACGGCTCAGCACGCCACGCACCGCGGCACGGCGCCAAAAGCGCATACCGACAAACACACCAGCCCGATCCAAGCCAGCTAAGCGCTGCAGAAAAAGGAGTCTGACCATGACGTCGAAAACAGTAAGCGATATCGTGCGCCTCGGCCCGGTGATTCCGGTGCTCGCGTTCGACTCGGCAGAACAGGGTGAGCACGTGTCGCGCGCGTTGCACGCGGGCGGCGTGAAGGTGCTGGAAATCACGCTGCGCACCGCAGCCGGCCTCGAGGCGATCGAGCGCGCGAGCCACCTGGCCGACGATATCGTGGTCGGCGTAGGCACGATCACGAAGCCCGAGCACTGCGCGCAGGCAAAGAAAGCGGGCGCGCAGTTCGGCGTCTCGCCCGGCCTCACGAAAGAGATCCATCAAGCCGCGCAGGACGCGGGCTTGCCACTGCTGCCGGGCGTGATGACGCCGACCGACATCATCGCGGCACTGGAACTCGGCTATGAGATCGTGAAGTTTTTCCCGGCGCAGCAAGCCGGCGGCGTGCCGATGCTGCAGGCGTTCCACGGACCGTTCCCGACGCTGAAGTTCTGTCCCACCGGCGGCGTCACGGCCGAAACGGCGACGCATTTCCTGTCGTTGTCGAACGTGGTGTGCGTCGGCGGTTCGTGGCTCACGCCGAAGGCTGCGCTGGCTGCGCAGAACTGGGCCGAGGTCACGCGCCTCGCGCGCGCCGCCAGTCAGCTCGCCGCGCCCGCGCACTAACGCCCAACTACTTCGAGCGGCACGATCAAGGCCCGACCAGGAGCCTCGCCGATACAGCCCCCCGGCTGTCGCGCCGAGGCTCCTTTTGCGATTGGATTCGCATGACCGATGCACGCGCGCTATCGGGAAACAACCAGTAAAATTCACCGTCCGCGCGGTCAGCCGGTTGTCGGGGCAGCGCAGATGGCGATGAGGCCCAGTGCCGGCACTCATTGCGCACAAACAATCAATAACAGAAAGGAGGAGCTTCATGGAAGCTGTCCATGGCAGCATGCTGCTGGTTTACGGGGTGATCTCCATCGCCTTGCTGATCTTGCTGATCACGCGCTTCAAGGTTTATCCGTTCCTCGTTCTCATCATGGTGTCGCTGCTGCTCGGCCTCGTAGCCGGCATGCCAATGGCCAGCATCGTCAAATCGTTCGAAACGGGTAACGGCAACACGCTGGGACACATCGCGATCGTGGTCGGGCTGGGCACGATGCTCGGCAAGATGATGGCCGAATCGGGCGGCGCCGAGCGCATCGCCACTACGTTGATCCACTTCTTCGGTGAGAAGAACATCCACTGGGCGTTGATGGTCGTTGCAATCATCGTCGGCTTGCCGGTGTTCTTCGAAGTCGGCTTCGTGTTGCTGATTCCGATCGCGTTCAACGTCGCGAAGCGCACCAATAAATCGCTGCTGCTGGTCGGCTTGCCGATGGTCGCGGGTCTGTCCGTCGTGCACGGCCTGCTACCGCCGCACCCGGCCGCGATGCTCGCGGTGCAGGCGTATCACGCGGATATCGGCAGGACCATTGCGTATGGGCTGATCGTCGGCGTTCCGACGGCGATCGTCGCCGGGCCGCTGTTCGCGCTGATGGTCAGCCGCTATATCCAATTGCCGAAGGAAAACGCGCTTGCTGCGCAATTCCTGGGCGGCGCGGATGCGAATGGCGTGAACACAAACAACGGCGTGGCGAACAGCGCGGTCAGCAAAGCGCCCAAGCGCGAATTGCCGAGCTTCGGCATCACGCTGTTCACGATCCTGCTGCCGGTGATCCTGATGCTGGTCGGCAGCTGGGCCGATCTCGTGTCCACCCCGAAGACGCTGCCGAACGATCTGCTGCGCTTCTTCGGCAACTCGGACGTCGCGCTGTTGACGGCGGTGCTGGTCAGCTTCTGGACCTTCGGCGCGAGCCGCGGCTTCACGCGCGAGCAGATCCAGAAGTTCTGCGGTGATTGCCTTGCGCCGATCGCGGGCATTACGCTGATCGTCGGCGCGGGCGGCGGTTTCGGCCGCGTGCTGATGGATAGCGGCATTTCGAAGGAAATCGTCAACGTCGCAACAGCGATCCATATGTCGCCGCTTTTGTTCGGCTGGCTCGTCGCGGCGCTGATCCGCCTCGCGACCGGGTCCGCCACGGTCGCGATGACCACCGCCTGCGGCATCGTCGCGCCGATCGCCGCGGCGGGCGCGGTACAGGTCAAGCCGGAGTTGCTGGTACTCGCCACCGGCTCGGGCTCGCTGATCTTCTCGCACGTGAACGACGGCGGCTTCTGGCTGATCAAGGAGTACTTCGGCATGACGGTGGTGCAGACCTTCAAGACATGGTCGTTGCTGGAGACCATCATCTCGCTGATGGGTTTGGGCTTGACCTTCGCGCTCGCGGCGGTCCTGTAAGGAGTTTCAGATGATTCTGATCGCAATGGGCGTGTCGGGCGCCGGCAAGACGAGAATTGGCGAAATGCTGGCGGAGCGCCTGCACTGCGCGTTCACCGACGGCGACGCGTTTCACAGCGCCGCCAACAAGGAGAAGATGCACCACGGCATCCCGCTCACCGACGAGGACCGTTGGCCGTGGCTCAGAACCATCCGCGCGGCGATCGAAGAAAAGCAGAAGGCGGGCGAGACCGCGGTGTTCACGTGTTCGTCGCTGAAACGCTCGTATCGCGACATCCTGCGCGCCGGCGACAAGGACGTGTGCTTCGTCTACCTGAAGGGTTCGCGCGAGTTGCTCGAAGAACGTCTGACCACTCGCACCGGCCATTTCTTCGACCCGTCGCTGCTGCAAAGCCAGTTGGACACGCTGGAGGAACCGGGCCCGGATGAAGCGATCACCGTCAACATCGAGCTGTCGCCGGAAGAGATCGTCGACGAAGTGTTGAAGCAGGCAGGCGAGCGGTGAGTTAGCGCGGGCACCGCGTCTCGCAGGGATAAAAAAGCCGCTCGGTTGTGAGCGGCTTTTCTACGTGTGCCTCGCGCAACGAGGCGCGCGCGTATGAAGCGTGAAACACGACACCTGCGAATCAGGCGATACGCCTGGCCAGTTCCACTGCCTTGCCGATGTACGAAGCCGGCGTCATGGCGAGCAAGCGGTCTTTCGCGTCTTGAGGAATCGCGAGACCGCCGACGAAGCTTTGCAGCGCTTCGCGCGTGATGCCCTTGCCGCGCGTGAGTTCCTTCAACTGCTCGTACGGATTTTCGATGCCGTAACGGCGCATCACCGTTTGCACCGGCTCGGCCAGCACTTCCCAGCAGTTGTCGAGGTCTTCGTTCAGGCGCTGCGCGTTGACTTCGAGCTTGTCCAGGCCGCGGATCAGCGAGTCGTACGCGAGCAGCGAGTAGCCGAATGCGACGCCCATGTTGCGCAGCACGGTCGAGTCGGTCAGGTCGCGCTGCCAGCGCGACACCGGCAGCTTGTCGGCGAGGTGGCGCAGCGTGGCGTTCGCGAGACCCAGGTTGCCTTCGGAGTTTTCGAAGTCGATCGGGTTGACCTTGTGCGGCATCGTCGACGAGCCGATTTCGCCGGCCTTGGTGCGCTGCTTGAAGTAGCCGACCGAGATGTAGCCCCACACGTCGCGGTCCAGATCCAGCAGGATCGTGTTGGCGCGCGACACGGCGTCGAACAGTTCCGCCATGTAATCGTGCGGCTCGATCTGGATCGTGTACGGGTTGAACGTGAGCTTCAGGCGTTGTTCGACCACTTCTTTCGAAAACGCTTCCCAGTCGAACTCCGGATACGCGGACAGGTGCGCATTGAAGTTGCCCACCGCGCCGTTCATCTTGCCGAGCAGTTCGACCTTGGCGACCCGATCGATCGCGCGTTCGAGGCGCGCCGCCACGTTGGCGATTTCCTTGCCGAGCGTAGTCGGGCTGGCCGGCTGCCCATGCGTGCGCGAAAGCATGGGCTGTTCGGCATGCGCATGAGCCAGCGCGACGAGGCGCTGATGCACCGAGCGCAGCGCCGGCAGGATCACGTGTTCGCGGGCGCCGGCCAGCATCAGGCCGTGCGACGTATTGTTGATGTCTTCCGAAGTGCACGCGAAGTGAATGAACTCGCTCGCGCGCTCGAGTTCCGCCTGACCCTTGACCGACTCCTTCAGCCAGTACTCGACCGCTTTCACGTCATGATTCGTCACGCGCTCGATTTCCTTGATGCGCGCGGCGTCGTGCGCGGTGAAGCGCTCGGCCAGTTGCAGCAGGAATCGTTCGGACGCTTCGGAAAAGCGCGGCACTTCGGCGAAGCCGGCGCGCGACAGCGCGATCAGCCAATGGATCTCGACCGTCACGCGATTACGCATGAAGGCGGCTTCCGAAAGCCAGTCGCGCAGGGCTTCGGTTTTGGACGCGTAACGGCCGTCGAGCGGGGAGAGCGCGTTCAGCGCGAAGAGGGTGTCGGGGCGGGTGTCGGACATGATGGGGACCGGGTTGAAGCGTTGAACGCTCAGCGAGCGGATCGGGAACGGAGGGAACCGCGAATTTTACCACTGTGTGCGGACGGCCCATGCTGGCCGTGATTCTGCGGCGCGCCTGGCCACGAGGCGCGCAGGTGCCTGCATGGCAGCCGATCTGTGATCCGCCACCGCCTGAACGCATCACGCCGTAGGCGCGGCCGCTTAGAATGTGACTTCTTCATCTCGCCCGGCAACAGACCCCGCATGGAACTGAAATGGCTCGAAGACTTCGTTTCGCTGGCGGAAACGCGTAGTTTCAGCCGCTCGGCCGAATTGCGCCATGTGACGCAGCCGGCGTTTTCGCGGCGCATCCAGGCACTCGAAGCGTGGCTCGGCACGGAGCTGATCGACCGATCGGTTTATCCGACGCGGCTGACGGCGGCCGGCCAGGTGTTCAACGAGCAGGCGCTCGCGATGCTCTCGCAGTTCCACGAGGCGCGCGCGCTGCTGCGCGGCCATACGGCGACGCCCCAGGCGACGATCGAGTTCGCGGTGCCGCATACGCTGTCGTTGACGTACTTTCCGCGCTGGCTGCAACGCATCGAAGCGCAGATGGGGCCGATCCACACGCGGCTGCGGGCGCTGAACGTGCACGACGCGGCGTTGTCGCTAGTCGAAGGCGGCTGCGATGTCATGATGGGCTATCACCATCCAAGCCACCCGGTGGCGCTCGATCCTGGCCGCTACGACATGCTGACGCTCGGCAACGAGCCGATCAGCCCGTTCTCGGCGCCGGGGCGCGCCGGCCGGCCGCGTCATACGCTGCCGGGCACACCCGAGGCGCCCGCGCCGTATCTCTCCTACACGCCCAACGCGTATCTCGGACGCATGACCGAAGTGATCCTCGCCAATGCGCCGGAGCGCCTCTACCTGGATCGGCTGTACGAAACGGATATGGCCGAAGGGCTCAAGGCGATGGCGCTGGCCGGCCACGGCATCGCCTTTTTGCCGCACAGCGCGGTGGAAGACGCGGTCGCCGACGGCAAGCTGATCCGCCTCGATCGTGCGATGCGCGGCACGCCCGAAGGACAGCTCACGCTGAGCATGGAGATTCGCCTGTACCGCGACAAGCTCGCGGCCAAAAGCGACGATGCGCGCCAGGTGTTGGTGCGGCAGTTGTGGGACGTCGTCTCGGAAGAACTGGGACACGACGCCGCATAAAAAAACCTGCGTCGCGACGACGGGAACTTGCGGCTTCGCCGTGGTTATGCAAAAAAAACATAATCGGATAAGGAAACGGCATTGGATTTCAAAACGGCGTTTTTCGACAATGCTCGTATTCGAACAACGCCGGAGCGCTCATGTCTTCCCAGCAGCAAGTTGCCCAGTCCGCATCAACGTTGCAGTCGGTTCCCTCTTACCTCAATCGTGAGGACCTCGGCCCTTGGGGCAACTACCTGCGTCAGGTCGACCGCGTCGCGCCGTACCTCGGCTCGCTGTCGCGCTGGCTGGAAACCCTCAAGCGCCCCAAGCGCATTCTGATCGTCGACGTGCCCATCGAACTCGATAACGGCACCGTCGCGCACTTCGAAGGTTATCGCGTGCAGCACAACGTGTCGCGCGGTCCGGGCAAGGGCGGCGTGCGCTATCACCAGGACGTGACGCTGTCGGAAGTGATGGCGTTGTCCGCGTGGATGTCGGTGAAGAATGCCGCGGTCAACGTGCCGTACGGCGGCGCGAAGGGCGGTATCCGGGTCGACCCGCGCACCCTCGCGCGTGGTGAGCTGGAGCGCATCACGCGCCGCTACACCAGCGAAATCGGCATCATCATCGGGCCGAATACCGACATCCCCGCGCCGGACGTGAACACGAACGAGCAGATCATGGCGTGGATGATGGACACGTACTCGATGAACCAGGGACAGACGGCCACCGGCGTCGTGACCGGCAAGCCGATCACGCTGGGCGGCTCGCTGGGCCGTCGCGAGGCGACGGGCCGCGGCGTGTTCGTGGTCGGTTGCGAGGCGGCGCGCCGTATCGGCTTCGATATCGCCGGTGCGCGCATCGCCGTGCAAGGCTTCGGCAATGTCGGCGGGATTGCCGCGCGGCTGTTCCAGGAAGCGGGCGCGAAGGTGGTCGCCGTGCAGGATCACACCGGCTCGCTGTACAAATCGACCGGCATCGACGCGGGCGCGCTGATCGAGCACGTTGCGAAAACAGGCGGCGTGGGCGGCTTCCCCGAAGCGGATGCCGTGAGCAACGAAGATTTCTGGACGATCGAATCCGACATCCTGATTCCGGCGGCGCTCGAGAATCAGATCACGGAAAAGAACGCCGGAAACATCAAGACCAAAATCGTCGTGGAAGGCGCCAATGGCCCGACCACCACGGGGGCGGACGATATCCTGCACGATCGCGGCATTCTCGTGATCCCGGACGTGGTGGCCAATGCGGGTGGCGTGACGGTGTCGTACTTCGAATGGGTGCAGGACTTTTCCAGTTTCTTCTGGACCGAGGACGAGATCAACCAGCGCCTCGAGCGCGTCATGCGCGAAGCGTTTGCCGCGGTGTGGCAGGTGTCGAGCGAGCAGAACGTGTCGGTGCGCACGGCGGCGTTCATCGTCGCTTGCAAGCGCATCTTGCAAGCGCGGGAGATGCGCGGTCTGTACCCCTGATTTTTATTTGAACGGGGGCTGCGCCATCCTGCGCATTCGCCGGCGGTTCTTGCCTGAACGCGGTCCACAAGACCGCGCGTCGTACCGGCGGGCGGCATCGGATCGATGCCGCCCGCTTTGCATATGCGCAACAGGTGCGCTGGCGCCTTTCAAGCGGTGCGAGCCGTTAGCGGCGCGCACGCAACAGCATGGTTTATAGCCATACTTTCATATTAGTTACTTTGCTAAACTGGCGCCGGTTATTGCCTAGGAGATCCTCACATGAAGGTTAAACAAGCTGCGCTGCTGCTCGCGACTCTCGGACTGTTCACGCTCGGCGCGCACGCGCAAGACGCGGGTACGCTGAAAAAGATCAAAGACACGGGCGTCATTTCGCTGGGTCATCGCGAATCGTCGATCCCGTTTTCATACTACGACGACAAGCAGAACGTGATTGGCTACTCGCAAGAGTACGCGATGAAAGTCGTGGAGGCCGTCAAGCAGAAGCTGAACATGCCTAACCTGAAGGTGAAGCTGACGCCGGTCACGTCGCAGAACCGCATTCCGTTGGTGCAGAATGGCACCGTGGACATCGAATGCGGTTCCACCACGAACAATCTGGAGCGCCAGCAGCAGGCCGCGTTCACGAACACCATCTTCGTGATCGGCACGCGCCTGATGACCAAGAAAGACTCCGGCATCAAAGACTGGGCCGACCTGAAGGGCAAGACGGTCGTCACGACCGCCGGCACCACCTCCGAGCGCCTGCTTCGCAAGATGAACCAGGACAAGAGCATGGGCATGAACATCATCAGCGCGAAGGACCATGGCGAATCGTTCCTGACGCTGTCCACGGGTCGTGCCGCGGCGTTCATGATGGACGACGCATTGCTCGCGGGCGAACGCGCGAAGTCGAACAACCCGGGCGATTACGTGATCGTCGGCGCGCCGCAATCGCGTGAAGCGTACGGCTGCATGCTGCGCAAGAACGATCCGGAGTTCAAGAAGGTCGCCGACGACGCGATCGCCAAAGTGCAAGTCTCGGGCGAAGCCGATCAGATCTACAAGAAGTGGTTCGAATCGCCGATCCCGCCTAAGGGCCTGAACCTGAACTTCCCGCAAAGCGACGACATGAAGGCGCTCTTCAAGCATCCGAACGACAAGGCAATCGATTAAACCTTAGCTGTTTCTCTGAAACGCTGAACGAAACGGAAGGGGCCACGCGCTTCTTCCGTTTCTTTTTGCTGGAGTCTTGGTCATGTCATATCACTGGAACTGGGGCATTCTGCTGAGTCCGGTCTCCACCGGCGAGCCGACCACGTACCTGGGCTGGTTGTTCTCGGGCCTGTGGGTCACGGTTACCGTGTCGCTGTCCGCATGGGTGATCGCGCTGATCGTCGGCTCGCTTTTTGGCGTGCTGCGTACGGTGCCGAACAAATGGGCGTCGGGCATCGGCACGGTCTACGTGGCGATTTTCCGTAATATCCCGCTGATCGTGCAGTTCTTCATCTGGTATCTGGTGATACCGGAGCTGCTGCCCGTCTCGATGGGTACCTGGTTCAAGCAACTGCCGCCGGGCGCGCAGTTCTTTTCGTCGTCGATCATCTGTCTCGGGCTGTTCACTTCCGCCCGCGTGTGCGAGCAGGTGCGCTCGGGCATCAACGCGTTGCCGCGCGGCCAGCGCGCCGCGGGTCTGGCGGTGGGCTTCACGCAATGGCAGACGTATCGCTATGTGCTTCTGCCGGTCGCGTACCGGATCATCGTGCCGCCGCTCACGTCCGAATTTCTGAACATCTTCAAGAACTCGGCGGTTGCCTCGACGATCGGTCTGCTCGACCTGTCCGCGCAAGCGCGGCAACTGGTCGACTATACGTCGCAGACGTACGAGTCGTTCATCGCGGTCACGGTGGCGTACATGCTGATCAACCTGGTGGTGATGCAGCTGATGCGCTGGGTCGAAGCGAAAAGCCGGTTGCCCGGCTATATCGGAGGCAAGTGATGCATCATTTCGACTGGAGCGGTATTCCGGGCGCACTGCCTACGCTGTTGATCGGCGCCATCGTCACCGTCAAGATCACGTTGATCGCGATCGTGTTCGGCATTATCTGGGGCACGGTTCTGGCGATGCTGCGGCTGTCGTCGTTCAAACCCTTCGAGTGGTTTGCGAAGGGTTACGTGACGATCTTCCGTTCCATCCCCCTGGTGATGGTGCTGCTGTGGTTCTTTCTGATCGTGCCGCAGGTGCTGCAAAACGTGCTCGGCCTGTCGCCGGACATCGACATTCGCCTCGCGTCGGCAATGGTCGCATTCTCGCTGTTCGAGGCGGCGTACTATTCGGAGATCATTCGCGCGGGCATCCAGGCGGTGCCGCGCGGACAAGTCAACGCGGCGTTCGCGCTCGGCATGACCTACGGGCAGGCCATGCGCCTGATCGTGCTGCCGCAGGCATTCCGCGCGATGGTGCCGCTGCTGCTCACGCAGGGGATCGTGCTGTTTCAGGACACGTCGCTCGTCTACGTGATCAGCCTCGCCGACTTCTTCCGCACCGCCACGAATATTGGCGATCGTGACGGTACGAATGTCGAGATGGTACTGTTCGCGGGCGCGTGTTATTTCGTGATCTGTGTGGTCGCGTCGAGCCTCGTCAAAAGTCTTCAGAAAAAGGTCGCAAGATGATCTCTATCAAGAATGTTTCGAAGTGGTACGGTCAGTTTCAGGTACTGACCGACTGCACGACGGAAGTCAAAAAAGGTGAAGTGGTGGTGGTGTGCGGGCCGTCGGGCTCGGGCAAGTCCACGCTGATCAAGACGGTCAACGGCCTCGAGCCGTTTCAGAAGGGCGAGATCGTCATCAATGGGCAGTCGCTGACCGACAAGAAAACCAATCTGTCGAAGCTGCGTTCCAAGGTCGGCATGGTGTTCCAGCACTTCGAACTGTTCCCGCATCTGACGATCGTGCAGAACCTCACACTTGCACAGATCAAGGTGCTGGGCCGCTCGACCGAAGAAGCCACGACCAAGGGCTATAAGCTGCTCGATCGCGTCGGTCTGCGCGCGCATGCCGACAAGTTTCCGGGACAGTTGTCGGGCGGTCAGCAGCAGCGCGTGGCGATTGCGCGTGCTTTGTCGATGGACCCGATCGCGATGCTGTTCGACGAACCGACTTCGGCGCTCGATCCCGAAATGATCAACGAAGTGCTCGACGTGATGGTCGAACTCGCGCAGGAAGGCATGACCATGATGTGCGTCACGCACGAAATGGGTTTTGCCAAGAAGGTCGCACACCGCGTGATCTTCATGGACAAGGGCTTGATCGTCGAGGACGACCGCAAGGAAGACTTCTTTGCGAATCCGAAGTCCGATCGCGCGAAGGACTTTCTGGCGAAGATCCTGCACTGAGGGGTTGGACGGCCGGTGCTTGCCGACTGGCATGAACAAGAGAAAGCCGCTACTCGAGCGGCTTTTTCGTTTTCCGGTGATGATTCGGTCTGGTCCGCGAGTGCCGCGGGTGATGTTCTCAGGACTCGAATGCCGCGGCGTCGTCGGCCGCTTCGAGGTCGGACTCGCTGTCGGCCATCGCCGCAGGCGCCATCGAGGCCGCGATCGTGCTAGCCGACGCGGACGCATCCAGCTCCGGATTGCGCAGCTTTTCGAGCACCGATGCCGGCACCGGAATGTTGATGCGGCCGATCACTTCGCCGTGTTGGAACATCATCAGATCGCCCGGCTCGAATGCGGTCCACACTTCGTTATCGGTCAACGGCTTGGTCGCGACCACCGCGACACGGTCTTCCGGCGTCGTGTATTTGGCGAAATCGATCGACACATCCGCGTCCACCAGGTGTGCTGTGGAAAACGGCCAGCGTCGCACGATGTAATACAGATGCGTCGAGCAATGCGCGAACAGCGCCTGGCCGTTCGACATCAGGAAATTGAACACGCCGAACTGCGTGATCTCGCGCGTAAGGGTCTGCAGTGCAGCGAACAGTTGTTCGAGCGGCGGTTGCCGCGCGCCGGGAAACGCCTTGCGCAAACCTTCCAGCAGCGCACAAAAAGCGAGCTCGCTATCGGTCGTGCCGACGGCCTGATAAACGCCCGACAGTTCGGGCCCATAGTCTTTCAGATCGCCGTTGTGCGCGAAAATCCAGTGACGCCCCCACAGTTCGCGCATGAACGGGTGGCAGTTTTCGAGCAGGATGTGTCCTTGCGTCGCCTTGCGGATATGCGCAATGGTGTTCTTCGATTTGATCGGGTAGCGCTTGACCATGTCGGCGATCGGCGAGGTGGCCGACGACTGATGGTCGATGAACAGGCGGCAGGCTTTGTCTTCGAAGAAGGCGATTCCCCAGCCGTCGGCATGATGATCCGTGACGCCGCCACGCGCCGCAAAGCCGGTGAACGAGAACGTGACGTCCGTCGGCGCGGCGCAGTTCATTCCGAGAAGTTGGCACATGTTGCGGGAAGCCTGTGAACGGGCGAGCCGTTACAATGATGATTTCCCAAGCATATCACCGAGCCAGAAACGCCAAATAGCAGAATTGACGTGTGTTTGGGCCGCAACATGGCGGTTTGACCGGGTCGATTGGCTTTTGCCGTCGAGTCTCGTTCCCTCTTTCGCCATGACCGCTTCCAACGTTTCCCCCGACTCCATCACGCTCGCCCGTCCCGACGACTGGCACCTGCACGTTCGCGACGGCGCGATGCTGGCCGCCGTGTTGCCGGACACCGCGCGTCAGTTCGGCCGCGCGATCATCATGCCGAACCTGAAGCCGCCGGTCACGACTACCGCAATGGCGCGCGCATATCGCGAGCGGATCATCGCGGCGATCCCCGAAGGCGCGCAGTTCGAACCGCTGATGACGCTGTACTTGACCGATAACACGCCGCCCGACGAGATTCGCCGCGCGCGAGAAAGCGGCTTCGTTCATGGCGTGAAGCTGTATCCGGCCGGGGCCACGACCAATTCGGACGCCGGCGTGACCGACGTCATGAAGTGCGCGAAAACGCTCGAAGCGATGCAGGAACTCGGCATGCCGCTGCTGGTGCACGGCGAAGTGACGGACTCGGCGATCGACCTGTTCGACCGCGAGAAGGTGTTCATCGACCGGGTGATGACGCCTTTGCGCCGCGCCTTCCCGGCGCTGAAAGTGGTGTTCGAACACATCACGACGAAAGACGCAGTCGACTATATCCGCGAAGCGGGTGTCGCGCCGCAGCTGCTCGGCGCGACCATTACTGCGCACCATCTGCTGTACAACCGCAATGCTATTTTCCAGGGCGGCATTCGCCCGCATTACTACTGCCTGCCTGTGCTCAAGCGCGAAACGCACCGCATTGCGCTGGTCCAGGCGGCGACCTCGGGCAATCCGCGCTTTTTCCTCGGCACCGATAGCGCGCCGCATCCGAAGGGCTTGAAGGAGCATGCGTGCGGCTGCGCGGGCTGCTATACGGCACTGCACGCGCTCGAGCTGTACACCGAGGCATTCGACAAAGCGGGTGCGCTCGACAAGCTCGAAGGCTTCGCGAGCTTCTCCGGTGCGGATTTTTACGGGCTGCCGCGCAACGCGGCGCGGGTTACGCTGCGTCGCGAGGAATGGACGCTGCCGGCTGAATTACCGGTCGGCGATACGCCGGTGGTGCCGTTGCGCGGCGGCGAGTCGATTGGCTGGCGTCTGGTTTGATGCGTCGTCCCCATGCAATGGCGTGAGGCAGGGCACGACGCGGCGCAGCCGGGTTTTGCCGCGATCGACTGGTCGCGGCCCTGGTTCGCGCCGTTCGCGTTGCGTGGCCAGCGCTGGCAGCAGGCCGCGCTGACGGGCTATGCGGCCTTGCTCGCCCAAATGAACGCCGACGCCGCCGAGCTGCGGCAGACTACCGGGCGCGGTCGGCGCCTCACGTTCATCGCTCAGGACGATCTGCCGGCCGGCGCGGCGTACGAGGCGCACATCGCAGCGACCGGTAGCGTGCCGACGCGTCACAATCTGCACGACTTCTTCAATGCCTCGATGTGGTTTGCGTTTCCGCGTATCAAGGCGGCGTTGAACGCACGGCAGTCGGCGGCCATCGACGTGCTGGGGGTCGGTCCGACTCGTGGCGGCGTGCGCGACACGCTGACCTTGTTCGACGAGAACGCGTTGCTGTTCGCCTGTGCCGATCCCGCATTGAGCGGCGCGCTGCGCGGCTTCGACTGGCAGACGCTGCTGGTCGCCCGACGCGATGCGTGGACGAGAAGCTGTGAAGTGCGCTGCTTCGGCCACGCGTTGCTGGAAAAGCTGGTCGCGCCGTTCAAGGCTTGCACCGGGCATGCGTGGGTCGTCGATGTGCCGGCCGCCTATTTCGAATGGGACGCTGCTGCGCGCGACGCGTGGCTGGATGATTCGGTCAGCGCGGCGCTGCTGGGCACCGAAGCGCTCACGAGTCGCATGTTTGCGCCGCTGCCGGTGCTGGGCGTTCCGGGCTGGTGGCCCGAGAACGAATCGGCCGCCTTTTACGACGACACATGGATCTTTCGCGCGGGGCGGCGCAGCCGCTAAACGGACGCTCGGTCACAGCGAGAGTCACTAACGCCGTGCGTTAGGGCGAGTGGTTCACATCGCGTGGCCATTCGGCTATTTCAGCCGATGCGCCGGCTTGCCAACCGCGCAGGTGTTAAAATCCGCCGCAGCAAAGCAGGCTAGGCAGTCGCGGCCTTGGAGGCTTCGGTCAAAGAGGGCGAGGAAAGTCCGGACTCCACAGGGCAGGGTGATGGCTAACGGCCATCCGTGGCAACACGCGGAACAGGGCAACAGAAAGCAAACCGCCGATGGCCCGGCGCAAGCCGGGATCAGGTAAGGGTGAAACGGTGCGGTAAGAGCGCACCGCGGCTGCTGCAAGGCAGACCGGCACGGTAACCTCCACCCGGAGCAATTCCAAGTAGGCAGGCGCGCATCTTCGAGATGCAGGACGGGGCCCCCGTCTCGTCTGCGGGTAGGAAGCTTGAGCGCGTCAGTAATGACGCGCCTAGAGGAATGGCTGCCACGCGCGTCGCGTTTTCGGACGTTGCGCGTGCACAGAATCCGGCTTATCGGCCTGCTTTGCCACCCAAACGAGAAATGCCGGCATCCGCGAGGACGCCGGCATTTTCAATTGGTGCGCGCATTTCGTACCCCGGGTTGAGCTGGCGGTGCGCTCGTATGACGGGCTGCGGAAGCGTCGCGCGAGGCGCCGTCAGCCGTTGGCCGCCCTCAGCTCGCGACGATGTCGAACGAGTGCGTCAGCTCGGCGGTCTTCGCGATCATGATCGACGCCGAGCAGTATTTATCGTGCGACAGATTGATGGCGCGCTCCACTGTGGCCGGGTTCAGATTCTTGCCGGTTACCGTAAAGTGAAAGTGGACCTTGGTGAACACTTTCGGGTCTTCGCTGGCGCGTTCGGCCTTGAGCGTCACCGAGCAACCAGCGATTTCCTGGCGGCTCTTCTTCAGAATCATCACGACGTCGTAGGCGGTGCAGCCGCCCGTGCCGAGCAGAACCATTTCCATCGGACGCGGCGCGAGGTTGCGGCCGCCGCCTTCAGGCGCACCGTCCATCGCGACCAGATGACCGCTGCCCGTCTCGGCCGCGAACGCCATCCCGTCTTGCCCCATCCAGCTCACTTTGCATTCCATGCTGTGCTCCACCGCGCTTCGCAATATCGAGACGGCATTGTAGCCCGACGTCCGAGCATCCGCCTGGAGCGACTTGCGGCGTGATCCTGCCGCAGGCCGCGCTTGTGTTGCACTGCGGCATGGGCGTGGGATGGCGCGATGCCTGGGGCGAGTCCAGGCGCATTGCTTTAGAGCGTGTGAGCGGGGTCCTTCGGCGGCCGGATTGAATCTCACCAGGGAAATTGCATCGCGTCAAACGCGCCTTTTGTCACATTATGAAAACGCATTTCGTAATGCAAGCATTCTTGCGTTGCACAAGCGAGCCTCATATAATTGCTTCATCGGTTGCAGCAGTTGTAACCTCCGCTGTCTCCTCCACCTCCTCCTTTGGTGGATTAAACCCGAACCGCGCGTTCGGGTTTTTTTTCGACTGCCGTCGCTTCGGGACCGCTGCCCACGTAATGGTCCCGTTCAACTCGAGGCCGCCAGCGCGTGCTAAATGCACTGCCGCCCCGTGGCATGTTCACGGCGCAGAGTCATACAACCCGCACATTTTGACTTGCCGTCGCAATTTCCTTTATAATTCAGGGCTTTTCCGCATTCGCGCCCGCGGAGGAAGAACCAGGGAGAGCCTGCACGCGCCTCGATGCGCACATTACAAGCAGGAAAAATACATTGGGCGCAGCAATTTTTTTGGATCGATCATGAAGACGTTTTCCGCAAAAGCCCATGAGGTGACGCGCGAATGGTACGTGATTGACGCGACGGATAAGGTTCTCGGGCGTGTCGCCAGCGAAGTGGCACACCGTCTTCGCGGCAAGCACAAGCCTGAATTCACTCCCCACGTCGACACCGGTGATTTCATCATCGTTATCAACGCAGGCAAGCTGAGAGTCACGGGCAACAAGGCTACTGACAAGAAGTACTATCGCCACTCGGGTTACCCGGGCGGTATCTACGAAACGACGTTCGGCAAGATGCAGGAACGCTTCCCGGGCCGCGCGCTCGAGAAAGCGGTCAAGGGCATGCTGCCGAAGGGCCCGCTCGGCTACGCGATGATCAAGAAGCTGAAGGTCTACGCTGAAGCAACGCATCCGCATTCGGCGCAACAGCCGAAAGCGCTCGAGATCTAAGGGGAGCCCACATGATCGGTAACTGGAATTACGGCACGGGCCGCCGCAAGAGCGCCGTCGCACGTGTGTTCATCAAGGCAGGCAAGGGCGACATCGTTGTGAACGGCAAGCCCATCGCCGACTACTTCTCGCGCGAAACGTCGCTGATGATCGTGCGTCAACCGCTGGAACTCACGAACCACGGCGCTACGTTCGACATCAAGGTCAACGTGACGGGTGGCGGTGAAACGGGTCAGGCCGGCGCGGTTCGCCACGGCATCACCCGCGCGCTGATGGACTACGACGCAACGCTGAAGCCGCAACTGTCGCACGCAGGCTTCGTCACGCGTGACGCGCGTGAAGTGGAACGTAAGAAGGTCGGTTTCCACAAGGCACGTCGCAGGAAGCAATTCTCGAAGCGCTAATCGCTTCGGTGCGACCGGCTCCAGGGCCGGTGCGCTGCAAAAGCCGCCAACGCTTTCGCGAAGGCGGCTTTTTTTATGTCTGTTTCCGCGAATTATGGCGTCGCTTCATGGCTTCGAGGCTCCTCGAACATCGCCCTGGCGGCCGCGGATTCGTCGCCTGAGCAGTGTATTGTGCGTTCGGGCCGACGGGCGGCGACATTCGCGCCGTTACGTCCGTGCGCAGGAAGAACCCATTGATTTTGTGGGCTTCGGCACGATATCGAGATCAGCCCTACAATAGCGGTTAGAAGCTTTCTGGAGAGTTCGAATGAACGCAGTCACCGATACACCCGTGACCGAAATGCCTGCCCCCTTCGTTTTTACCGACGCAGCGGCTGACAAGGTCAAGCAACTGATCGAAGAAGAAGGCAATGCGGACCTCAAACTGCGCGTTTTCGTGCAGGGCGGCGGCTGCTCCGGCTTTCAGTACGGTTTCACGTTCGACGAAGCCGTCAACGAAGACGACACCGTCATGAACAAGAGCGGCGTGCAGCTGCTGATCGACTCGATGAGCTACCAGTATCTGGTCGGCGCAGAGATCGACTACAAGGACGACATCAACGGCGCGCAGTTCGTCATCAAGAACCCGAACGCTACGACCACCTGTGGTTGTGGCTCGTCTTTCTCGGTCTGAGCTGACGTTAGCGTCAAAGTTTGTAACCGAGATGTCTGCATCTGACGGCCCGAGTGCAATAGCGCCCGGGCCGTTCTTATTTGGAAATCGCGCCAGGCGTTGGCGCAGGCGCCAGGCCAAGCCTGCCAGCTTGCCGTACGAGCAGCCTGCTGGAGGCCCATGTCGTTTCATAGCGGACGGTGACGGTCAGCGCTTCGGGCGAACACCGGGCTTCGGGTGCGGCTTTCGCGATTGGCTTTAGCGGGGGTAAATCGCGCCCAGCACGCGTTGCGCGGTCGCGCCGGTGACCGCCGGCAGGTTGCCCGGCAGCCGCGCGATGCAGCGCATCGCCAGCCACGCGAACGCGAGCGGCTCGACCTGGCTTGGCGGCACGCCGAGCGCGTCGGTCGTCATGACGGGCACGCCGCTCACGCCGCTGTCCTCCAGCGCCTGCCGCAATGCCTTCAGAAGCTCCGGATTGCGCGCGCCGCCGCCGCATACATAGACCGCCCTTGCGTCCGACGCGTGCCGCTCGATCTCACGCGCGACCGTCACCGCTGTCAACGCGACCAGCGTCGCCTGAACGTCGGCGGGAGCCAGCGCGCCGAACGGCTGGAGCTTCGCGTCGAGCCATTCGGGATTGAACAGATCGCGGCCGGTGCTCTTCGGCGGCTGGAGCGAGAAAAACGGCTCGTCGAGCAACGCATTGAGCAGCTTGCGATCCACCTGACCGGCGGCCGCCAGATGGCCGTTTTCGTCGAACGGCTTACCGAGATGGCGCTGCGCCCATTCGTCGAGTAGCGCGTTCGCCGGTCCGCAGTCGAAGCCGCGCACACTGCCGGTCGCGTTCAATATCGTGATGTTGCTGATGCCGCCGAGATTGCACACCACCCGCGTCTCGTCCTGAGCGCCGAACACCGTGGCGTGAAAGGCCGGCACGAGCGGCGCGCCCTGGCCGCCGGCCGCCACGTCGCGGCTGCGGAAATCGGCGACCACGTCGATGTGCATCATCTCCGCGAGCAGCGCGGGGTTGTTGATCTGCCGCGTATAGCCTTTTTCCGGCCGATGCCGCACCGTTTGGCCGTGCACCCCGATCGCCCGCACGTCCGCGGCGGGCACGCGGCTGCCAAGCAGGAGCTCGTGGCAGCAAACCGTATAGCGTGTGGCGAGCGCATTGGCGGCCAGCGCTTCCCGCTCGATCTCGTTCTCGCCCGGCTGCTGCAGCGCGAACAGCGCCTCGCGCATGCCCGCGGAGAAACTGACGAACGCCTCGGCCAGCACCACCGGCGACTTTCCTTCCTCAAATCTGACGGCCACGCCGTCTACACCATCCATGCTGGTGCCGGACATCAATCCAAAGTAGACGCCGTCTGTTGCGTGTTGCGTCACGTTGCTGCTCCTGTCAGGTTCGTTGCGATCCGTTTTAGCAGATTATCGGCGCAAGCGCGGTCGAATATGAGCGCGGGTAAGCCACGGGTAGCGCGTACCGCGCGCTAAGCCCCCCGCTGTGCGCCTGTCCACGGATTGTTTGCAGCTCGCATATCGCTCGGCGCGTCAAGCGCCCCCTGCCTGCCTTCCGGCGGACCCGTTGCGGTTCGCTGATGGCTCCGCGCGTGGCTGCGCCTTTGGCTCCCCGTGTGGCTCAGCATTCGCCTGCGCCTCCGGCTCCGCGTTTTGCTCCCTGAGGGCGCCTTTCGCCGCGTCCGCGGGCGCGGCGGCGCGTATCTATGGGACAATCTCCCTTTTTCGCGACTTTACGTTTCCAGCATGAGCACCGAGTCCATCCAGCCCAATCCCGCGCCCGCCTTTCCGGTCACCGACGAAGTCCGTCACGCGCTCGCCATCACCAAGCGCGGTGTCGACGAACTGCTGATCGAAGAAGAATTCGCGCAAAAACTCGCGAGGAGCGCAGCGACCGGCAAGCCGCTGCGCATCAAGCTCGGGCTCGATCCGACCGCGCCCGACATTCACATCGGCCACACGGTCGTATTGAACAAGATGCGCCAGTTGCAGGACCTGGGTCATACGGTGATCTTTCTGATCGGCGATTTCACGTCGCTGATCGGCGATCCGTCGGGCCGCAACGCAACGCGACCGCCGCTCACCCGCGAGCAGATCGAATCGAACGCGAAGACCTATTTCGAGCAGGCCGCGCTCGTGCTCGACCGCGACAAGACCGAGATCCGCTACAACAGCGAATGGTCGATGCCGCTCGGTGCCGACGGCATGATCAAGCTTGCGTCACGCTACACGGTGGCGCGGATTCTCGAGCGGGAGGATTTCACCAAGCGTTTCCAGGGCGGCGTGCCGATCTCGATTCACGAGCTGCTGTACCCGCTGATGCAAGGCTACGACTCGGTCGCGCTGAACGCCGACCTCGAACTCGGCGGCACCGACCAGAAGTTCAATCTGCTGGTGGGCCGCGAGTTGCAGAAGCAGTACGGCCAGGAGCAGCAGTGCATCCTGACGATGCCGCTGCTCGAAGGGCTCGACGGCGTCGAGAAGATGTCGAAGTCGAAGAACAACTACATCGGCATCAGCGAGAAGCCGACGGACATGTTCGGCAAGTTGATGAGCATCTCCGACACGCTGATGTGGCGTTATTTCGAACTGCTGTCGTTCCGTCCGATGGATGAAATCGCCGGCTTCAAGAAAGAGATCGAAGCGGGCCGCAATCCGCGCGATTTCAAGGTGATGCTCGGCCAGGAAATCGTCGCGCGCTTCCATTCGCAGGCAGACGCCGAGCGCGCGCTCGAAGACTTCAATCATCGCGCGAAGGGCGGCGTGCCGGATGACATTCCGGCAGTCGCGCTCGCCGGTGCACCGCTCGCGATCGGCCAGCTGCTGAAGCAGGCCAACCTCGTGCCGTCGACGAGCGAAGCGCTGCGCAACATCGAGCAGGGCGGCGTGAAGATCGACGGCGCGACCGTGTCCGACAAGGGCCTGAAGGTCGAAGCCGGCGAGTACGTGGTGCAAGTGGGCAAGCGCCGCTTTGCACGCGTCACGCTGGCCGCCTGATCGCGCTGTCATGTGTCGACTGTTTGCCGCCGAGTCCACTAGCCGATGATCGCGCTGATCCAACGCGTGCGCCGCGCCGAAGTGCGCGTGGCCGACCGGGTGACCGGCGCGATCGACGCGGGTCTGCTCGCGCTCGTGTGCGCCGAGCGGGGCGACACCGACGCCGCGGCCGACCGGCTGCTCGCCAAGGTGCTCGGCTATCGCGTGTTCAGCGACGCGGCGGGCAAGATGAACCTCTGCGTGCAGAATCTCGATGGCGCCGGCCGCGTGGGCGGCCTGCTGCTGGTGTCGCAGTTCACGCTGGCAGCGGACACCAACAGCGGGCTGCGTCCGAGCTTCACGCCGGCCGCGCCACCGGAAGAAGGCAAGCGCCTGTTCGACTACTTCGTGGCGGCCGCACGCGCGAAGCATCCAATCGTCGAGACGGGCGAGTTCGGCGCGGATATGCAGGTCTCGCTCGTCAATGACGGGCCTGTCACCTTCTGGTTGCAGACCAACGCCTGAGCCTGCCGCGCTCAAGGACTCTTCGTCCACGATCGATCATCCGACGCACGCCATTGGGCGCGTCTTAACCCTCCAGCCGTTTTTGCGACAATAGCGGCTCGGCACAACTGGCGCGCACCGTGCGCTCCTCTTTCATGACTACGCAGATTCTGTTCATACGGCACGGCGAGACCGACTGGAACCGCATCAAGCGCATTCAAGGTCACATCGACATTCCGCTCGCGACCACCGGCCTGGCTCAGGCGCAACGTCTCGCGCGCCGTTTCGCCGACGCCGCGAAGCACGGCGCGCGGCTCGACGCGATCTATTCGAGCGATCTGCAACGCGCGCAGCAGACCGCGCAGCCCATCGCCGACGCACTGGGCTTGCCGCTGCAGTTGCGCGAAACGCTGCGCGAGCGCTCCTACGGCGCATTCCAGGGACATGACAGCGACGAGATCGCGCTGCGCTTCCCCGATGAATACGCACACTGGCAAACCCGCGACCCGGGTTTCGCGCCGCCTGAAGGCGAGTCGCACCGCGCCTTCCACGATCGCGTGGTGCACGCGATCGAGCCGCTGGTCGCGGCGCATCCTGGCGGCCGGATCGCTTGTGTAGCACATGGCGGCGTACTCGATTGCGTGCGCCGTTTTGCGTGCCGTTTGCCGCTCGACGCACCGCGTGATTACCCGTTGCTCAATACCAGCCTGAACGTGGTCGACTTCGATGAGGGTGCCGCGACGGTCGTCTCGTGGGCGGACATTGCGCACCTCGACGCACCGGCCGCGGACGATGGTTTCAGGAAGGCGGCGCAACCCGCGCGTTGAGCGAAGAAGCGCTGCGCGGGCTGTGACGCGGGCGCCTGCCGCGTTCATTTCGAGCAATGAGGCGCGGGCATAAAGCGGCGCCTTGCGCGCTTAGGTTTATCAATGCACGTGCGTAGACCCATTGGTGCGCGCGCCTGACCAGCCCGGAGTCAATGCGGCTCACGCGTGGCCGCCACGCGCCGGCGCGCGCGTTTCGATATTCCATTCACCAGCGCCCAACGAACGACCGGCGCGACGAGCCGCACACCCGGCCTCGCGAAGCTCCGGCGCAGCGTCGCATAGCGCTCGAACCCGAACATCGCCTGCGCCCAGTCGGGCAGAAGATCCACGCCTGCGTTAAGCATCAACATGCCGACGGGCCGCATCGCCATGCTCGGCGCGGGCGCGCTCAGCAGTATCCTGACGACTTCGCGTGTGCGCTCGCTGGCCACCAGTTCGGGCCGCATGGCCTGCAGATAAGCGTCGATGGCGGCGCGCGAGCGTGGAACATTGTGCGCGCCGAGCATCTCCGCGATGCGCGCCGTTTCCGCGAAGTATCGATCCTGCGCGTCCACGGGCAGCTGCGGATTCACATAACGCAAGTGCGCGGTCATGAAACTCGACACCTCGGCGATGTGCACCCACGTCAGGAGCGCCGGGTCGCTCGCGCGATACGGGCGGCCGTCCGGTGCGATGCCGCTCACGCCGAGATGGATGCGCCTGACACGTTCGATCAGCGCCAGCGCGTCGTGCCGGTTCCCGAAAGTCGTGCCGGCGATAAAGGTTGCCGTGCGGCGCAAGCGACCCAAGATATCGGTGCGGAAGCTGGAATGGTCCCAGACGCCTGCGAGCGCCAGCGGGTGCAACGCCTGGAGCAGCAACGCGCTGATGCCGCCGGTCATCATCGACGTGAAGTCGGCGTGGACTTTCCAGCAGACGGACTCGGGGCCGAACAGGCCTGGATCGCCCGGCGGGGACGAGTAGTCGAGCGTGGGGCCGCTGCCGCTCGTCAGATGCGTGACGCCGGAGGCCAGCTTCGAGCGCAGGCTGCTAGTGAGCGACCTGGCAAGCCCACTCGGTGAACGGGAACGCCGGGTGGTCTGGTCGGACATACTGAGCAGCCTCGCCAGGTGCGGCTCACTGAGCGGCCGAATCCCACAGCCCGGGCAGCACGCTTGACGACTCCGGTGCGGCAAGACCGAAATGCCGGTAGGTCAGCAGCGTGGCGACGCGGCCGCGCGGCGTGCGTTGCAGAAAGCCTTGCTGGATCAGATAGGGCTCGAGCACGTCTTCAATGGTGTCGCGTTCTTCGCCGATGGCGGCCGCCAGATTGTCGACGCCGACCGGGCCGCCGTCGAACTTGTGCAAGATGGCTTCGAGCAGCTTGCGGTCCATCAGGTCGAAGCCGACGGCGTCGACGTCGAGCATGCGCAGCGCGGCGTCGGCCACTTGCGCGGTGATGTTGCCGTCCGCTTTGACCTCCGCGAAGTCGCGCACGCGGCGCAGCAGCCGGTTTGCGATACGCGGCGTGCCGCGCGCGCGCTTGGCGATTTCAAACGCGCCGTCCGGATGAATCTGCGCGTTCAACAGCGAAGCCGAGCGCGTGACGATGCGCGCCAGTTCCTCGGCATTGTAAAACTCAAGCCGCGCGACAATGCCGAAGCGGTCGCGCAGCGGATTGGTGAGCATGCCTGCGCGCGTGGTTGCGCCGACCAGCGTGAACGGCTGCAGATCGAGCTTCACGCTGCGCGCGGCCGGGCCTTCGCCGATCATGATGTCGATCTGATAATCCTCGAGCGCCGGATACAAGATTTCTTCGACGACCGGCGAGAGCCGGTGAATTTCGTCGATGAAGAGAACGTCGTTGGCTTCCAGGTTGGTCAGCAGCGCGGCGAGGTCGCCGGCGCGTTCGAGCACCGGCCCGGACGTCTGCCGTAGATTGACGCCCATTTCCCGCGCGATGATGTGCGCGAGCGTGGTCTTGCCGAGGCCCGGCGGGCCGAACAGCAATACGTGGTCGAGCGATTCGGAACGGCGCCTGGCAGCCTCGATGAAAATTTCCAGCTGGCCGCGCACCTTTTCCTGCCCGACATATTCTTCGAGCTGGCGCGGGCGCAACGCGCGCTCGAACGCTTCTTCGTTCGGCGAGACGGGCGTGGCCGCGATGATGCGCTCGGCGGCGAGTTTGTCGGTTTCGATCATGCGGTCATTGTACCGCGACGCATCCGGCGCGAAATTCGGCCGAATGGCCAGGGTGCGTTAGGCTGGGGCTTGTGCGAAGCTCTTCTCAGACCCGGAGCCCGCGCACAGCGAGCCACGGGCGTTGCGTCAACCCTTCGACAACGCCTTCAACGCGAGTTTGATGCCGTCGGAGACACCTGTGCCGGCTGGGACATTCTTGATGGCCGCCAATCCTTCTTTTTCGGAGTAACCCAATGCGAGCAGCGCATTCAGGATATCGGACGCATGGTCGGAGGCCGATGCTGCGCCCGCCATCGCACCCAGGTCGGCGCCGAGCTTGCCCTTCAGTTCCAGCAGCAGTCGCTCCGCCGTTTTCTTGCCGATGCCTGGCACGCGTGTGAGGCGTGCCGCGTCCTGCATCGTGACCGTTTGGGCGAGCTCGTGCACGCTCATGCCCGAGAGCACCGCGAGCGCCATGCGTGCGCCGATGCCGGAGATTTTCAGCAATTCGCGGAAGGTCGAGCGTTCCTCGGTGGTGCCGAAGCCGTACAGCAGATGCGCGTCTTCGCGCACGATCATCTGCGTGAGCAGGACGACACGCTCGCCGCTGGACGGCAGGTTGTAGAAGGTGCTCATTGGCACGTCGACTTCGTAACCCACGCCGTTGCAGTCGACGAGCAGATGCGGCGGGTTTTTTTCCAGCAGAACGCCGGCAATGCGACCGATCATGGCGAATTCAATTTCGAGGGAAAGGGCGAGTGTAGCGCAGCGACCGGGGGGCGCGTATCCCGAGTATGTCGCCTGCAAAACGGTTCAGCCATGCCGCGCCATGGAGACCGAGCGGCCCATCCCTCGCTAGCCCACGAGGCGCCCGCGCCTGACCCGTAGCCCCTTCTTCGCCAGCGAAGGGGCGATGCCGCCGAGCGTGGACAACGTCGAACCGCCGTGCGCGTGGCAGATCGCCATGCCGAGCGCGTCGGCGGCGTCGGTGCCGGGCACCCCGGACAGGCTGAGCAGCCGCACCACCATCTGCTGCATCTGTTCCTTGGTCGCGCGGCCGTAGCCCACCACGCTCTGCTTCAATTGCAGCGCGGTGTATTCGGCAACCGGCACGCCTCCAGCGACCAGTCCGCAGATTGCCGCCCCGCGTGCCTGGCCGAGCAGCAGCGTGGACTGCGGATTGACGTTGACAAAGACTTTCTCGATCGCCGACTGGTCCGGCGCATGCTGGCGGATCAGCGTGGCGATGCCTTCGAAGATGGTGCCGAGCCGCGACGGCAAATCGGCGTCGGCCGTTTTGATGACGCCGCTCGCGACATAGCTGAGCGTATGGCCGCTTTGGTCGATCACGCCGAAGCCGGTTACGCGCAGGCCGGGGTCGATGCCGAGAATTCTCATGAAGTGCCGCTAGCGCGGTAAAAACCAGGTGCCTGCGATACTACAACACGCACGCCGGATGACGGCCAGCGAAGGGCGCAACCCGCGGAATAAAAGTTGCGGCAGGGTTCGCGAGGAGGTAATTGGAAATGAGGCGCTATCCGAATTTAAGCGGTGACTCGGGTGTCGACGCGTATGAACTCGGCGCGGATTTCATCAAGATCCGCTTCAGGCGGGGGGTCGTCTATTGGTACACAAAAGCGAGCGTGGGTGCGCGCCACATGGCCGCACTGAAGCGTCTGGCGAAGCGCGGGTGGGGGCTGGCGACGTACATCAGCCAGCATCCGGACGTGAGCGGCGGCTATGCGAGAAAAGAGCCAGACGATTGAGCCGACCGCGCGTGAAAGGCATGGCCACCAATGCGCGCAAAAATCCGGCCCATGAAAGTGCCGACGAAGGGCGGACCAAGGCAAAGGTGCGCGTCTCGACGGCGGTCCGAAAACAAAACGGCCCGGCGGAAATTCCACCAGGCCGTTCTTGCCAACCTCAACGCTTGCTCAGCGGCTTTGGCTGCAACAGGCACGCCGCTGCATAAGCCGCCAACCACCCGGTCTCAATGGCGGAAATGGCGCACGCCCGTCAACACCATCGCGATGTTGTGCTCGTCGGCCGCATTCATCACCTCGTCGTCGCGCATCGAGCCGCCCGGCTGAATGACGCAGCTCGCGCCGGCCGCCACGACCACGTCGAGGCCGTCGCGGAACGGGAAAAACGCATCGGAGGCCACCGCCGAACCCGTCAGCGACAAACCGGCGTTCTGCGCCTTGATGCTGGCGATGCGCGCCGAGTCCACGCGGCTCATCTGGCCGGCGCCGACGCCGAGCGTCATGCCGTTCGCGCAGAACACGATCGCGTTCGACTTCACATACTTTGCGACGCGCCAGGCGAACAACAGATCGTCCATTTCCTTCGGCGTCGGATAACGCTTGGTGACCACGCGCAATTCGTGCGGCTGCACGTTCTTCGAATCGAGCGATTGCACCAGCAGCCCGCCGCCGACCCGCTTCAGATCGAACGCGTTATGCCCTTCGCCCAGCGCGATTTCGAGTAACCGCACGTTCTGCTTGGCCGCGAACACCTGGCGCGCTTCGCTGCTGAACGACGGCGCAATCAGCACTTCGACGAACTGCTTGGCCACGGCTCGCGCCGCTGCTTCGTCCACTTCGCGGTTGAACGCGATGATGCCGCCGAATGCCGAGGTGGGGTCGGTCTGGAACGCCTTCGAGTACGCGTCGTGCGCATCCGCGCCGATTGCGACGCCGCACGGATTCGCGTGCTTGACGATCACGCAGGCCGGCACGTCGAAGGTCTTCACGCATTCCCACGCCGCGTCGGAATCCGCAATGTTGTTGTACGACAGTTCCTTGCCCTGCAACTGGTTGTAGTTCGCGAGCGCGCCGGCCTGCACGTTCACATCACGGTAGAACGCGGCGCTTTGATGCGGGTTCTCGCCGTAGCGCAGATCCTGCACCTTGTTGAACGCCAGATTGAAGGTGGCCGGATAAGTATTGCGCGACGCGTGTTGCAGTTCGTCGGTCAGGCTCGTCAGATAGTTCGTGATCGCGCCGTCGTACTGGGCGGTGTGCGCGAACACCTTGGTCGCGAGGCGAAAGTTCGTCTGGTACGACACCGCGTTGTTGTTCGCGCGCATTTCTTCGAGCACCAGCGCGTAGTCCGTCGGGTCCACCACCACCGTCACGTCGCGATGATTCTTCGCAGCCGAGCGCAGCATGGTCGGGCCGCCGATGTCGATGTTCTCGATCGCGTCTTCCAGCGAACATTCTTCCTTCGACACCGTCTGCACGAACGGGTACAGGTTCACGACCAGCAGGTCGATGGTCGGAATGTCGTGCTTCTCGAGCGCCGCCATGTGTTCCGGCAGGTCGCGGCGGGCGAGAATGCCGCCGTGCACCTTCGGATGCAGCGTTTTCACGCGCCCGTCGAGCATTTCCGGGAAGCCCGTGTAGTCGGCGACTTCGGTGACGGACAGGCCTGCGTCCGCGAGCAGTTTCGCGGTGCCGCCGGTCGACAGGATCTTGATGCCGAGGTCGGAAAGCGACTTCGCGAAGTCGACGATGCCGGACTTGTCGGAAACGGAGATGAGCGCTTGCTTGATCATGATGAAGACGAAAAGCCGAAGAGAAACGTGGCGGGGCGCGAAGATACGACCAATCGCTACAACAAACCGTGTTGTTGCAGCTTCTTGCGCAACGTGTTGCGGTTGATGCCGAGGTATTCGGCGGCCAGCGACTGATTGCCGCCGGCCTGCTCGAGCACCACCTCGAGCAGGGGTTTTTCCACGCACGAAATCACCATGTCATAGACATCGTGCGGATTGGAGCCGTCGAGATCCTGGAAGTACATGCCCAGGCTGTCGCGCACGGATTGTTCGATATTCTTCTTGCTCATGCTGCCAGTCGGTCGGTAGGGTCCTCGCCCTGGTTCTCGGGCGTTTCGTCGACGTAGACCAGGCGGTCGGAGAGCGCCTTTTGTGCGTCGAAGAACTCGTTGACGGCGAGGAGTTGTTCGCGCGTGGTGTCCAGCGTATTCATGCGATGCCGGAACACGCTGGCGCCGGAAAGGCCGCGAGTGTACCAGCCGATGTGCTTGCGCGCAGTGCGCACACCTGTAAATTCGCCGTAGAACGCGTAGTGATCTTCGAGGTGCTCGTTCATCACCTGCTGGATTTCGTCGATGCGCGGCGGGGGTAGCAACTCGCCCGTTTGCAGGAAATGCGCGATCTCGCGGAACAGCCACGGGCGCCCCTGCGCCGCGCGGCCGATCATGATCGCATCGGCGCCGGTGGCGGCCAGCACCGCGCGCGCCTTTTGCGGCGAGGTGATGTCGCCGTTGGCCACGACCGGAATGCGCACCGACGCCTTGACGCTGGCGATGGTCTCGTATTCGGCGTCACCGTGGTACAGGTCGGCGCGCGTGCGGCCGTGCACGGTCAGCATCGAAATGCCGGCGGCCTCGGCCAGATGCGCGACGCGCAACGCATTCCTGTTGCCGCGGTCCCAGCCGGTGCGAATTTTCAGCGTGACAGGCACCGCATCGGGGCCGACCCCCACCGCGCCCACCACCGCCTCGACGATGCGCTGCACCAGCGGTTCGTTCTGCAGCAAAGCGGAACCCGCCGCGACGTTGCACACCTTCTTGGCCGGGCAGCCCATGTTGATGTCGATGATCTGCGCGCCGTTGGCCACGTTATAGCGAGCCGCTTCCGCCATCATCGCCGGATCGGCACCGGCGATCTGCACGGCGATGGGTTCGACTTCGCCCGTGTGATTGGCGCGGCGCTGGGTCTTTTCGCTTTTCCACAACTGCGCGTTGGAGGCGACCATTTCCGACACCGCATAGCCCGCGCCCAGCCGCTTGCATAGCTGCCGGAACGGCCGGTCGGTCACGCCGGCCATCGGGGCGACGAACAGGTTGTTACGCAGATTGTGGGAGCCGAGAGTGGGCATGACGTGGGCGACCGGGGTGCGACGGACTGTCCATGATCAGACAATCGGAGCACCGGAAACGCGAGCGAAAACGGCCATTTTAGCGTTAACAGGCAAGCGACACCCGCCATGTGCGTCTCGTAACCTGTTAAATCTTCTATGAAAGTGCGCCGGTTCATCAACCGGCGGCCTTGCGCTGCGGCTCGAAAAAGCCGCAGCGCGCGCTTAGGCGGTGCGCCTAGCGGCGCTGTCCGAACATCATCTGGCGAGCCAGCGCCGTTTTCACCGGCGGCGCGAATTCGAGCGCCGTGAGCGCGAGCCCGCGCATGATCGCGAGCGGCGCGAAGTCGACCGTGAACAGGCGCGCAAGGATGTCGGTGGCGCCGATCGTCATGCGCCGGTCGAGCGCGCGGCGCTGCGCGAAGCTGGCGAGTGCAAGGGGGGTCGGGCCTTGCGCTGATAAAGCGTCGGCGAGCGCGTGCGCATCGCGCAAGCCGAGGTTCAGGCCCTGTCCCGCAACCGGATGCAGCGTCTGCGCCGCGTTGCCGATCGCGACGACGCGCCCGCTCACCTGGGTCTCGACCGTGTTGAGTCCGAGCGGGAACGACGCGCGCGCTTTGATCTGCGTGAAGCGGCCCATGCGGTCGCCGAACGCGGCGCCGAGCTCGCCGAGGAACGCGTCGTCGGGGAGTTGCGCGCGGCGCGCGGCTGTGTCGGGAGCGCAGCACCACACCAGCGCGTAGTCGGCGCCGCGCACGCCGCCCATCGGCAGCAAGGCGATCGGACCTTCCGTCGTGAAGCGCTCCCATGCCACGTGCGGCTGCGGCGCGGACACGCTGACCGTGCCGACCAGCGCAGTTTGCCCGTAGTCGCGCGAGCCCTTGCCGCCGGAGCCTTCGGCCGCGCTTAGGCGCGAGCCTTTGCCGGCGGCTTGCGCGTCCTTGTCGACGCTGAGGCTCGCGTCCTTGCGCGGTTTCAGGTCGCCGAACAGTCCGCCTTCCGCGTTCACCACGATGCGCGTGCGCAGCTTGCGCGTGACGCCGGCGGTTTCGATCGGCAAGCTCACGCCGTCGAGTTCCTGAACCGGCGCGGCGGCGGACGTCGAGCGAAACCAGTGGACGGAGGTCGCATGCACCGCGTCGGCGAGACCGTGCACGATGGAGCCGTAGCGCAGCACGTAACCGAGCGCCGGCAAGCCATGCTCGCTGTGATCGATCAGCGTGCGCCCGAAATGACCGCGCTGCGATACGTGGATGCGCTGGATGGCGGTTGCGTCGGCGGGCCACCGCAACGGCTCGAGGATCATCCGGCTGCCGTGCGATACGGCGATTGCGCGCGGATCGGCAATCGAATCTTCCGGCTCGCGTGCGTCGATCAGTGCGATCTTCAGCGCCCGGGTCACGCTGCGCCGCGCCAGCCAACCGGCCAGCGCGAGCCCGACCGGACCCGCGCCGACGATCGTCACGTCGAAGTCAAAGGAGTGATCGGTTGCCGCGGGCTTCAGAATCACCGTCGACGGAGAAGCGTCGTTCATGGCGGATTACTTCCTCGTCTCATGGGCCGCGCGGGCTTCCTGCATCAGCGCTTCGATCTCTGCGGCGGCCACCGGCACGTCGCGCGTGATCAGCTCGCAGCCGCCCGGCGTGACGATCGCGTCGTCCTCGATGCGGATGCCGATGTTCCAGTAGCGCTCGGGCACGCCCTCGGCCGGCCGGATGTACAGCCCGGGCTCGATGGTCAGGGTCATCGACGCCTGCAGCGTGCGCCACGGCAATGCCCCCGCTTCGTCGCGCGGCGCGCCACGCTCGCGGTAGTCGCCGCAATCGTGCACGTCCATGCCGAGCCAGTGGCCCGTGCGGTGCATGTAGAACGGCGCGTAGGCGCGCTCGGCGAGCACGTCGTCGACCGATGCGAACTTCGTACGCTCGACGATGCCGGTGTCGAGCAGCCCTTGCGACAACACGCGCAGCGCGGCCTGGTGCGGATCGTCGAAGGTGGCGCCGGCGCGCGTGACGTCGACGGCGGCCTGCTGCGCGGCCAGCACGATCTCGTACAGCTCACGCTGCGGCGACGTGAAGCGGCCGCTCGCCGGGAAGGTGCGGGTAATGTCCGACGCGTAGCCGTCCAGTTCGCAGGCCGCGTCGATCAGGATCAGGTCGCCGTCCCGCGCAATCGCGTTGCCGGCCGGGTAGTGCAGCACGCAGGCATTCGCGCCCGCCGCGACGATCGACGTATAAGCCGGCGCCTGCGCGCCCAGTTTGCGGAACCTATAGAGGAGCTCGGCTTCCAGTTCATACTCGCGCACGCCGGGGCGACACGCGGCCATCGCGCGGCGATGCGCGGCGGCGGAAATCTGCGCCGCCTGGCGCATGATCGCCAGTTCGTGGTCGTCCTTGACGAGCCGCATCTCGTCGAGCAGCGGCAGCAGATCGCGCGCGGCGCTCGGCGCGGCGATGCCGCTGCGTCCTTGCGCGCGCACCGCGTCGAGCCAGCCGCGCACCTGTTCGTCCAGTCGTGCCGAGGTGCCGAGCGCGTAATGCAGCGCCGGCTTGTCCGCGATGAGCCGCGGCAGATGCGTGTCGATTTCGCCGGCCGCGAACGCCGCGTCGAAGCCGAACGCCGTGCGCGCGCCCTCCGGGCCGAAACGCAAGCCTTCCCACGTTTCGCGTTCGACGTTTTTCTCGCGGCAAAACAGTACCGACGCGGGCTCGCCGGGCGCGGCGCTCGCGTCCAGCACGAGGAGCGCTTCGGGCTCGCTGAAGCCGGTCAGATAGTAAAAGTAGCTGTCGTGCCGGTACGGGTAGTCGGTGTCCCGGTTGCGCAGCGCTTCCCGCGCGGTGGGGACGATGGCGACGCCACCGCCCGCGGCGCGCAGCGCGGCGAGTACGCGCTCGCGGCGCGTGCGGTAGACGTCGATGGCGATGGTGGGTTCGGTCGGCTGGTTCATCGTGCGATTGTAGCGCCCAATGCGCGCGGTCATTTCGCACGGCGGGGGCTGGCAAGACTGCCGCCGGCATGTTGCAATCCATCCACAACGCGGCTTGGTGGCGCCTGGTAAGCGACGCCGCGCTGAGCGCGAAGAGCGCCTGGCACTTATACTTTCGCCGGATTCAGTTAAAGGCAGATGGTCATGATGAAACTCATCGGTTCGATCGCCAGCCCTTTCGTGCGCAAAGCGCGCATCGTGCTGGCCGACAAGAAGATCGATTACGAACTGGTGCCCGAGAACGTCTGGGCGCCGGACACCCGGATTCACACCTTCAATCCGCTGGGCAAAGTGCCCTGCCTCGTGATGGAAGATGGCGAAGCCGTGTTCGACTCGCGCGTGATCTGCGAATACGTGGATACCCTGTCGCCCGTCGGCAAGCTGATTCCGCAGTCGGGCCGCGAACGCGTCGAGGTGCGTTGCTGGGAAGCGCTCGCCGACGGCCTGCTGGACGCGGCAGTGCTGATTCGCCTCGAAGGCACGCAGCGCACGCTCGAGCAGCGCGCGGACGCGTGGGTTGCGCGGCAGCAGCGCAAGATCGACGAAGCTCTGGTCGCGATGGCGCAGGGTCTGGGCAGCAAGCCGTGGTGCGCAGGCAATCACTACACGCTTGCCGACATCGCGGTGGGCTGCGCGCTGGGCTATCTCGACTTCCGTATGCCTCAGTTGAACTGGCGCGAACCGCATCCGAACCTGGACAAGCATTTTCAGAAACTGTCGCTGCGCCAGTCGTTCATCGACACCGTGCCGACGGACTGAGCGACGCTGGATTGCACAGACGCAGGGGCCTGTTCAAACTTCTGAAACGTTGTGCTGTGCCCGAACTGAAAATGCGCCTGCTCGTCAGGCGCATTTTTTTGGCGCG
Source organism: Paraburkholderia suaedae (assembly GCF_040812055.1). NCBI lineage: Bacteria > Pseudomonadati > Pseudomonadota > Betaproteobacteria > Burkholderiales > Burkholderiaceae > Paraburkholderia > Paraburkholderia suaedae. The sequence continues at coordinate 197,008 of NZ_JBFOAH010000006.1, read as the reverse complement.
CCTTCAGTGCCGGGTCTTGCGGCGCGGCTCGACGCAGCAAGCGCTTCCGGAACCGGATGCATGAGCCGCAAGCCAGCACGCACGCACGGCGGCGCGCATGCAGGGAGCGTGTTGCCGCTCATGGGAACCCAGCCCGCCTCACTGCTTGCCGTTGCGACGACGCGTGATGCCGGGCCCGAACGCGAAGCCGAACGCCAGCAGCAGCACCGACACCGCCAGCACCGTGTTGTTGCCGCTCGACACGTACGGCGTATTGCCGGAAGTGCCTTGCACCTTCACGTCGAGCGAGCCGACCGTGTACGGCGCCAGGCGTCCGATTACCCGGCCGTTGGCGTCGATCGCGGCGGTGACGCCGGTGTTGGTCGCGCGCAGCATCGGGCGACCGGTCTCGAGCGAGCGCATGCGCGCCATCTGCAGGTGCTGATCCAGCGCGATCGTGTCGCCGAACCAGGCGAGGTTGGTCGCGTTGACCAGCACGCCGGCCGGCGTGCTGGTTTCGCGAAGGGTCCGCGCGATTTCCTCGCCGAAAATGTCTTCGTAGCAGATGTTCACCGCGACCGGCTGGTTGTGGACCATGAACGGCTTCTGCACCGGCGGGCCGCGGAAGAAGTCGCCGAGCGGGATATTCATCAGGTTGACGAACCAGCGGAAGCCCCAAGGCACGAATTCGCCGAACGGCACCAGATGATGCTTGTCGTAGCGGTACAGCTCGCGCGAGCCGGGCGTGATGCCGAACAGGCTGTTCGTATAGTCGACGACCCGGCCTTCCGGCGTGATCGTGCCGCCGATCGCGCCGAACAGGATCGCGCTGCCGGTGGAGTCGGAAAATTCGCGCACCGCCGCCGCGAACGGCACGGGCAATTGCTGCGCGAGCACGGGAATTGCGGTCTCCGGCGTGACGATCAGGTCCGCCGGCTTCGATGTGATCATCCGCTGATACTGGTCGATCGCCGCGCGCACGCCGCTTTCCTCGAACTTCATTTCCTGTTTGACGTCGCCTTGCAGCAGACGCACCGTCAACGGCGCGTTGGCCGGTAAAGTCCATTGGACGCGCGGCAGCAGCAGGCCCGCCGCGATCAGCGCCAGCGCGACGCCGCCCGGCACGAGGCTGCGCATGAGGCTTCGTTGTGCTCTGCCGTCGGGGACGCTGCCGCTGCGTTGGCCTTCGCCGTGATCAGGGCGGCCGACGTCCGCACGGGTCGCGCTGCGCGGCTCGCGCCAAAGCGGCAGCGGCCGCCCTGCCAGCAACGCCTGCACGATCAGCGCTGCGACCAGCGCCAGTATCCAGCCGACGCCATAGACCCCCACCACCGGCGCGAACCCGGCGAACGGGCCATCCACTTGCGCATAACCGCTCGCGAGCCACGGAAAGCCGGTGAACACCGTACCGCGCAACCATTCGCCCACCGCCCAGGCGCTCGCGAAAGCCAGCGAGCCATGCCAGGTCGGCGAAAACGGCGCAGAGGCGTCGATCGCGCCGTTGCGCGCGTGACCGGCGCAGAACGACCAGATGCCCGCGGCCAGCGCCGGATAGAGCGCCAGATAAAGCGAGAACAGCACGACCGCGGCGCCCGCGAGCGGCGCGGCCATGCCGCCGTAGTCATGCATGCTGACGTATAGCCACCAGACGCCGGACACGAAATTGCCGAAGCCGAACGCGCCCGCCGTGAGCGCGGCGCTTTTCCAGCCGGTGGCGCGCGTGAGCCACGCGAAAAAGAACACGAAGATCGTGAGCTGCAGCCAGCCGCCGTGCGGCGTCGGCGCGAACGACAGCGTGTTGGCCGCTCCCACGGCGAACGCGACCAGGTAATGCCAGCGAGGCAGCGCGCGGCCGCGCGCTTCGTCGGCGGCGGCAGCGGGAGCGTGCGCGCTCGCGCCGGAGCGCGAACGGGAAGTGATCGGGTCGGCCATCGTTGCGCGGTCGGCGTGAGGAGAGTTGAAGAAGCGGGTGAAGGAGCCGGAAAACCGCGCGGCTCAGGTTTGCACGTGCTGTGCGTCGCGCTCGCGCTGGCCGGCCAGTGGATCGCGGCGCACCAGCAACATGTGGATCTGGCGGGCGTCGCCGCGCAGAATCTCGAAGATCAGATCGTCGAGGCGGACCTTTTCACCGCGGTGCGGCACCCGCCCAAAGTGATGCGTGACGAGCCCGCCGATCGTGTCGACTTCGTCGTCCGGGTAGTGCGTGCCGAACGCCTCGTTGAACTGCTCGATCTCCGTCAGCGCGCGCACGCGAAAGCGCCCATCCGGCGACGCGATGATATTGCCGCTTTCCTCGTCGAAATCGTATTCGTCCTCGATGTCGCCGACGATCTGCTCCAGTACGTCTTCGATCGTGATCAGGCCGGCCACGCCGCCGTATTCGTCGACCACCACCGCGAGGTGATTGCGATTCACGCGGAAGTCGTGCAGCAACACGTTCAGGCGCTTGGACTCCGGGATGTACACGGCGGGGCGCAACATGCCGCGCACGTCGAACTCTTCTTCGGCGTAATAGCGCAGCAGGTCTTTCGCGAGCAGCACGCCGATGATGTTGTCCCGATTGCCTTCGTAGACCGGATAACGCGAGTGCGCTTTTTCCAGCACGTAGGGGATGAATTCGGCGGGGTTGTCCGCGATATTGATCGCGTCCATTTGCGCCCGCGGCACCATGATGTCGCGCGCGCTGAGTTCGGACACCTGGAACACGCCTTCGATCATCGACAGCGAGTCGGCGTCGATCAGGTTGCGTTCGTGCGCGTCCTGCAGAATTTCGAGAAGTTCGGCACGCGAGTCGGGCTCGGGCGAGATGAAGTCGGTCAGACGCTCGAGAAGCGAGCGTTTTTCCTGCGGTTTGTCGGTTGGGCGTCGACTGGGATACGTGTCGTTCATGATAGTGCGCCCGACGAGACTGGGCGCGCTGTTACGGAGCATTAAGGATACCCGAGGCGCGTGGCAGGACCGTGTCCCGCCGGGCTGGGCGATAGGTGAAGCAGGGCGGCGCGGCTCGGTCGCGAGCGGCGGAGCTTGGGTCAATCCTAACTGATTACGCGCGAAAAAGCGTTTTCGCGCAAAAAATGCCGGCTCGGGAACGATGGGCGCAGGCGAGGCCGAGTCCGCGTGGCGCTTCGCGGGCAGTCAGGCGTGGCGGTTGCGCCGCGCGGCTAGCGACATGGTCAGCGTCTCAGCGTCGCCTGCGGCCGAGCGGTCATTGGACGCAACGACGCAACGACGCAACGACGCAACGACGCAATGTCGCAATGTCGCAATGTCGCAATGTCGCAATGTCGCGCGTATCGGCTCGTGCCTGAGTGTTCCGTTCATTGTCCCGACTCGCGCCCCGAGACCTGTGGAGCCCGCCGAGCGGCCTCGCGCTCGCGGCCTTCCGTTTTGCAGCGCTCCAGCAGCGCTTCGAGCGCGCGGTCGGGCATCCCGCTTTCGCGCAGCGCGTGGACGGTGCGGCTCACATAATCGAGTGTGGTGCCGTAGCGCCCGCACGCGCAGCCGAACACCGTCCGCACGACCTCGTCGCGCAGCTTGCCGGTGTAGCTCGGCACGTCGCGGCGCATGACGAACGCCAGCGCGTCGACACGCCGGCCGTCGGCCAGTACGCACGGCAGCCATGCCGGCCGGTACGAGCCCATCGCCATCTCGCGCCGCCACAGCGCTTCGAGATGCGGCGCGGAGCCTTCGGCTGCCAGCCGGAACGCAATGCCAGTGCAGGAGCCGCCGCGATCGAGCGCGAGCACGAGGCCCGGCTGCTCAGGTGTGCCGCGATTCACCCGCGACCACAGGTACAGCCCGCGATGATAGCCATGCACCTTGGAGCGGGCCGCTTCGACGGTGGGCAGGCCGGGGTTCCAGATCAGCGAGCCATAGCCGAACAGCCACAGGTCGCTCTTGCGATCCCAGTCGCGCAGCGTGCATTCGAGCGACGCATGCAATTCCTCGTCGGTCAGAAGCCGCGATTCGCCGAGCACCGGCGGGTAATCCGGGCAAGGCGTGCGGGTGTCGGCTTCAGGGGATGAGGTGCTCACGGTGTCGGTTGAATGAGGATGAACGGGTGGTGGACAAGCAACACGGCGCAGACCGGCGCCTATCGATACGGATCGGGAAACCCCAGCTTGCCGAGGATTTCGGTCTCGAGCGCTTCCATTTCCTCGGCTTCCTGTTCGACTTCGTGATCGTAGCCCTGTGCATGCAGCGTGCCATGCACGAGCAGGTGCGCGTAGTGCGCGATCAGCGGCTTGCCCTGCTCGGTAGCCTCTTTCTCGACCACCGGGCAGCACAGGATCAGATCGCCCGTCACCGGGTCGTCTTCCGATTCCGCGTACGCGAAGGTCAGCACGTTGGTCGAGTAGTCCTTGCCGCGATAGGTGCGGTTCAGCATACGGCCTTCGTCGGCATCGACGAAGCGCACGGTCAGCTCGCCGTCGGCGAACAGCGCCGCCCGGATCCAGCCGGCCACGGTGGCGCGCGGCAGCAGCGCCTTATGCTCCGGCCAGGTCCTGGCGGCGGGGAATTGCAGATTCAACGTCAGTTTCGGGGCGCGGCTCATGCGGTTTCGTGAGGTTGCGTCCGCTCGGTGGACAGAGGCGGCGGGTTCGGTGCACGCGAATCGACGCGTTCGGTCAAGTCAGCGCGAATCCGCCGGACTGGCGGTTTTTTGCGAGTGCGCATCGTAGGCCTCCACGATTCGCGCGACCAGCGGATGGCGCACCACGTCCGCGCTGGTGAAGCGGGTGAGCGCAATGCCGCGCACCTCCGAGAGCACCTGTTGCGCCTCGATCAGTCCGCTTTTGTGCCCGCGCGGCAAGTCGACCTGGGTCGTGTCGCCGGTGACCACGGCCTTCGAGCCGAAGCCGATCCGCGTGAGGAACATCTTCATCTGCTCGGGCGTAGTGTTCTGCGCCTCGTCCAGGATGATGAACGCGTGGTTCAGCGTGCGGCCGCGCATGTACGCGAGCGGCGCGATCTCGATCATCTGCCGCTCGAACATCTTCGCGGTTTTGTCGAAGCCGAGCAGGTCGTACAGCGCATCGTACAGCGGCCGCAGGTACGGATCGACCTTCTGCGCCAGATCGCCCGGCAGGAAGCCGAGGCGCTCCCCCGCTTCGACCGCGGGGCGCGTCAGCACGATGCGCTTGACCTGGTCGCGCTCCAGCGCGTCCACCGCGCAAGCCACCGCCAGATAGGTCTTGCCGGTGCCAGCCGGTCCGACGCCGAAAGTCACGTCGTGCGACACGATCTGCTTCAGGTAGTCGCGCTGCGCCGGCGTGCGCCCGCGTAGATCGGCGCGCCGCGTGTAAAGCTTTGGGCCCAGCTCCGCGAGGTCTTCCTCGCTCTCGTCGGCAGCGTCGGCGGGTTCGTCGAAAGGATGATCCGGATTGCCGTGAAAAGGCGCATCGCCGGCTGCGTCGCCATTGCCGTTGGGCCGATGACGCGCCGGATGGCGCACTTCGACGAGCGCGAGCTGGATGTCGTCGACCGACAGCGGGTCGCGCGCGTTGTTGTAGAAGTTCTCGAGTGCGGTGAGCGCGAGTTTCGCGCCGCGTCCGCGGATCGTGATGCGGTGCGCGCGTCGCTGCAAGGTCACGTCGAGCGCCTGCTCGATCTGCCGCAGATTCTCGTCGAGCGGTCCACAGAGGTTGGCGAGCCGCGTGTTGTCGTCGCGCGGTGCGGTGAATTCCAGATGCTGCTGAGTGGTCTTCAAGGCGGTGGGTCGATCCTGTCGGTTTCGGTGCGCGCGAGGCGCTTGGGCTTAGTGGGTGGCGGCGGCTGCCGCAACGGCACCTGCTTCGGGGCGCGAGTGGTCGTCCACGAGCACGAGCTCGCCGCGCAGCGAATGAGGGTACGCGAGGACAATTTTCACGTCGACCATCTGGCCGATCAGCCGCGCGTGGGACGCGAGCGGCGCGGGAAAATTGACCACGCGGTTGTTGCCGGTGCGGCCCGCGAGTTCGTTCGGGTCCTTGCGCGCCGGGCGCTCGACCAGAATGCGCTCGATCTTGCCGACCATGGAAGCGCTAATGCGCTGCACGTTTTCCTCGATGGTCGCCTGCAAGTGCTGCAGACGCCTGAGCTTGACTTCGCGCGGCGTGTCGTCGGTCAGATTCGCGGCCGGCGTACCCGGACGCGGGCTGTAGATGAACGAGAAGCTGGTGTCGTACTTCATCTCGTGCACGAGCGCCATCATCTTGTCGAAGTCTTCTTCGGTCTCGCCGGGGAAGCCGACGATCATGTCGGTGGACAGCGACAGGTCCGGGCGGATCGCGCGCAGCCTGCGGATCACGGACTTGTATTCGAGCACCGTGTAGCCGCGTTTCATCGCCATCAGAATGCGGTCGGAACCGTGCTGCACCGGCAGATGCAGGTGGCTCACGAGCTTGGGCACTTTCGCGTAGGTGTCGATCAGGCGCTGCGTGAATTCCTTCGGATGCGAGGTGGTGTAGCGAATCCGTTCGATGCCAGGAATGTCGGCGACGTATTCGATCAGCGTCGCGAAGTCGGCGATCTCGGACGAGCCGGGCGTCAGAGCGCCGCCGAACTTTCCGCGATAGGCGTTGACGTTCTGGCCGAGGAGCGTGACTTCGCGCACGCCCTGGTCGGCGAGGCCTGCGATTTCAGTCAGCACGTCGTCGAGCGGCCGCGACACTTCCTCGCCGCGCGTGTAGGGCACGACGCAGTAGCTGCAGTACTTGCTGCAGCCTTCCATGATCGACACGAATGCGCTCGGGCCTTCGACGCGCGCCGGCGGCAGGTGATCGAACTTTTCGATTTCCGGAAACGAGATGTCGACCTGCGCGCGGCCGCTTGCGCGGCGCTTGTCGATCATCTGCGGCAGGCGGTGCAGCGTTTGCGGACCGAACACGAGGTCCACGTACGGCGCGCGCGCCACGATGGACGCACCTTCCTGGCTCGCCACACAACCGCCCACGCCGATGATCAGATTCGGGTTCGCTTCCTTCAGCTCGCGCACCCGGCCGAGGTCCGAGAAGACTTTTTCCTGTGCTTTTTCCCGCACCGAGCAGGTGTTGAACAGGATCACGTCGGCGTCTTCCGGCGTGTCGGTCTTGACGAGCCCTTCAGCCGCGCCGAGTACGTCGACCATCTTGTCGGAGTCGTACTCGTTCATCTGGCAGCCAAAGGTTTTTACATAAACTTTCTTGGTCATTGAATTTCGCCGGTCACAGTGGTTAATCTGGGGGCGTCGTTTAAAAAGTAAAAGAAGACGAGGCGTGCGGGCAACTGGCGGACGGGGCCGCGACGCGGCTTCCAGGGCGCTTTGGCCTGAGTTGCAGCCCATTTGCGCCTCAATTGCGTCCAGCCCGCGCGGTCTGCGATGCACGCCTGCAGCGTAACGCAACATTATAGCCCTTGAAGGAATGCGGGTTTGCCCGCCGGCGCGGGCGCGCGTCCTGTTCAGCGTCAGGCCCGGCCGGCTTTTCAGCACGTCCGACAGCTGCGCAAAACACTCGCTCAGGGAATCTCGCAGCGCGCGCCGCACAGCGGCTTTGCGCGTGGGCGATGTTTTGCCGGCCTTGCGCCGCCGCGGATGCCACACGGGCGCAAGGGAATGTGCTCCTAACGATGTCGAATCCCAGCCATGAGCGGGTCCGCACACCCCATGAGAGACGCAGACAAGCTGAGCGCGAACCGACCTCCGTGAAGCTGATAACGGTGTGAAGATAAGTTGGTTGGGCATGACGGGAGCCGATGCTATCTTGCTTCCACTCACCGCTCGCGCGCCGCCCCTCGGCGCTTTGGAGGCAATCATGCATTCCCCGCTCGCGCTGGTTCGCGATCCCTCGGCCGGTACCGACGCGTCGCCGCCTGCCACGGAAACCTTCGATGCCCTCGAGCAGCTCGTCGGCGTGAACCTCGCCCGCTTGCGCGCCGAACGTCAATTGTCGCTCGACGCGCTGGCGCGCGCCTCCGGCGTGTCGCGGGCGATGCTGGCGCAGATCGAGTCGGCGCGCAGCGTGCCGTCCATCAAGGTGCTGTGCAAGGTGGCGGCGGCGTTGAAGGTATCGGTAGCCGCTTTTTTGCGGCGTCACGCGGCCAATGGATTCGAGCATTTGCCGGCGGAACGTTCGGCGCGCATCGTCAGCGCGAATGGGCGCTATTGGGCACGGCCGCTCTATCCCGAGTCCGAGCCGACTGCCGCCGAATTCCACGAGCTGCGCATTGCACCGTTGCATACGGAAGCCGGCACCCGCCATGCGCCCGGCACCAGGGTGAACCTGGTGATCAGCGAAGGCACCCTGGAAGTGAGCGTGCACGATCGGCGCCAGTTGCTCGCCACCGGCGACGCGATCGTCTTCGACGCCGATCAGCCGCACAGTCTCCGTAATCCGGGCGACACCGAAGCCCGCGCGTTTCGCGTGACGCTGAAGGCGGAAACGCCACCGCGCCGGGACCTGCCGGCGCAGCAGGACCCGCGCCTTCAACGGGAACGCGAAGCGCGGCGGGAGCGTCACGCTGCGGCACATTCAGCAGCGAGTGCGGCCACTGCGGTCTGAATCGCGATTCGCCGATGCACGCGCTCTCGGTTCCAGAGCCTCCATCGGGCCAGTAGGGTTGCGCGGCAGGTCTCGCGCGACTGTTGTATGCTTCGCCAGCCGGTTCGTCCGGCAATCAGTGCGTCTTCAGGGCGGGGCGAAATTCCCCACCGGCGGTATGCCGGCAGCGCGACAGCGCGAGCCGGTGAGCCCGCGAGCGCCCGCATCGTGCGGTCTTCGGAATATCGAGGACACAGCGGGGTCAGCAGATCTGGTGAAAGGCCAGAGCCGACGGTCAGAGTCCGGATGAAAGAAGATGTGCAGATAGTCATGAGCGCTTGCGTGGCGCCGCCCGTGGTCGAGGCGGTGCGCGAGCGTCGCTTTGAGCGGCGCTTGGGCCGGCGCGTCGTTGTCTGTTTGCAATGCCCTGAAACGTTTTTCGCCCCACTTTTGCGATGAGCGTTTCAACCATGTCCTTTGCTACTTTTCCTGTTCCGTCGACGTTTGCCCCCGATGCATTCGCCGATCTCCCGCTGCTCGACACCGAAGCCGTTCCGCCGCGTATCGCCGCCGCATTGCAAGCGCTGCGCGATGGCCGCGCCGTGATCCTGCAAGACGACCACGATCGCGAGAACGAAGCCGACCTGATCGTATCGGCCGAGCGTCTTTCCGTCGAAACCATGGCATTGCTGATCCGCGAGTGCAGCGGCATTGTTTGCCTGTGCCTGCCCGACGAGAAGATCCGCGCGCTCGAACTGCCGCCGATGGCCGTCAACAACGAAAGCCGTCACGGCACTGCATTCACGGTGTCGATCGAAGCACGCGAGGGCGTGACGACCGGCGTGTCCGCGCTCGACCGGGTGACGACCATTCGCGCAGCGATTGCCGATAAAGCTAAGCCCGCCGATATAGTGCGTCCTGGTCATGTGTTCCCGTTGCGCGCAATGCCCGGCGGTGTGCTGGCGCGCCGCGGCCATACCGAGGGCACGGTCGATCTGGCGATTCTCGCCGGGTTGAAGCCGGCCGGCGTGCTGTGCGAACTGATGAACGCGGACGGCACGATGACGCGCGGCGCGGACGTAGAACGGTTCGCCGCGCAACACGATCTGCCGATGCTGACGATCGCCGAGCTCGTCGCATTTCGTGCGTCGCTCGCGCAGGCGCGCGAGTGTGTCGCCGACGAAGCTTGATGCAAGTCGCGTGTTGTTCGTTACGCGCGCTGCCAGCATGCACGAGGCCGGTTGCTGGAGAACCTATAGAACCGGCCGTTTTCCTTGCCGCCAGTCAGCCGTGCAACACAGGTGAGCCGGGAAGCTAAGCGTGCCTCCGTTCGCTACGACTGCACGTCGCCGAACTCGCCGCGCACGCCGGCTTCCACCAGCGCGGGCAGTTCGTTCATGTGCATCATGACGCGCGTCATCCCCATCTTGCGCAAAGCGTGCGCATAGCCATATGGGATATGGCTCGCGCCGACGAACGCGATCGTCTTCATCCCCGCTGCGCGTGCCGCGTTCAGGCCCGCGACGCTGTCTTCGATCACGAGGCAGCGTGACGGCTGAACGCCCAGCTTTTGCGCGGCGAACAGATAGACGTCGGGATAGGGCTTCGGCCGCGCCACCTGTTCGGCGCTGAAGATCCGCTCGCCGAAAATCTCCTGCAAACCCGCGCGACGCACCGATGCGTTGACGCGCGACCTGCGGCTGTTCGACACGACTGCGGCGGGCAGCCTCACGCGTTGTAGTGCGTCGCGCACGCCGTTGATCGGGCTGAGCGATGCCGCGAGCGCCACTTCGACATTGTGTTCCACCGTGTCGAGGAAGGCGGCGGGCAAAGTGATGCCGAAGGAATTCTCGATGCCTTCGAGAAAGCGCGACGTCTGCTGACCGAAGGCCGTTTTGACGACGGCTTCGAAATCGAGGCCCGGAAAAGTCGCGGTCAGCGTTTCAAGCATCACGCGATCAGCGATGATTTCGCTGTCGACGAGAACGCCGTCGCAGTCACAGATGAGGTGGTCGATCATGCCAGGAAGCGGTAGCCCGAGGGCGCGCCGGTGCGGACCATCGCAAGCGCGGGCGCGGGGATGTAAAGCGTCATGATACGTGCTGCGACTTTGCCTTGGGCACGCTCTGTGGGTGGGCACGACGCGGTCGTTGCGCACGTCGCCGTAGGCCACCGGCGTCAACCATCGCGAAGCCATCCGCCGTGCGCTTGCCGACGACCGCCATGAGGACAATGAGCGCAACGACGGGAACCACAGGAAGGAGCGCGAGGACAGCGACGACCGCCATCACCGTACCCGCAGACCAATCCCGTCAGCCAGGCATATCCGCCCACGCTTTCGCTGCGCGAATCGCCCGCTGCCAGCCATCCACGCATGCCTTCACTTCCGCGTCCGGCAACGCAGGCATGAAACGCCGCTCGAGCTTCCACTGGCTTTTGAGCGCGTCGACATCTTGCCAGTAGCCGACCGCCAAACCGGCCAGGTAAGCCGCGCCTAGCGCAGTCGTTTCCGCCACCTGCGGCCGCACCGCGTCGACGCCCAGAATGTCCGCCTGAAACTGCATCAGCAGATCGTTGGCGCACGCGCCGCCGTCCACGCGGAGTTCGCCGATGCGAATGCCCGAGTCGGCTTCCATCGCCTTGAGCACGTCGAGCGATTGATAGGCGATCGAGTCGAGCGCGGCGCGCGCGATATGCGCGGAACGGGTGCCGCGCGTCACGCCGAACAGCGTCCCGCGAGCGTGCGGGTTCCAATGCGGCGCGCCGAGGCCGGCGAACGCGGGCACCAGATACACGCCGTCGCAATGCGGCACGCCGCGCGCGAGCGCTTCGATGTCAGCGGCATGCTTGATGATGCCGAGGCCGTCGCGCAGCCATTGCACCACCGCGCCGCCGATGAAGATGCTGCCCTCGAGCGCATAGTCGATCCTGTCGCCGATCTGCCACGCAATCGTCGTGACGAGATTGTTCTTCGATTCGATCGGCTTGTCGCCGGTGTTCATCACGAGGAAGCAGCCGGTGCCGTAAGTGTTCTTCACCATGCCGGAGTCCGTGCACATCTGGCCGAACAGCGCGGCGTGCTGATCGCCGGCGATGCCCGCAAGCGGAATCTTCGACGCGAACACCGTGGTTTTGATCGGTCCGTAGACCTCCGAGGAGGGCCGCACTTCCGGCAGCATGCTGCGCGGAATGTCGAGCGCATCGAGCAGGTCGTCGTCCCACTTGAGCGTGTGGATGTTGAAGAGCATCGTTCGCGATGCGTTGGTCACATCGGTGATGTGCAGGCCGCCCTTGGTGAAGTTCCATACGAGCCAGCTGTCGACGGTGCCGAACGCGAGCCGACCCTGTTGCGCTTTCTCGCGCGCGCCTTCGACATGCTCGAGAATCCAGCGGATCTTGGTCGCCGAGAAATACGAGTCGATTGGCAAGCCGGTTTTCGCGCGGACCGTTGGTTCCAGTCCCTGCGCCTTGAGTTCGTCGCAGAAGCCCGCGGTGCGGCGGTCCTGCCAGACGATCGCGTTATAGACCGGGTGACCGGTTTCCCGATCCCACACGATGGTCGTCTCGCGCTGATTCGTGATGCCGATCGCGGCGATCGACGTGCCGTTCAGCCCGGCGCGCGTGACCGCCTCCGCGGCTACGCCGGCCTGGGTCGACCAGATTTCCTGCGGATCGTGCTCGACCCAACCGGAATGTGGATAGAGCTGCTGGAATTCTTTCTGAGCGATCGACACGATACTGCCGCGCCGGTCGAACAGCATCGCACGGGAGCTGGTGGTGCCCTGGTCAAGCGCGAGGATGTACTGATCCTGCATTGTCTCTTCTCCATGCGGTTACGAATCCCCGGACTGCTGACCGGCGACGGGAACGGCCTGTTGTTTTCACCTTGCTGTAACGGATGTCATTGTGCGGCCCGGCATGGTTTCGCGGGAAGGAGGAATTCGTCCGCGCGGCGCACACCGCATTGCGCGGCGTGCTGGTTCCCGACTGCGCGCCTCTATCCTGTCCATGCATCGTGCCGCGCCGGTTCGCGCGCGAACCATGCGTCGATTTCGCGCGTGACCGAATCGAGCGTGCCCGGTTCGACGTGCAGACCGAGCTTCGAGCGGCGCCACAGCACGTCCTGCGCGCAGCGCGCCCATTCGATGTCGCGCAGATAGATCAGTTCGGCTTCGTACAGACCCGGCGCGAACGCGCGGCCGAGATCGTCGACCGAACGCGCCTTGCCGATCACCCGCGCCGCGCGCGTACCGTACGCGCGCGCAAGGCGGTGTGCGAGGTCTGCCGGTAGCCACGCATGCTGCTGCGTGAGGCCGCTCAGGAAGCGTTCGAAGTCGGCGTGCGCAATGTCGCCGCCGGGCAACGGCGCGCCCACGGTCCAGGCGGGCGCGCCATTGTGCAGCGCCTGTGCGAGCGTATCGACGGCTTGCTCCGCGAGCTTGCGGAACGTCGTGATCTTGCCGCCGAACACCGACAGCAGCGGCGCTTCGCCCGCGGGTGCATCGAGTTCGAGCGAGTAGTCGCGCGTGAGCGCCGATGGATCGTCCGCACCTTCTTCCTCGAGCAGCGGACGCACGCCGGAGTAGGTCCAGCGCACGTCGGCCGGCGCGATTTTCTGCTTGAAATAGCGGTTGATCGAGTCGCACAGGTAGTGCGTTTCGCCCAAATCGATCTTCGCTTGCGACGGGTCGCCGCGATATTCGAGGTCGGTCGTGCCGATCAGCGTGTAATCGCGTTCGTACGGGATCGCGAAGACGATCCGCTTGTCCGGATTCTGGAAGATGTACGCATGGTCGTGCTCGAACAGGCGACGGGTGACGATGTGGCTGCCTTTCACGAGGCGCACGCTCCTCGTCGCCGGACGGCCGAGCGCACCCTGCAGCAGCTCGCCGACCCACGGCCCCGCGGCGTTCGCAATCGAGGCGGCGCGCACGTCGAAGCTCGAGCCGTCCGCGCGCCTCAGTCGTGCGCGCCATTCACCGTTGGCGCGCTGTGCGCTGATCAGCTTCGTGCGCGTGAGGACGGTCGCGCCTCGCTCGTGCGCATCGAGCGCGCTCAGCACCACGAGTCGCGCGTCGTCGACCCAGCCGTCCGAATACACGAAACCGCGCTTGATCGAATCGACTAGCGGTGCGCCCGCCGGATGGTTGCGCAGGCTGATGCCGCGCGAACCCGGCAGCAGTTCGCGTTTGGCGAGATGGTCGTACAGGAACAGGCCGCCCCGGATCAGCCAGGCCGGACGCAGGTCAGGCATGTGCGGCATCACGAAGCGCAGCGGCCAGATGATGTGCGGCGCCGCGCGCAGCAGCGTTTCGCGCTCCTGCAACGCTTTGCGCACCAGTCCGAACTCGCGGTATTCGAGGTAACGCAGGCCGCCGTGAATCAGCTTGGTGCTGGCCGACGACGTGTGCGAGGCCAGGTCGTCCTGCTCGCAGAGCAGCACCGACAGGCCGCGGCCGGCCGCATCGCGGGCGATGCCTGCACCGTTGATTCCGCCGCCAACGACGAGCACATCGTATTTCGAGCCTTGCATCACCTGCGGGGTCCTTTGGAGTGCGCGCCGATGTTGCGCAGGAAAAGCCACGCGAAGCGCGGCAGACACTTCGTGTTCGTTTTCGAACTTTAATGAACATATTCGAAAAAGTAAAGTTCGGTTCGTTCGAAGGCGTGTCGTCCGGTCGGCTTGCCAGTGGCGCAACTCGCGGCCACGGACGATACTCTCGTCAGGGCCATACAGAGGTGAATCAATGCGTGGATTTCTTATGATCGGCGCGGCTGCGCTGCTTGCGGGATGTGTGGGCTCGCCGAGCCTCAGTGGAACGATGGGCGCGCCGTCGTTCGAGGCGTTGCAGCACATGTGCACGCCCCAGACCGTCGACTACGGCCAGGACGCACAAGGTGTCTACGCGGCGATGTTCGATGCTTACGTGGCGACCCGGCGTGGCAGGCTGTCGAAGGACGAATTCTGCGCGTTCCAGGCGTCGATCGCGCAGCGTCACGCGAGCGAGGGCATGAGTACCGACCCGCAGGTGCGCAATCGCTGGGTCGAGTTTTTCACCGAACAGCGGGCGAACGCGCTGAGCTGGCGTGCGGCGGTCGATCCGACTTTGCGCAGCGGTTGAGCGGGGGGTTTTCGACGAACGATGCGGCGTGCGTCAAGCCCGTCGCGTCGATTACAGTCCGAGCGCGCACAGTCCAACGGCCGCCGGACGCGGCCGCCTTGTCGTGCGAAGAAATGAGTGCGGTCTGACGAGGCGAGGATGCGCGCTTACCCAACGCATCCTGCTGTCACTGTCATGTTGGTCGCGTGCTGCAACAGCAGCGACAAGTCCTGCGGCACTAGGAAAGACGCTTGATGGCGCGCAACGCGTTGTCGCCGGTTTCCGTCAAACGCCATTGTTCATTGCCCGAGGCCAGCCGTTCGAGTTGTACCAACTGGCGTTCCAGCAATGCGTCGAGTTCTTGTCGGCCCATATCGACCTGATTTGGGGCGTCCTTGACGAGCAACAACGTGGCGAATTCATGCGGACTCAGCATCGTTCTCTCCATGTCAAGCAAACGCGGACGGCCTTGCCGGCGACTGGCGGGTGCCAGTGAGGTCCGCAGAAAGTTCAGGCGGGAAGGTACGGCAAATACGACGGATTCACTCGAGCGGCGTTACGCAGAACGCGCAACGGACGCCGGGAACTGGAGTGTAGTCAAGCACGGGTCAAACGCCAAATGTCGCCCGCTTAATATTCCGTTTGACAATTCGATGCCCGCGAGGCGGTCCCGAGTCTGGCCCAGATTCTTGATTTCACTCGAAGTCTTGCGTGCGCTGCAGCATGGCGGGGAACGCCTTCGCTACTGCGCGACAAACACCTGGCAATTGGCGGCGCCGAGCGTCTCGAGCATCTCGGGCGGCGGTGGCGCGTCGGTGAAAAGCGCGTCGATCTGATCGAGATGGCCTTGGCGAACCAACGCCGGGCGGCCGAATTTCGAACTGTCGGCGGCGAGAAACACCGTGCGGGCGTGCTGGATGATCGCCTCGGCCACGCGGACTTCCCGGGTGTCGAAGTCGCGCAGCGTGCCGTCGGTTTCTATACTCGACGTGCCGATGATCGCGAAATCCACCTTGAACTGGCGGATGAAGTCGATCGCCAGTTCACCCACGATCCCCTTGTCCCACGGCCGGACGATGCCGCCCGTCACCAGCACTTCGCAATCCGGATAGCCGCTCATCATGCTGGCGACGTTCAGGTTGTTGGTGATGACGCGCAACCCCCGATGCCGGTTGAGCGCCCGGGCGACTTCCTCGGTGGTGGTGCCGAGGTTGATGAACAGCGAGGCCTGATCGGGAATGTGAGTGGCCACTAGTGCTGCAATGCGCCGCTTCTCGTCATGGAACATCCGCTGACGCGCGGAGTACGAGACGTTCTCGGAACTGGTCGGCAGACTCGCGCCGCCGTGATAGCGCCGCAGTAGGTTCATGTCGGCGAGCCAGTTGACGTCGCGGCGGATCGTCTGCGGCGTGACGTCGAAGTGCGACGCCAAATCCTCTACGGTCACGAAGCCGTCGCGTTGCACCCAGTCCAGCAATTCCTGTTGCCGGGCGTTGAGAGTCAGGCGGGGGTCTCGAGTCATTGGGTCGGCGTGGTGAGGGAATATCGGCTCGGGCCGCCGACGGTGTCATGCAAAGGCGGAAAGCGGCGGGAATTGCGGTTGCGGGTATTGTAAGACTATCGCAGAGCTCGTCTGCAATGCCGGCAGCGCGCATCAACCTGGCCATCCGCATCAACGTGGACTCAGACCCGGGAATCATGTATTCATTTAATAAATGAATTTGTTATTTGCGCCCGTTCGCGCTGCAATCCAGGGTTGCGCGGATCACCGCGTTCCACCTGTTTTCAATGAGTCTCCGGCGGGTTCCGCCGCCGGGCCGCGCTTCGGAGAGTGTTCGACATGACTGGCTTCAACTGGCAAAACCCCTATCCGACGCCGCGCCTTCCTGTATTCGCGCGCAACCTCGTTTCGACTTCGCATCCGCTCGCCGCACAGGCCGGCTTGCGGATGTTATGGAAAGGCGGCAATGCCGTCGATGCGGCGATCGCGGCCGCCGCTGCGATCACCGTGGTCGAGCCGGTGTCGTGCGGCCTTGGCGGCGACGCGTTCGCGCTGGTCTGGGACGGCAAGAAGCTGCATGGTTTGAATGCGTCGGGCGTGTCGCCGGCCGCCTGGAACGTCGACTATTTCAAGCGCAAATATGGCGAGGAAAACGGGCTCGCCAGGCAGCCCAAGCGTGGCTGGGATGCGGTGACGGTGCCCGGCGTGATCGCCGGCTGGGAAGCGTTGCACCAGAAGTTCGGCACGCTGCCGTTCGCCGACCTGATGGAGCCGGCTATCGAGATCGCCGAACGCGGTCACGCGGTCGCGACCATCGTCGCCTACAAGTGGGCGGCGGCCGTGCCCGAACTCAAGGACCTGCCGGGCTTCGCGCAAACGTTCATGCCGCGCGGCCGTGCGCCGGAAGTCAGCGAACTGGTGCGCTTCCCCGGCCACGCGAAGACGCTGCGCAAGCTGGCGGAGCAAGGTCCGCGCGCGTACTACGAGGGCGAGATCGCCGAGCAGATCGCGGCGTTCGCGCGCGAAGGCGGCGGCGCGCTCACGCTCGACGATCTGCGCAACTATCGCGCGGATTGGGTCGAGCCGATCGGCAAGGATTATCGCGGTTACACCGTGCATGAGATTCCGCCGAACGGCCAGGGCATTGCCGCGCTGATCGCGCTGGGCATCCTCGAAAAATTCGATGTGAAGGAACTGGCGCTCGACAACGTCGAATCGCAGCATTTGCAGATCGAAGCGATGAAGCTGGCGTTCGCCGACGTCTACCGCTACGTCGCCGATCCGCGTTCCATGGAAGTCACGCCCGAGCAGATGCTCGATGACGCCTACCTCGCATCGCGCGCGAAGCTGATCGACCACAAGCGCGCCACGCAGTTCGACTTCGGCATGCCGAAGGCGGGCGGCACCATCTACATGTCGGTGGCCGACGAGCGCGGCATGATGGTGAGCTTCATCCAGTCGAACTACATGGGCTTCGGCTCGGGCATCGTCGTGCCGGACAGCGGCATCGCGATGCAGAACCGCGGCTGCGGCTTCTCGATGGATCCCAGGTCGCCCAACGTAGTGGAAGGCGGCAAGCGGCCGTTCCATACGATCATCCCGTCGTTCCTCACGCAACAGGTGAACGGCCAGCAGGAAGCGGTGATGAGCTTCGGCGTGATGGGCGGCGACATGCAGCCGCAAGGACACCTGCAATCCATCGTGCGAATGCTCGACTACGGGCAGCAGCCCCAAGCGGCCTGCGACGCGCCGCGCTGGAAAGTCAATCGCGACTTCACGATCGACATCGAAGCGACGCTCGATCCAAAGACCGCTGAGGCGTTGCAGAAGTTGGGCCACACCATCAAGTCGGTCGACGACCCCTACATGGACTTTGGCTCCGGCCAGTACATCTGGAAGCTCGATCGCAACGAGCCGGAGCGCGGTTATGTGGCGGCGAGCGACAGCCGGCGCGACGGGCTGGCCGCGGGGTTCTGATCTCCGCAATCGTGCGGCGTGCCGCTGCCTGCGCCTGCGACGCCGTAAGCGGCATGGGGGTGGCGGCATATCCGGCTTCCAGGTTCATCGACGGGGCGGGCATAGCGGCGAGCGTCGCCGCATCGGTCTGTCGTACTCGGGGCCACGACTGCCATGCACCGGCCAGGCGAGCCGCGCGAGCGCCGGCATAACGCAGAACAGCGCACACGCAGGTGTGTCGGCGGCGCGTCGGCTCGATAGCGCTCACCACACGCATCAAGCATCCGACAGCCGCTAAGGCAGGAGACACCATGCATACCCCAGCGTCCCCATCCGCGACAGCCTTGTCCGACTCGGCGCCCGCACCGCTTTCCAAAGCGATGGTGCGGCGAATCGTGTTTTCGTCATCGGTCGGCAATGCGCTCGAGTGGTTCGACTTTCTGGTCTACGGCTACTTCGCTTCCATCATCGCGAAACAGTTTTTCCCGATGCACGACGAGTGGCTGTCGACGCTCCTAGCCATCGCCACTTTCGGCATCTCGTTCCTGATGCGTCCGCTGGGCGCCATCGTGCTCGGCATCTACGGCGACCGCAAAGGCCGCAAGGCGGCGCTCACGCTCGCCATCGCACTGATGATGGTCGGCACCTTCACGATGGCGGTGATGCCGCCGTATGCATCGATCGGCCTTGCGGCGCCTGTGCTGGTTCTGGTCGCGCGACTCGTGCAAGGCTTCGCGGTGGGTGGCGAGTTCGGCAGCGCGACCGCCTTCATGGTCGAGCACAGCGCCTCGCACCGTGGTTATTACGCGAGCTGGCAGTTTGCGAGCCAGGGGCTGGCGGCGATTACGGCCGCGGCCTTCGGTTCCTTGCTGACTGCATGGATGCCGCCCGAGCATCTGAATAGCTGGGGCTGGCGCGTGCCCTTCGTGTTCGGCTTGCTGATCGGGCCCGTGGGTTTTTATATCCGTTCGCATCTGGACGAGACGCCGGAGTTCCTCGCGTTGCGCAAGGCGCGCGAGGCGGCCGGCGACAGCAGGACAGCGCGCGAAGAGGAGGGCGCGTCGTTTGCCAGCCAGTGGGTCAACCTGCTGCTCGCGATCGGCATCGTCGCGCAGTCGACGGTCGGCGTGTATGTGCTGCAGCTCTATATGCCGATGTACGCGGTCAAGCAGTTGCACATGCCCGCGGCCGCATCGTTCGGCGTCGTGGTGCTCAACGGCGGATTGCAGTTCCTGCTGTCGCCGGTGATGGGTGCATTGTCCGACCGTATCGGCCGGATTCGCATCATGCTGACTACTTCGATCCTGATGGGCTTGCTGATCTATCCGATGTTCGCGTGGCTGCAGTCGCATCCGACGATCGGCTGGCTGCTGTTGCTGCAAGGCGTGGCCGGTATCTTTAAGGCGGCCTATTCCGGACCGATGCCTGCCTTGATGTCCGAGATCTTTCCGACCCACGTGCGCTCGACAGGTCTTTCGATCGGCTACAGCATCGGCGTGACGATTTTCGGTGGGTTTGCGCCGACCATCGTCGAGACGTTCATCCATTTGACGGGCGACAAGCTCGCGCCAAGTTACTACGTGTTTCTCGCCGCGGTGCTGTCGGGCGTGTCGCTGACCATCGTCGCCT
The DNA here is from genome assembly GCF_040812055.1 of Paraburkholderia suaedae. Classification (NCBI taxonomy): domain Bacteria; kingdom Pseudomonadati; phylum Pseudomonadota; class Betaproteobacteria; order Burkholderiales; family Burkholderiaceae; genus Paraburkholderia; species Paraburkholderia suaedae. The sequence continues at coordinate 177,344 of NZ_JBFOAH010000006.1, read as the reverse complement.
GGCGCATGCGCCACGCGCGTTCCGTGCGCGGCGTTCAGCCCGCCTGAGCACGCGCGAACGGCGGTGCGGCCGAATGCGCACCGGCCATGTCAAGCGTGACTCTCCGCGCTGCGGAACCAACTTAAAGCCAGCTCGCCGAGCTGGTTTTTTTACGGCCGAATATTCCGACTTCCGCACATTGGAACTGCCGCTGACCGGCATGGTCTGTGCTGTGACTGTCTGCAGAGTTGGCAAACTCCGACTAAGATGCAGACAGACGGGGTTAACTCTAATTGAAGCGCTGTATTCGGCACGGCAAACCGCGCGGCGGGTGCGAACGGTTTCGAGCAAGATTCACGTGCCGATACAGCATTGGGAGCAAGACACGATGCACACCGAGCTGAACCATGTCATGCCGTGGCGGATCGAGGACATCGACCTCACCCGCATCGACCGGCAAAAGGCCGTCGCTAACGAAGACCTACTCCTGCTCCTGTGCGCGGCTTCGTTCATTGAAAGCGGCACCGATCTCTACACGAGCAACCTCAGTACTTTCTTTAACGACGATCCCGAAGTTTCGAGCTGGCTGAACAACGAGTGGGAGCCGGAGGAATTGCAGCATGGGCGGGCGCTCAAGACGTATGTGGCCTACGTGTGGCCGGAATTCGACTGGGATACCGCGTTTCGTCAGTTCATGGACGAATACTCGCTGACCTGCTCGGTGGAAGATTTCGAAAAGACCCGCGCGCTGGAAATGGTCGCGCGCTGCGTGGTGGAAACGGGCACGGCCACGTTGTATCGTGCGATCGGCGAATGCTCGGATGAACCGGTGCTCAAGCAGATCACCGACAACATCCGCACCGACGAAGTCCGTCACTACAAGCATTTCTTCAAGTTCTTCAAGAAGTACAACAGGATTGAAGGCAACGGCCGTCTGGCGGTGCTGGGCGCATTGATGCGCCGCGTGATGGAGATCAAGAACGAGGACTCGGAGATCGCGCTGCGCCACGTATTCGCAATTCGCTATCCCGAGCGCGTACACGATTCGGCGTATAACCGCGACCGTGCAGCGCGCATCAATGCGCTAGTGCGGCGCAATCTTTCCGCCGACATGTGCGTGAAAATGCTGCTCAAGCCGCTCGACCTTCCCGCGAAGATTCAGCCGGGCGTGCATTACCCGCTCGCCAAGATCACGCAGCATGTGTTCTTTCGCTGACTAGCGAATAGCGCATCCGCCGCGATCATCCGGCGAACCGACGGCACGACGGCACGACGATGAATGGCCCGCCACCCATGCGGGCCATGGTTTTTTCGAGGCATGAACGAGCGTTGCTCACCTTGAACCGGATCGACAGCATGAACGAATCTTCCGCACCCGGATCTCCCCCCGCGCGTCCGCTCGAGCAGAGCGTGTTCGATGAATGGCCCGATGCCGTGCGCGCGTTGTTCGACGGTACTTCGCTCGCGAGCAAGACGGGATTCACCGCGTCGCTGCTGAGCGTGGATGCGAACGGCCATGTGCGCACATCGCTGCTCAGCGTGGGCGAGTTGTATGCGCCCGACTCGCGCACGGTGTGTCTGGCGTTATGGCCGCAAGCGAGAGCCGCGCGCGCGATTGCGCAAAGCGGCCGCGCGGCGCTCAGCTTTGTCTGTGACGCAGCGTTCTATCAGGTGCAGCTGCTGGTCGCGCCGCTAGCCGGCGTTCCAGGCGACGATAGCGGGCTGATCTATCTGATTGGCTCTATCGATACGGCCGAAGCACAGACCGTGCGCTATGCGCGTCTCACGAGCGGCATTACGTTCGAGCTGGAAGGAGCGGGAAGTGCGGTGCTCGACCGGTGGGAACGGCAGATCGAGCACCTGAAGCAAGCTGCCGCCGCGGCCGTCCGTTAGCTCCTCGATGAGGGACCACGGGCGGCAGGTCGACAGCTTCGGAGCTTAACGGCCGCGCTGGCCGCTGCGGGTCGGCATGGCGCCACGGGGCGCGTCGCTGCGTGGCTTGGCAGCGCCCAGCAACGCACCCGGCTTGCTGCCTTGCGGCTTGCGCGGTGCGTGCTGCGCGGCACCGCCTTCGTGCGCGACAGCGCGCGGCCGGTCGTCGTGACGCTGACTATCGCGGCGCGGCTGGCCGCCGTTGCCGGCCGGCTTCGCGCCTTGCGGCTTGGGCTGCTGAGCGTTCGCCGGACGTTGGCCCGAGCGTTGCGCCGGCTTGGCCGAAGTGGCGCCGTCACGCTTGGGCGCGCCTTGACCTTGACGCGGCGAACGTCCGCCACCGCCGCCGCCTTGGCCGCGGCGCAAGATCGGCTCCGGCTTCGCGGTCGGGTCCGGCTCGAAACCGGCGATCACTTCCTGCGGCACCGCTCGCTTGATCAGCTTCTCGATGTCCTTCAGCAGTTGCAGTTCGTCGACACACACCAGCGACACCGCTTCGCCCGTCGCGCCCGCGCGGCCCGTGCGGCCGATGCGGTGCACATAGTCTTCGGGCACGTTCGGCAGATCGTAGTTGACCACGTGCGGCAGCTGATCGATATCGATGCCGCGCGCGGCGATATCCGTTGCGACCAGCACCTGCAGCGTGCCGTCCTTGAACTCGGCGAGCGCACGCGTGCGAGCCGACTGGCTTTTGTTGCCGTGAATCGCGAGCGCGCTGATGTCGTCCTTGGTCAACTGCTCGGCGAGGCGGTTGGCGCCGTGCTTCGTGCGCGTGAACACCAGCACCTGGAACCAGTTGTGCTGCTTGATCAGATGAGTGAGCAGTTCGCGCTTCTTGTCGCGGTCGACCGGGTGAATCTTTTGCGCGACCGTTTCCGCCGTCGTATTGCGGCGAGCCACTTCGATCAGCGCCGGCGAGTCGAGCAGGTTATCGGCGAGAGTCTTGATCTCGTCCGAGAAGGTGGCCGAGAACAGCAAATTCTGACGCTTGGGCGGCAGCTTGGCGAGCACCCGCTTGATGTCGTGAATGAAGCCCATGTCGAGCATACGGTCGGCTTCGTCGAGCACGAGAATCTCGAGATGCGACAGGTCGATGGTCTTCTGCTGCATGTGGTCGAGCAGGCGGCCCGGCGTCGCGACGACAATGTCGACGCCACTACGCAGCGCGCCGATCTGCGGATTGATGCCGACACCACCGAACATCACCGTCGACTTCAGCTTCAGATACTTGCCATAGGCGCGCACGCTTTCTTCGACCTGTGCGGCCAGCTCTCGCGTGGGCGTCAGGATCAGCGCGCGCACCGCGCGTTTGCCGGCGCCCGCGGCGACCGGGGGCATCGAATTGAGGCGCTGCAAAATGGGCAGCGTGAAGCCGGCGGTTTTGCCGGTGCCGGTCTGTGCGCCGGCCAGCAGGTCGCCGCCGTTGAGCACGGCGGGGATTGCCTGAGTCTGGATAGGAGTCGGGGTGGTGTAGCCGAGTTCGTGTACAGCGCGGACCAACGGTTCGGACAAGCCGAGGGAATCAAAAGACATAAAAGCTCTTTGCAATGCAGTTTCGCGAACGGCGCATATGGGCCTAGACGGGATCAACGCAGCACGAACACGCCCGTATGGCGCGTTCGAGGCCAAAGCCCAGTTCCGGTCGCAGAGAAATCGGCGGCACGCTCAAACACGTGCCGAATGCTTCAACGCGCTATGCAGACACGTTGACTGGCCTTAAGTTGCATTTCGTCGCCGTGGATGTCATGCGACGTAGCGCGCGACACTGACGAATTGACACAGACTGCCCGCCAGTACGAACAGGTGCCAGATACCATGTCCATGCCGGATGCGCTCGTCGTTGATGAAGAAATAGATGCCGGCGCTGTAGATGACCCCGCCGGCCACGAGCCATGCGGTACCCGCTGCCGGTAATGCTTGTACCAGCGGGCGGACGGCCACGAGCGCGAGCCATCCCATCAATATGTACAGCACCATCGAAACGCTGCGGGTGCGCCGCCCGAGCGTCAGTTCCTGCACGATGCCCAGTACGGCAAGCCCCCAGCTCACGCCGAATAGCGACCAGCCCCACGGCCCGCGCAACGTAACAAGCGTGAACGGAGTGTAGCTGCCGGCGATCAGCAGGTAGATCGCCGAATGGTCGCACTTCTGCAGAACCGCTTTCACGCGGGGGCTGCGCACGCTATGGTAGAGCGTCGAGATAGCATACAGCACGAACAGCATCGCGCCGTACACACTGAAGCTGACGACCTTGTACGCGTCGCCCTCGAGCGCGCCCATCGTCACGAGCGTCGCCAGCCCCACCACCGACAGCACCGCGCCGACGAGATGGGTAATGCTGTTCAAACGCTCACCGACATGCACGGCTCTTTCCTCCTACGCGGTTTCACAAGAGCAACCACAAGCGCGCCCACATGATACCGGTCCTGCAAAAACGAAGGGCGCGGCCGCGAATCTCGCCAGCCGCGCCCCCGGTGCAACGAACGCTGGCTAGTCGAGCGGCGCCGAACGCAGATCGGCCACTTGCTGCGGCGACACCGGCGTGCCATGGTTGCCCCAGGACATACGGATGTACGTCACGACGGCTGCCACTTCCTGATTCGACAGCGACTGCGCGAACGGCGGCATGCCATACGGATGGGGGTTCGCTTCCGTGCTCGGCGGATAACCGCCGTTCAGCACCATACGGATCGGGTTGACCGCCGACGGCATCTGGATCGACTGGTTGTTGGCGAGCGGCGGGAACGACGGCGGCATGCCGAGACCATTCTCCGTGTGGCACTTCGCGCAGTTGTCAGCGTAAATCTTTTGGCCTTGCTTCAACAGTTCGCCGCCGAACTTCTCCGACGTTTCCAGTTGCAGCGGCTCAGGCGCTTCGCTCTTTTGCGGAATTGTCTTCAGGTACGTGGCCATCGCGTTGATGTCATCGTCCGTCATGTACTGCAGGCTGTTGCGAACCACTTCGGCCATCGGACCGAACACCGCGCCGCGATTGGACACGCCCGTCTTCAGCAGATCGGCGATGTCTTTGATGTCCCAGTCGCCGAGACCGGCTTCGCGGTTCGACGTCAGCGACGGCGCGTACCAGTTCTGCAGCGGGATCAGGCCGCCAGCGAACGCCGCCGAGCTGACCGGACCGCCCATCGCGTTGATCGACGTGTGGCACATGCCGCAATGTCCGAGCCCTTCGATCAGGTATGCGCCACGGTTCCATTCCACCGACTTGGTCGGGTCCGGCTTGTACTCGCCTTCACGGAAGAACAGCGTACGCCAGCCGATCAGCATGTTGCGCTGATTGAACGGGAATTTCAGTTCATGCGGACGGCTCGGCACGTTGACCGGCGGAACCGAGCGCATGAACGCGTAGATCGCGTCCGAGTCGGCGCGCGTGACCTTGGTGTAGCTCGTGAACGGGAAGCCCGGATACAGCAGGCTGCCGTCTTTCGAGCGGCCGGTGTGCATTGCGCGATAGAAGTCGTCCCGGGTCCACTTGCCGATGCCGTACTGGTCGTCGGGCGTGATGTTCGGCGTGAACATCGTGCCGAACGGCGTGGCCATCGGCAGGCCGCCGGCGAACTCCTTGCCGCCGCGTACCGTGTGGCAGGCGATACAGTCGCCGGCGCGGGCGAGGTATTCGCCCTTCTTGATGAGCGCGGCCTGGTCGGCGGGCGTTGCCGCGACAGCCGAGCCGTTATGCAGGTAGTCGCCACCCGACCACAGGACGGGAACGAGTGCGGCAGCCGCAACCACGACGACTGCCGAAAGGGCGAACAAAGACTTGCGTTTCATTTGAGTGTCTCTCCCGGTGCCTTATTGCGGTTCGCTGCCGCAGGCAAGCGGAGTCTTCATTGAGCGGGCCGGAGCCGGCACGGGGTTTTGTGGGGCCTGCCGCGTGGAAAGCCATGCTGCGACGGCGTTCACGTCTTCGTCGGTCAGGCGCGTGGCGATGGTGTGCATGCAATCAGGCGCGATGGCGTGACGCGAACCCGAGCGCCATGCGCCGAGCTGCGCGCTGATGTAGTCGGAGTGCAAACCGACCAGGCCGGGGATCGCCGGTTCCATGCCCGTCAGCGCCTTGCCGTGGCATGCCACACAAGCGGGAATCTGCTTCGACGCGTCGCCGTTCATCACCAGTTGCTGGCCGCGCTCGAGCGTGGCCGACGATACCGTGGGCTTGGCCGGCGGCGGATAGGGCGGACGCTGTTGCGAGAAGTACGTGGCGATCTGGTGAAGGTAGTCGTCGGAAAGATACGTGACGAGGTAGTTCATGGGCGGGTACTTGCGACGCCCTTCGCGGAAATTCTGCAGTTGGTTGTACAGATAGTCGGCCGGCTTGCCCGCGAGGCGAGGGAAGTAGTCGTTGTCCGTACCTTGCCCATGCGTGCCGTGACAGGCCGTGCACCCTTGCACGCGCGCTGCAATCGTGTCGGGGGCCTTCGGTTGAGTCTGCGCATTAACAGCGCTATAGACACCCGCGCAGCCGATCAGCAGAAGAGCAAGCAACGGGCGGAAAAGGCGTCTTGAAGACACGCGTAACTCCATCAAAATCGGGGACCTGACCGAACTTCGAGCGGCTCGGTGTGAAGGGCAGCCGGCGCTGCGGCGACGCAGCATTCTATCATCGAAGGGTAAGGGTGACTATTTGGCGCAGGCAAGCGAGTTCCGCAGTGTGACAGCCATGCGACAGTTTGACGCGCGATGGCCGTTCAACCGTGCTCCGCGTCATCTTCCACGTTTGGCGACGCGCTCGACGCCGCCGGCGCGACTCGCGGCCCGGCGTTCGACAAAGCCGGTTGAACCGATGTCCGAGAGAACCATCGAAGCGTACACTTGCGGGCTTGCCGCCGCTCCCGAGCCGGCCGCGCCCCGGTTCGAGCCATCGTTTTCCTCGTTTCTCCATTCCTACGCTATCGGCCTTACATGAAGCTATTCCAAATTCGCCGTCCGGCGCTGCATGCGTTGGCGTTCGGCGCCGCGGCGCTGGTTATGACATCCACGGCGTTCGCGCATGCGCACATGGTGTCGAGCGCACCCGCAGCCAACGCCGAGGTCGCAGCGCCCGAAGCTGTCACGATCCATTTCACCGAACCGCTCGAGGCTGCCTTCAGCAAGATCACGCTTGACGACGAAACCGGTAAGGCGGTCGCGCCCGCCGCAGCGGAAGTCGACCAGCAGGACGCCAAAGTCATGCGGCTGCCGTTGCCGCAGCTGAGCACGGGCCGCTATGCGGTGCACTGGATCGCAGTGGCCATGGACGGCCACCGCACCCAGGGCGACTTTGCGTTCAACGTCAAATGAGCATCGACGGACTGTGGATCGGGCAGGTCGCGATGGCCGCGCTCATGAATGTCGCATTCGGCTTTGCCGTTGGCTCGGCGCTGATCGGCGCGTGGCTCGCGAAGGACGCCCGGCAGCAGGTCTCGCCAGCGCGCCCCGCCTGGTTGCGCGCGCATCGTTCAATGTTGACGGCCAGCGTCGTGCTGGTGCTCGCGGACCTCGGCTGGTTGCTGTATCAGGCGGCGTCGATGAGCGGCGTCGCGCTGCCGGCCGCGATCGGCGTGGTGCCGACCGTGCTCACGCAAACGCATGTCGGCTACGGCTGGAGTGTCGCGTTCGGCGGCGCGCTGGTGTTGCTCGGCACCGCGCTCCCCGGTCAGCCGGGCAGGTTGCGCAATGCGTTGCTGTGGCTCGCGGTGATCGCGATTGCCGCGGGCAAGGCATCGCTCGGGCATGCGGCCGATGCGGGTGTGGCTTCCGCGGCGATCGGTATGCAAACGCTGCACGTGCTGGTCACGGCTGTATGGGGCGGCCTGGCGATGTCGGCGGGGCTCGCGGTGCTACCCGCGCTGGGCGCTTCGACCGCGCGGGGGATGCTGATTCGCACCGCGAGCCAGGTGTCGAATGTGTCGGTGGTGGCGGTCGGCGTGGTGCTGCTGACGGGCATCTTCAATGTGGTGCGCGGCTCCGGCGGGTCGCTCGAAGCGATCCGGGTCAGCATGTGGGGACATGTGCTGATGCTCAAGCTCGTGCTGGTTGCGCTGGCGCTGGTGCTCGGCGGTCTCAACCGGTTCCTCGCGCTGCCGCGCCTGCGTCGCACCGCATCGACGATGGATGCACACACGTTCGTCAACGTGCTGTATCTGGAAGCGATTGCGATGATCGGTGTGTTCGTCGCGGCGGCTGTACTGTCGCATAGCGTGCCGGGGTTCGCGGCGCTGGGTTGAAGCGAGCCGCGCGCCTTATCGCGTTGCGTTGGGCGCGCGACATACGACAGCTCGCGGAGCCTGCGCTTGAATCACAAGCATCCTTGCGATCGGACGCGTGCGCCCGGACACGGCTCCTGCTGGGTCGCGGACATTGCGCGCCCGCCGCGCTCGTGCTTCACCAGGTCGCCCCGCGATGCGCAAGTATGGCGCGTCGCACTGCTGATCGCGCGAGAAGCTGTGCGCTCATTCCAGCCCGAGCCGATGGCTCACGATCGGCGCGCAGAAGAGCGCGATCGCGCAGCCCGCAGCTTTGCCTTCGAGTTCGGCGCCGGCGGCGCGCGAGCCGTACAGATGCGTCAGCAGATCGAAAAGCTGCGGCAGACAATAGACTACCGCGGCGGCGATGAAGCATTGCTCGACCACCCTGATTCGCCAGCCGCGTTGGAAGGCAACCACCGCGCCGACGACGCGCAGCAGACCGAATGCGACAAGCGCGCCGACGGCAGCCTGTTCGCGGATCAAATAGTCCGGCAGAAATTCGCCCATGATGTTCCCCGCTGCATGTCGTTTGCAGGCATTTCAGCAGGGAGACGGCCATGCGTATGTCAGACGCCGAACAAACGGCCACAAAGCCTGAGTGAAAGGCTTTGCATCGAGACGGCGGGGAGCGGGGAGAGGGTTGTGAACGCGTGTTTGTGCCGCGTCGTTTCGGTCGGTCCGGCCGGGAGTGTCATGTCATGGCGACGGCCCGGGCGCGGCGAGCCCGTGACACGCGGGCGGATCGTCGGCCGGCGGTGGCCACGCAAACGAACATGCCGCCCGCAGGCGGCATGCATTCACAGATTTACCATTCGGCGACGCTGCCGTCCTCGTGGCGCCACACCGGGTTGCGCCAGCGGTGCCCGACTTTGGCCATCTCGCGGACCTTGTTTTCGTTGACCTCGACGCCGAGCCCCGGGCCTTGCGGAATCGACACGAAGCCGTCTTCGTATTTGAAGACTTCCGGGTTCTTGATGTAGTCGAGCAGGTCGTTGCCCTGGTTGTAGTGAATACCAAGGCTCTGTTCCTGGATGAACGCGTTGTAGCTCACCGCGTCGATCTGCAGGCAGGTGGCCAATGCGATCGGGCCGAGCGGGCAATGCAGCGCGAGCGCGACGTCGTACGCTTCGGCCATCGACGCGATCTTGCGGCACTCGGTGATGCCCCCCGCGTGCGAGGCGTCCGGCTGAATGATGTCGACGTAGCCGCCCGCCAGAATGTGCTTGAAATCCCAGCGCGAGTAAAGGCGCTCGCCTAATGCGATGGGCGTATTGGTCTGGTTCACGATGTCGCGCAGCGCTTCTGCGTTTTCCGACAGCACGGGCTCTTCGATAAAGAGCAGCTTGTACGGGTCGAGCTCTTTGGCGAGCACCTTGGCCATCGGCTTGTGCACGCGGCCGTGGAAGTCCACGCCGATGCCGATGTTGGGCCCGACCGCCTCGCGCACCGCCGCCACGTTGTTGATCACGCCTTGCACCTTGTCGAACGTGTCGATGATCTGCAACTCTTCCGAGCCGTTCATCTTCACGGCCTTGAAGCCGCGCTCGACCACCGCGCGCGCGTTATTCGCGACGTCGCTCGGACGGTCGCCGCCGATCCATGAGTACACCCTGATCCTGTCTCGCACCTGGCCGCCGAGCAGTGCATGCACCGGTACGCCATGGTGCTTGCCCTTGATGTCCCACAAGGCCTGGTCGACGCCGGCGATCGCGCTCATCGTAATGGGGCCGCCGCGGTAGAAGCCCGCGCGGTACATCACTTGCCAATGGTCCTCGATCAGCAACGGGTCTTTGCCGATCAGATAGTCGGACAGTTCTTCCACGGCAGTCGCGACCGTGTGCGCGCGGCCTTCGACCACGGGCTCGCCCCAGCCGACGATACCCTCGTCGGTCTCGATCTTCAGGAAGCACCAGCGCGGTGGAACGATGAAGGTTTCCAGCTTCGTGATTTTCATGGCGTGCGGCTCCTTGTGGCTTGGCTACCTGCGGGATATTTTGAGGATTCAGATCCTACAACAAAAGCGCATTTAAGTACTATTAATAGTATTATTGATCAAATAGTGGTCTGGGGACGATGGCAGGCGGGAAGCGGCGCGCTCCGCGGCTTGGGCAACTCCCGCGGCGCACTCGTCCCTGGTCAACTGCGATTTCAATGACGCGGCAAGGCCGCCGGGAGAAAGCTATTCAGCACGATCTGCATGGGCGCGTCGCCCATCTGCTGGCGACCGCGATTCTGCGCGGCGACTATGCGCCCGATTCGATTCTGCCGCGCGAGGTCGAGTTGATGGAAACCTTCGGCGTGAGCCGAACGGTACTGCGCGAGGCGCTGCGCACGCTGACCTCGAAAGGGTTGATCGAATCGCGGCCGCGCGTAGGCACGCGAGTGCGGCCGAAGCCTGCGTGGAATCTGCTCGATGCCGACCTGCTCGACTGGTACTCGCGCGTCGCGGAGCCGATGGCGTTTGCGCTCAAGCTTCAGGAAATGCGCGAGATGGTCGAGCCGTATGCAGCGAGCCTCGCCGCAGCCTCGCACACGCAGAGCACATTCCGGGCGCTGGCCGACGCCCACGCGGCGATGGCGGCCGCGCGCAATCTGGACGAGTGGGTGCGGGCCGATCTGCAGTTTCACCTGAACGTGCTGACCGCGTGCAGCAACGAATTGCTGATTCCGCTCGGCACGCTGATCGAGCGCACGCTCGAAGCACAGCTTCGGCTCAATGCCAAACGCGCGGACGTGTTCAACGCATCGCTGGCCGAGCATACGGCGGTGTTCGACGCAATTCGAAAGCGCGATGCCGCCGCGGCGCGCGCGGCAATGGCGACGTTGCTCGGAGTGACGCGCGGGCGGATCGAGGGATAACGATCAATCCATCGCCGCATGCGTGAGCGACGTATCCGGCGCCTTGCGCGAAGGGCGGATCAGCAGCAGCAGCGGGATCACCAACAGCGTGGCCATGAACATCAGCTTGAAGTCGTTCAGGTAGGCGATCATCGAGGCCTGCTGTGTGATTGACGCGTTGAGCGCCGCGATGTCGTAGTTCGAGCCGTTGTGCAGCATGGGCTGGATCGCCGGATTGAACGGCGTGATATTCGCCGCGAGGTCCGCGTGCGAGATCTGTGTGTTGCGGGTCATCAGCGTCTGCACGATCGAAATGCCGATACTGCTGCCGATGTTGCGCATCAGGCTATACGTTGCGGTGCCGTCCGCGCGCAATTCAGGCGCGAGCGTCGAGAAGGTCAGCGTGCTCAGCGGCACGAACACGAGTCCGAGCCCGAAGCCCTGAATCACACCCGGCCACACGATATCGGACGGCGACAGCACGAGCGTGTAGTGCATCATCTGCCACAACGCGAACGCCGAAACCAGGAAGCCGGCGAGCAGCAACAGCCGCGCGTCGACCCGCTTCAGCAGCCGCCCCGCCAACAGCATCGCGATCATCGTGCCCGCGCCGCTCGGCGCGGTGACGAGGCCGGTCGTCGCGACCGGATAGTTCATGAGGTTTTGCAGCATGGGTGGCAGCAGCGCGCGCGTCGCGTACATCACCGCGCCGATGACGAAGATGAACAAGGTGCCGGTCGCGAAGTTCGGGTCCCTCAGCAACTTGTATTTGAAGAACGAGGTTTCGCCGACCGTTGCCGTGTGCACGACGAAGAACGCGAAACTGAGCGCCGCGACGAGCGACTCGATGACGATCTCGGTCGATGCGAACCAGTCCAGTTGCTCGCCGCGATCGAGCATCGCCTGGAGTGCGCCGATCGCGAGACCCAGCGTGATGAAGCCGAACGCGTCGAACTTGACGTCGTGTTTAGGTTCGCGCGCGGGCAGGAAGGTCGCCACGCCGAATAGCGCGAACGCGCCGATCGGCACGTTGATGAAGAACACCCAGCGCCAGTTGTAGCTGTCGGTGAGCCAGCCGCCGAGCGTCGGTCCGAGAATCGGTCCGACCATCACGCCCATGCCCCACACCGCCATTGCCTGGCCCTGCTTTTCGCGCGGGTTGATGTCGAGCAGGATGGACTGCGACAGCGGCACCAGCGACGCGCCGAATATCCCTTGCAGCAAGCGCGATGCGACGATCTGCGTGAGCGTCTCCGACAACCCGCACAACGCCGACGACACGGTGAAGCCGCCGATCGCGATGATCAGCAAGCGCTTCACGCTCAGCCGGTCGGATAGCCAGCCGGTGAGCGGCGTGGCGATTGCGGCGGCGACGATGTAGGAGGTCAGCACCCACGTGATCTCGTCCTGCGACGCGGACAGCGTGCCTTGCATATGGGGGAGCGCAACGTTGGCGATCGTGCTGTCGAGCGTCTGGATCAGCGTCGCGAGCATGATCGAGAGCGTAATCATCGGCCGGTTGAGCGGCACGGCTGCGCTCGCCGGCGAGGAAGCAGAAGACATGGCGGGTCGTGGATATAGTAAGCATGCTTATTATATCCACGCGACGGGCGACCGCTATCGGGAGTTATGCGGAGGCTGAATTGCGCGTGCAACCGCGCTACACAACGAGAGGCTTTCGTATAATCCGCGCATGAAAACTCAACTGGAAGAGCGCTTCGGCTTTCTGGTTTCCGATGTCGGCCGACTGGCAGGCAAGCGTTTCGACGATCTCGCGAAATCCTCCGTCGATCTCACGCGCGCGCAATGTCGCGTGCTGGCCTATCTGGCGCATTACGGGGACATCAATCAGGCGCGGCTTGCTGACTTGCTCGAAGTCGCGCCGATTTCGGCAGGCCGTTTGCTGGATCGGATGGCGGAGGGCGGCTGGATCGAAAGAATCGCCAATCCGCAGGATCGGCGCGAGTATCTGCTGCGCATGACACCAAAAGCCGAGCGCACGCTTGGCAAGGCGCGCAAGGTGGGCGATAAAGTCGCGCTCGAAGCACTCAGCGGTTTTTCCGACGACGAGGCAGCGCAATTGATCGCGCTTTTGCAGCGCGTGCGCGGCAATCTGAGCCGGCTGGTGGACCGGTGAGGTTCGAGTGCGTTCGTGTTCGTTGCGTCCGTCGTGCGCTGCCGTGCTGGCCGGCGGTGGCTAGCGCGCGTGACGGTCACCTGGAATCGGTTGCCGGTGCCGACCCCGATGGCGGGACCAGCTCGAGACACGCGGGCGCAGCGATGGCTGTCTTCGTTCTCGCGTCCGGCTGCTGCGGGTCGATACATTTGAACGCGCTCTGATCGCGCTGGACAAAAATCGTGTCGGCCGGGCCTGCGTTGCCTTGGGCGCCGTTCACGACAGCGACGATTTTGTAGCCGTTCTGCAGCAGCGTGGACAGGGTCATGGCGCTGGCACGCCACTGGCTGTCGAGCGGTGTCTGGGCCTGAGCGGTCGGGTTGCATGTGGCGCCGAGCACGGTAAGCGAAGCGGCGGCCGTGGCGAGTGCGGCAGTGCGGAACGTCATCGAGACCCCTTCTTTGAGTTGCGATCGGGAAAGCCGAAATGAAAAAGCCGCTGAACCTTTAGAGGCAGCGGCTTTTTGCAACTGGCGACGAATCAATGCGAGGAGGATAACTCACTGCGTCGAAAACATCGGCTCGGGGATGGTAACAGATCGTGAGCGGGTGGCCGGCGGGGCGCGCTGTCCGGTCGCTTGCGCAAGTTCCGGTTGCGACCAAGGGCGCAGCGCGGGTTCGTAGCAACCGGCACGGCTGTTGGCTCTTACGGCGGCCTCGCGTCAGCGCGGTGATTCACCGCCAATGCGAAAGGCCCGCTCTCGGTTAAGAGAAGCGGGCCTTGCGAGTCATGCTGGTGGCGAATCAGGGACTCGAACCCCGGACCTGCGGATTATGATTCCGTCGCTCTAACCAACTGAGCTAATTCGCCGAAAGAAGCGAGATTATGATGAGCGCGCCAGAAGCTGTCAACCCCCGGCGCGCAACTTTCTCAGACTTGGCGTCAGAGGCGCCTATCAATCCTTCGCGTAGATGTCCGAGTCCTTGGTCTCCCGGACGAACAGCATGCCAATCACGAAAGTGACGAGAGCGATAATGATCGGATACCACAGCCCCGAGTAGATGTTGCCCTTTGCCGCAACGATCGCGAACGCCGTCGCCGGCAAAAAGCCGCCGAACCAGCCGTTGCCGATGTGATACGGCAGCGACATCGACGTATAGCGGATGCGCGTCGGGAACATTTCCACCAGCATCGCCGCAATCGGACCGTACACCATCGTTACGTAGATCACGAGGATCGTCAGGATCACCACGCTCATCGGCCAGTTGATCTGCGATGGATCGGCCTTCGGCGGATAACCGGCCGCCTTCAGTGTCGACGCGAGCGTCTTGTCGAACAGCTTGCCTTGTTCCTTCGCATCGGCGGCGCGGCCGTCGAACGTGTTGACCACCGTATCGCCGACCCGGATTTGCGCGAGCGAGCCGGCAGGCGCCGCGACGTTCTCATAGTTCAGGCCGGCCCGCGAAAGCGCGCTCTTCGCGATGTCGCACGAACTGGTGAACTTGGCCGTGCCGACCGGGTTGAACTGGAACGAGCACTGCGCCGGATCTGCGATCACGACAATCGGAGCGCGCGTGGTCGCGGCCTCCAGAGCCGGGTTCGTGTAGTGCGCGAGCGCCTTGAACAGCGGAAAGTACGTGAGCGCGGCAATCAGCAGACCGGCCATGATGATCGGCTTGCGGCCGATGCGATCCGACAGCGAACCGAAGAACAGGAAGAACGGCGTGCCGATCAGCAGAGCGAGCGCAATCATGATGTTGGCGCTGCTGCCGTCGACCTTCAGCGTCTGCGTCAGGAAAAACAGCGTGTAGAACTGACCCGTGTACCAGACCACCGCCTGGCCGGCGGTCAGGCCGATCAGCGCCAGAATCACGATCTTCAGGTTCTTCCATTGACCGAAGGCTTCGGACAGCGGCGCCTTGGAGGTCTTGCCCTCGGCCTTGATGCGCTCGAACACCGGCGATTCATGCAGTTGCAGACGAATCCACACCGAAATCGCCAGCAGGATGATCGACGCGATGAACGGAATGCGCCAGCCCCAGGCGCCGAACGCGTCTTCGCCCATGGCCGTGCGCACGCCCAGAATCACCAGCAGCGACAGGAACAGGCCCAAGGTGGCGGTGGTCTGGATCCACGCGGTATAGAAGCCACGGCGTCCTCGCGGCGAATGTTCGGCCACGTAGGTCGCGGCGCCGCCGTACTCGCCGCCGAGCGCGAGGCCTTGCAGCATCCGCATCGCGATGAAGATCACCGGCGAAGCGATGCCGATTGCCGCGTAGCCCGGCAGGAAACCGACGAGGAACGTCGACAGGCCCATGATCACGATCGTGATAAGGAACGTGTACTTGCGCCCGACCATGTCGCCGAGCCGGCCGAACACGATCGCGCCGAACGGCCGGACGGCGAAGCCCGCGGCAAAGCTGAGCAGCGTGAAAATGAAGCCGGCAGTCGGGTTGACGCCCGAGAAAAAGCTTTTGCTAATGTAGGCCGCCAGCGAGCCGGCCAGATAGAAGTCGTACCACTCGAAAACCGTACCCAGCGACGATGCGAAGATCACCCGCTTCTCTTCGCGCGTCATCGGCACGTGCGAGATTTGCCCGCCTACGGTAGCCATATGTCGTCTCCAATATTGATATGCACGCGGATCGCCAGCCGAGGCGTTCACGTGCAACCGATTATTGGAGTGGAAACTTACGGTGTACTGACATGGCAGAGTGAATAACGGAGCGCTGAACTTCGGATAAGTTCGGCGAACAATGCGCAAAATGATGCGAAACTCTGCCAACTGGTGTGCATCTATCCCAGAATAGCGCTCCACCGATTTGGCGGCTGGAGCCGCGTTAGGGTAAGTCCCCGTCGGGCTCATGCACACGAAAACTGACCCGCACAAGCGTCCCCGCCAACGGGGGCGAGAGCTGATATACGTTATCGTCGATCGTCAACTCGCCGCCGTGCATGGTCGCGATTTCGCGAACGATCGACAGTCCGAGCCCGCTGCCGTCGCCTTCACGGCCGAGAATCCGGTAGAACCGCTCGACCACCCGCGAGCGTTCGGCGACCGGAATGCCCAGGCCCGTGTCCTCGACTTCAAGATGGACGAGCCGCGCCGCCGCATCGTGCCTCACTCTCACAGTGATACGCCCGCCTGGCGGCGTGTAGCGGATGGCGTTGTCGATCAGGTTGGACAGCATTTCACGCAGCATCACCGGGTTGCCGTTGACCTCCACCGGTTCGTCGGGGGCCTCATAGCCCAGATCCATCTGTTTGGCGAGCGCGGCTTGCACCCAGTCGCGCACCGCGCTGCGGGCGACGTCGCCGACTTCGACCGGCGTGAAGATCTGTCCCGACATGCGGTTTTCCGCGCGCGCCAGCGCGAGCAACTGCGTGACGAGCCGCGCGGCATGTTCCGAGCTGGTCGCGATCTGTTCGAGCGAGCGGTGCACTTCCTCGGACACATCCTGACGCAACGCCAGTTCAGCCTGAGTGCGGAGCCCGGCAAGCGGCGTTTTCATCTGATGCGCGGCATCGGCGATAAAACGCTTCTGCAGTTCCATGTTCTGCTCGAGCCGTGTGAGCAGATCGTTGAAGGACGTCACGAGCGGCTCGATTTCCGGCGGCGCGCGGCGCGCCTCGAGCGGCGACAGATCGTCCGGACGCCGCGCGCGAATGTGAGCCTGCAGCGCGTGCAGCGGCGCGAGGCCGCGCGACAGCCCGAACCACACCAGCAGGATCGCGAGCGGCAGGATCACGAACTGCGGCAGGATCACGCCCTTGATGATGTCGTTGGCAAGCTGGCTGCGCTTGTCGAGCGTTTCCGCGACCTGCACGAGCACGGGCTGCGCGCCCGGCGTCGGCGGGAATTCGACGGTCGTATAGGCGATGCGGATATCGTTGCCGCGCAGCATGTCGTCGCGGAATTCGACGAGGCCCGGCTGCGGCCGATCGTCTTCATGCGGCAACGGCATGTCGCGCTCGCCGCTTACCAGTTCGCCACGCGTGCCGAGCACCTGGTAGAACACGCTGTCGACGTTATCGGCGCGCAGAAAGTCGCGGGCGGAATCGGGCAGCGACAGCTCCGCCACGCCGTTGACCGGATGAATCTGGCGGGCGAGCACGTAGGCATCGGTTTCGAGCGCACGGTCGAACGGGCCGTTCGCGATCGACTTGGCGACCAGATAGGTGACCGCGAGGCTCATCGGCCAGAGCAGTAGCAGCGGCGCGAGCATCCAGTCGAGAATCTCGCCGAATAGCGAGCGGGGCCGCGCCTGAGCGGCGGCTTCGGTTTCGTCGGGCGGAGCGAACGGATTGGCGTAGCGCTCGTCGCGCGCTTCGTCGAGGTCCGCCGCGTGCGCCGTGGCGCGATCTGCGCGTGCGGACATAGGCGTCCTCTTCCTCTATTTACGGGTGAGTCCTGGGCGTCGCGCCGGCCGGCGACGAGGCGGACGGCGCGGGCTCGGCGCGAGCCGGCGTGGCTGCCGCGTTCGCGCCGGCATTTGCATTCGCGGGCGCCTTTTCGAGACAGTAGCCGAGGCCGCGCACGGTGACGATACGCACGCCGCTCGGCTCGATCTTCTTGCGCAGGCGGTGCACGTAGACCTCGATCGCATTGTTGCTGACTTCCTCGCCCCATTCACACAAATGATCGACCAGCTGTTCCTTCGAGACGAGCCGGCCGATCCTTTGCAGCAGCACTTCGAGCAAACCGAGTTCGCGCGCCGACAGATCGATCACCTGGTCGTTCACAAGGGCGATCCGGCCGACCTGGTCGAACGACAGCGAGCCGTGCCGCACGACCGTGGGGCCGCCCCCCGCGCCGCGCCGGGTCAGCGCGCGCACACGTGCTTCGAGCTCGTTCAGCGCGAACGGTTTGGCCATGTAGTCGTCCGCGCCGAGGTCGAGTCCCTTGACGCGTTCGTCGACGCTATCGGCGGCGGTCAGGATCAACACCGGCAAGTTGGAATTGCGCGCGCGCAGACGGCGCAGCACCTCGAGCCCGGACATGCGCGGCAGGCCGAGATCGAGGATCAATAGGTCGAACGTCTGCATTGACAACGCGGTGTCGGCTTCCACGCCGCTCTTCACGTGATCCACGGCATAGGCCGATTGGCGGAGTGATCGAACCAGACCGTCCGCGAGTATGCTGTCGTCTTCGGCAATCAGAATTCGCATGATGCGCCAGCCTGGCCTTGCCGGCACCGAGAGGTCTGCGGCGCACAGCGGTCTCCGGAAAATATTGTGGGTGATTTGGGCAGCGCGACGGTAAAAATGCGCGTTCGCATGAGAATCGCACTTGCCAAAACCACTGTTTTTTTATACAGTGTCTGGGTTTCGTGTGCTGTCCGCTAAAAGTGGACGGCGCATCTGCCTCAGACGCCGTTCATCATAGCAAAGGACGATTCATGGAAGAAAGCAAGAAAGGCTCGGCTGGACTGACGGCTGAAAAGAGCAAGGCGCTGGCTGCCGCGCTCGCGCAGATCGAAAAGCAGTTCGGCAAAGGGTCGGTCATGCGGCTCGGCGCAGGTGAGGCAGTCGAAGACATCCAGGTTGTCTCAACCGGATCGCTGGGTCTCGACATCGCACTGGGCGTCGGCGGCTTGCCGCGTGGCCGTGTCGTCGAAATTTATGGCCCGGAATCGTCCGGTAAAACCACGTTGACGCTGCAAGTCATCGCCGAAATGCAGAAGATCGGTGGCACGGCGGCGTTCATCGACGCGGAGCACGCGCTGGACATCCAGTACGCGGGCAAGCTCGGCGTGAACGTGAACGACCTGCTGGTTTCGCAGCCCGACACCGGCGAACAGGCGCTCGAAATCGCCGACGCACTGGTGCGCTCGGGTTCGATCGACATGATCGTGATCGACTCCGTCGCGGCGCTCGTGCCTAAGGCGGAAATCGAAGGCGAAATGGGCGACTCGCTGCCGGGTCTGCAAGCGCGTCTCATGTCGCAGGCGCTGCGCAAACTCACCGGTACGATCAAGCGCACGAACTGCCTTGTGATCTTCATCAACCAGATCCGCATGAAGATCGGCGTGATGTTCGGCAACCCGGAAACCACCACCGGCGGCAATGCGCTGAAGTTCTACGCGTCGGTTCGTCTGGACATTCGCCGGATCGGTTCGATCAAGAAGAACGACGAAGTGATCGGCAATGAAACGCGTGTGAAAGTTGTCAAGAACAAGGTGGCACCACCGTTCCGCGAAGCGATTTTCGACATTCTGTACGGGGAAGGCATTTCGCGTCAGGGCGAGATCATCGACCTCGGTGTGCAGGCAAAGATCGTCGACAAGGCCGGCGCGTGGTACAGCTATAGCGGTGAACGGATCGGTCAAGGCAAGGACAACGCGCGTGAGTTCCTGCGCGAGAATCCGGACATCGCTCGTGAGATCGAAAACCGTATCCGCGAATCGCTGGGCGTCAATGCCATGGCCGAGGCAGTGACCGGCGCAGGCGCAGAAGTCGCGGACGAAGAAGAGTAACCCTCACGTGATGCGCAAGGGCCGGCCGTTGTCCAACGCAAGAGGTCACGCGGACGGCCCGCGTAATGAAGACGACCATTCGTTCGACCCGCTAGATCCGTTCGAATCGTTCGACGCACACGATCGTGCCGCGGGCCGTGCCCCGCACGGCACACGGTCTGAATCGTCGGCGCTTGGCGCCCCGGATGCTTCCGCGACCACCTATAGCCGTTCGCGTCGCACGCCCGGCGAAGCGACGCCAGGGCAGGACGAAGCCAAAAGCGCCCAACGCCCGGCACGCTCGCTTAAAGGACGCGCGCTCGGCTATCTGTCTCGCCGTGAATACAGTCGCGCGGAGCTCGCACGCAAACTGAAGCCATTCGTCGAGGAAACCGATTCGCTAGACGCGGTACTCGACGCACTGCAGGCCGAGAATTGGCTATCCGACTCACGTTTCGCGGAAAGTTTGATTCACCGGCGCTCATCGCGACTGGGCACGAGCCGGATCATCGGCGAACTGAAGCAGCACGCGGTGGATCAGACACTCGTCGAAGAGGCCAAAGCGCAATTGCGTGACACCGAACTCACGCGCGCTCGGGCTGTCTGGCGCAAGAAGTTCGGCCAGCTTCCAGAAACGCCGTTGGAGCGGGCGAAGCAGACGCGCTTTCTCGCGTCGCGTGGTTTCTCGGGCGGGACGATCGGCAAAATCCTAAAAGACATCGACGAGACTGAAAGCGGCGATTAGCGGCGCAACGTCCGCTGGGCGCATAGGTCGCCAATTGCTGTTACGCGTGCAAACCGGTCCGAAGTATCCAGTATGCTAAAATTCGTGGGTTTTCCAATCCGGCCTTTCCTTCGCGTATGCCGCTTTCATCGCCCGTGTCCCGTCAGTTGCGTCATCGTCGCGCAATCAGAGCGGAAGCCTATGAGCGAGCAGATGGTCTGTGGGATATCGAAGCGTGCTTGACCGACGAAAAACCGCGTGACGTCAAGCTTGCGTCGGGCGTCCGGCCCAATGGTCAGCCGATCCATGAACTCTGGCTTCGCATCACCATCGATCGCTCGCTCAATGTCGTCGACGCCGAGGCGTCGTCCGACTGGGTCCCCTATCCTGGTTTATGCCAGGTCAGCAATCCCGCCTACCGTGCCCTCATCGGGCTCAACCTGTTCAATAACTTCCGTCGCGATGTCGCCCGTTTGCTGGCCGGCACGGTCGGTTGCACGCATCTCACCGAGTTGTGCGCCATTCTGCCCACGGTCGCCATTCAGGCATTTGCAAACGAAGTGTGGAACACCGATGACGGCGCACCGGGCGCGAACGCGAGTTCGGCAAATGAATCGCCGAACCGCACAGGTCAGCATTCCAACCACAAACCGCCATTCCAATTGGGACGCTGCCACGCGCTGCGTTTCGACGGCGAGGCGGTGCAACAGTTTTATCCGCGCTGGTACGGCCACGCACCGCATTCGGCCGGTCGCGCGGCAGCGCCAGGCGACGGGGCAGCCCGCGGAACCGGCGAGGGCGGCAACGCTGCCGGCATGAACGACGCCAGCGGAAACGAAGTTCAACGCAACTCTCAGACTGAAGGGAATCACGCATGAAGATTCACGAGTACCAGGGAAAGGAAATCCTGCGGAAATTCGGCGTCGCGGTACCGCGCGGCAAGCCGGTCTTCTCGGTGGATGATGCGGTCAAGGCCGCGGAAGAGCTCGGCGGCCCGGTATGGGTCGTGAAGGCTCAGATCCACGCGGGTGGCCGTGGCAAGGGCGGCGGCGTGAAGGTCGCCAAGTCGCTGGAACAGGTTCGCGAGTACTCGAACCAGATCCTCGGCATGCAGCTCGTCACGCACCAGACCGGCCCGGAAGGCCAGAAGGTGAACCGTCTGCTGATCGAAGAAGGCGCCGACATCAAGAAGGAACTGTATGTCGGCCTCGTGATCGATCGTGTCTCGCAGAAGATCGTCGTGATGGCATCGAGCGAAGGCGGCATGGACGTCGAAGAAGTCGCGGAAAAGACGCCCGAGCTGATCCACAAGGTTGCCGTCGACCCGTCGACCGGCCTGAAGGACGCCGAAGCTGACGACCTCGCGAAGAAAATCGGCGTGCCCGACGCTTCGATCCCGCAAGCGCGCGCAATCCTGCAGGGCCTCTACAAGGCATTCTGGGAAACCGACGCATCGCTGGCCGAAATCAACCCGCTGATCCTGACCGGTGACGGCAAGGTCATTGCGCTCGACGCCAAGTTCAACTTCGATTCGAACGCACTGTTCCGTCATCCGGAAATCGTCGCGTACCGCGATCTGGACGAAGAAGATCCGGCTGAAGTCGAAGCGTCGAAGTTCGACCTCGCGTATATCTCGCTCGACGGCAACATCGGCTGCCTCGTGAACGGCGCGGGCCTCGCCATGGCAACGATGGACACCATCAAGCTGTTCGGCGGCGAACCGGCGAACTTCCTCGACGTGGGCGGCGGCGCCACGACCGAGAAGGTCACGGAAGCGTTCAAGATCATGCTCAAGAACCCGAACCTGACCGCGATCCTGGTCAACATTTTCGGCGGCATCATGCGTTGCGACGTGATCGCGGAAGGCGTGATCGCGGCATCGAAGGCAGTGTCGCTGAAGGTGCCGCTCGTGGTCCGCATGAAGGGCACCAACGAAGACCTGGGCAAGAAGATGCTCGCTGAATCCGGCCTGCCGATCATCGCGGCGGACAGCATGGAAGAAGCGGCTCAGAAGGTCGTCGCGGCCGCTTCGGGCAAGGCGTAAGCCAGGTCCATAGCGCGCGTTTTCCAGGACGCGTTTACCAGGATTAGCAGCATTACGAATGGCGGCGCGCGAGCGACGCGGGCGCGCAATAGTGCGCCTGTGGCGCCACCGCGCGACGCCAAACGAACAGAGGTCAATACATGTCGATTCTGATTAACAAAGACACCAAGGTCATCACGCAGGGCATCACCGGCAAGACCGGTCAGTTCCACACGCGTGCTTGCCGTGAATACGCCAACGGCCGTGAAGCGTACGTTGCGGGCGTGAACCCGAAGCGCGCCGGCGAAGATTTCGAAGGCATTCCTATCTATGCGAGCGTCGCAGAAGCCAAGGCTGAAACGGGCGCGACCGTATCGGTGATTTACGTGCCGCCGGCTGGCGCTGCCGCTGCCATCTGGGAAGCTGTCGAAGCCGATCTGGATCTGGCGATCTGCATCACAGAAGGCATTCCTGTGCGTGACATGATCGAGATCAAGGACCGCATGCGTCGCGAAAACCGCAAGACGCTGCTGCTCGGACCGAACTGCCCGGGCACGATCACGCCGGACGAACTGAAGATCGGCATCATGCCGGGTCACATTCACCGCAAGGGCCGAATCGGTGTCGTGTCGCGCTCGGGCACGCTGACGTATGAAGCAGTCGGCCAGTTGACGGCGATCGGTCTCGGCCAGTCGTCGGCAGTCGGTATCGGCGGCGACCCGATCAACGGTCTGAAGCACATCGACGTGATGAAGATGTTCAACGACGATCCGGAGACGGACGCTGTCATCATGATCGGCGAAATCGGCGGTCCGGACGAAGCAAACGCAGCGGAGTGGATCAAGGGCAACATGAAGAAGCCGGTAGTCGGCTTCATCGCTGGCGTGACGGCGCCTCCGGGCAAGCGCATGGGCCATGCCGGCGCGCTGATCTCGGGTGGTGCGGATACGGCTGAAGCGAAGCTGGAAATCATGGACGCATGTGGTATCAAGGTCACGAAGAATCCGTCGGAAATGGCGCGTCTTCTGAAGGCGATGCTGTAAAAACCGAAATTCGCGTGCTGTAACGGCGCGATTTTTGTTACGCTTACGAATCCCTTTCGTAAGCGAGCGGTCCGCAAAGCGGGGGAGTCTTAGACTTCTCCGCTTTTTTATTGTCCCGTCGTCGGCTTTTTCTTATTCTTTCGGTCATGCTTCACTTCTTCGCGACCCTTCATTGGGGCGCCGTCTTTCAGATCATCGTGATCGACATCCTGCTGGGTGGCGATAATGCCGTCGTGATTGCGCTGGCTTGCCGCAATCTGCCACCGCCACAGCGCATCCGCGGCGTGCTGTGGGGGACCGCCGGCGCCATTGGCCTACGCGTGGCGTTGATCGCGTTTGCCGTCGTGCTGCTCGATGTGCCATTGCTGAAATTCACCGGCGGGCTGCTGCTGCTGTGGATCGGCGTGCGCCTGATGGCGCCGGCGCATGGCGTGCATGAGAACATCAAGCCGGCCGACAAGCTGATGGCGGCGATCAAGACCATCGTCGTCGCCGACGCAGTGATGAGCCTCGACAACGTGATCGCGATTGCCGGCGCCGCCGAGGTCGCCGATCCCGAACATCATTTAGCGCTGGTGATCTTCGGCCTCGTGGTAAGCGTTCCGCTGATTGTGTGGGGCAGTCAGCTGGTCCTCAAGCTGCTCGACCGCTTCCCCATCGTCATCGTGCTCGGCGCCGCGCTGCTGGGCTGGATTGCGGGCGGTCTGATCGTCAACGACCCGGCCGGCGACCGGTGGCCGATCCTCGACACGCCTGCCGCCGAATACGGGATGAGCATCGCGGGGGCGTTGTTCGTCGTGATCCTCGGGTATCTGTTCAAGCGCCGCAACGCCAATCGCGCGGCGGTGTAAGGCGCGCAATGCCGCCGCGACAAGCACGTGCGTGGCCGCAAGACCGCGGGACTGAAAGGCGCCGCCGTATCGCGCACCGTTAGCCATTCGGCTGACTGCCGGCCGCGAGCGTCGCTGGCTACGATTGAAACGCCTGTCTCCGATCCGCGGGGCAGGCGTTTTTCGTTTCAGGAGCCTGCCCATGATCGTTACGTTGCCCTATCCCCCTCACTCCCATTCCAGGCTTTCAAGGCGGTCCGCGTGGGGACGCGCGACCTGGTCCGCGCGCCTCGCGCGCGTCTGCCAACGCTTTGGCGTCGGCTTCACGCTGATCGAATTGATGATCGTGCTGGCGATCGTCGGCGTGATCGCTGCTTACGCGATTCCCGCATATCAGGACTATCTGGCGCGCAGCCGGGTCGGCGAGGGCTTGTCGCTGGCGTCGTCCGCCCGGCTCGCGGTGGCCGAAAACGCCGCGAGCGGCAATGCGTTCAGCGGTGGCTACGCGTCGCCACCCGCCACTCGCAACGTCGAGTCGATCCGGGTCGACGACGACACGGGCCAGATCACGATCGCCTTCACCACGCGCGTAGCGCCCGCCGGGTCGAACACGCTGACGCTCGTGCCGTCGGTGCCCGACAATGCTGACGCGCCGACTGCGCGCGTCGGGTTGAGCAAGGACTCGGTGCAGGCCGGCGCGATCACGTGGGAATGCTTCGCCGGCGGCAAAACGGCGTCTTCCTTGCCGGCACCGGGCGCTGGGCCCGCACCTTCGGATGCGCCCACCCTGGCGTCCAATCTGGCGCCGCCGGAGTGCCGTTCGTGAGGGAGCGTGTGATTACCGTGTGACTGAACGGCACGAGCGGCAAACAAGTCGCCGCGCACCCAGACCGCGCACGTAAAACCCTGATTTTTGGTCTATTTCGGCAAGCCGGCGCACAGCGCGAGGAATTTTTTGTATAGTGCGCCGGTTGCTGACGCCCTCCGGTTACTCGATGCCTTCCCCATTTGCACGCTACCTGTCTCTCGCCTTGTTGTCGCTCGCGTTGGTGCTGCCTTATGCAGTCGCCAACCATACTTACCCGATTCCGACCTTCTACGCCGAGTTCACCGCGCTCGCGCTTTATCTGCTGACCGGCGCAGGTGTGGTGCTGCTGATGGCGACTGCGAAGCCGCGCATCGCGTTTGCATCGCCGACCGTTTCACTGGTGCCGTTGCTGTTCGGCCTCGTGCTTATCGCGCAATCGGTTGTGCTGCCGGTCGCGCAGCCGTCGATGAACTGGCTCGGCGGCGGTTTCCTGCTGACGGCATGGATGGCGACGCATGCCGGCTACGGTTTCACACGCGCCAAGCTTCAAGACGACGCGTTGCGCTGGGCGGCGGCTGCGCTGATCGTCGGCGGTCTCTTTGCGGTGTTCTGCCAGGTGATCCAGCTCTTTCATCTGGAGACGCGTGTGTCGCCGTTCGTCGTCGCGTATAACGTGACTGTCGAGCGTCGGCCGTTCGGCAACATGGCGCAGGCGAACCACCTCGCGACCTACATCGCGTTCGCAATGGCGGGCGCGTTATTCCTGGTACAGACACGGCGGCTCGCGCTCAGCATCTGGCTGCTCGTCTCGACGATCTTCGCGATTGGTCTGGCGCTGACCGTGTCGCGCGGTCCGTGGCTGCAAATGGGGGTGATCGTTGTGGCCGGTTTCTGGATGGCCTTCGCGCAAACTCGCGGCGAAGCGCTGCGACGACGGAGCAATCGCGAATGGGTGATCTCTATCGTGCTGGCCGTGCTGTTCTTCGTGGTCAATGCACTGATCCGTTGGGCCAATGTGCACTATCACCTGAACCTCGCGCAGTCGGCGGCAGAACGCTTCAAGGACGCCGGCCAGATCGCGCCGCGCCTTGCCCTGTGGAAGTACGGCTGGACGATGTTCAAAACGCATCCGCTGCTCGGCGTCGGATGGGGCGAATTTCCCGACTACCAGTTCCAGCTGGTGAAGACGCTCGGCGCTGTCGAGATTGCCAACAATTCACACGACATCTTCATCGACCTGCTCGCGAAAACGGGTTTGATCGGCGTGGCGATCTTGCTGATCGGGCTGGTCGCGTGGCTCGTGCGTGTGGTGCGCGCGCCGCAAAACGCGGGGCGCGTGTTCGGCGTCGCGCTCATCGGCGTACTGACAATGCACGCGTTGGTCGAATACCCGCAGCAATATATGTTTTTCCTGTTGCCGGCCATGTTCGTGTTCGGCTTGCTCGAAACGCGGCCATTGCGTGTCATGCCTGGGCGACTGTCGTTTGGCGCGTTCGCAGTAGTGGTGTTCGGCGGGCTGGCCTCGCTGTATCCCGTGTATCGCGATTACGCGCGCGCCGAGGTGCTGTACTACGGCTCGCGGCCCGCCGAGCAGTACGCGGCGAATCCATCCTTCCTGTTCGGCGCGTGGGGCGAGTACGGTCTCGCAACGCTGCAGCCGATGAATGCGATGGATCTGCAACACAAGCTCGCAATGCACAGGCAGGCTATCGCGCTACTGCCGGGCGAAACCGTGTTGCGCCGCTATGCGGTGTTGCAGGCACTGAGCGGGGATACGGCGGCGGCGCTCGACACGGTGGAACGCCTGAAGATTTTTGCTGAGGAACTGAAGGACTGGCCGTCGCAGTTGCGCAATCTGTACGAACTGACCGATGAGCAGAAGTCGCTGACCAACTTCAAGGCGGAACTGGTCAAGCGCTACGGTCAATCGCAGTCCAACGGGGATCAGGATGACGAGAGCGACGACGAATGACTAGTCGACACGGCGTCGCGCTGTTGGGTGGCCGTTCCGTGCGTCATTCTTGCGCGGGCTTGCCAACTCCCGCCTGATTCGCCACCCAATCCCCCGACTTCCCGCCGTGCTTTTCCAGCACGCGCACATCGGTGATCGTCATGCCGCGATCCACCGCCTTGCACATGTCGTACACCGTCAGCAGCCCCACTTGCACGGCGGTCAGCGCTTCCATCTCAACACCCGTTCGGCCGAGCGTTTCAGCCTGAACCGTGCAGTGCACGCCCGGCAGCTTCTCGTCGAGTTCGAAATCCGCTTTCACGCGCGTCAGCGCGAGCGGATGACAGAGCGGGATCAAATCGGCGGTCCGCTTCGAGCCTTGAATCGCCGCAATGCGCGCGATGCCGATAACATCGCCTTTTTTGGCGTGGCCGTCGCGGATCAGCGCGAACGTATCGGGCAGCATGCGGATCGAGCCGCGCGCGACGGCGATCCGCCTCGTCTCCTGCTTGCCGCCGACGTCCACCATATGCGCGGCGCCGGCGGCGTCGAAATGCGTGAGTTCGGGCATGTTGGGCTCCTTCAGAGGGCGTCTATCATAGCAGTGTGATAGCAACGCAAAAACAGCGCGGCCGGCCATCCGGTCCGCTGCGGCCGCTGATTACAATCGCTCTCTGCCCGCTATGTTAGTCCGAGTCGCGGGCGTCGCTTTCCGACTTCGTCACCGACTTCGCGATGCGTCTGAAACGGTTTCTCGCTGCGTTGTTGTCCGTCGCGCTTGCCGCGCCGCCGGGCGCGTTCGCGCAATCGCATGCCGGCGCGAGCGTCGCAATCAACGTGCAGCCGGCCGAGTCGCCACTTGTGAGCGGGCCGTCCACTGCTTACGCCGACCCGGTCGTGCCGCCCGACATCGCGCAAGGGGTGTTCGGCGTGTACGGCGGTGCGCAGAACCGCCTGTCGGGCCACTCCGGTGTGAACAGCGACTGGCGCACGCCGATCGTTACGCAGCCATTGCCCGACCTCGGCAACGGCGGGTCCGGTTCGCTGACGCCGCAAGCCGAGCTCAAGCTCGGCGAACGCGTGATGCGCGAAGTGCGCCGCGATCCCGACTATCTCGACGACTGGCTGGTGCGCGACTATCTGAACTCGGTATCCGCCAAACTCGCTGCGGCGGCGAGCGCGCTGTACATCGGCGGCTATCGGCCGGACTTCGATCTGTTCGCGGTGCGCGACGCGCAGATCAACGCATTCTCGTTGCCGGGCGGCTTCATCGGCGTGAACACCGGTCTGATCGCCGCGACGCAGACCGAGTCCGAACTGGCGTCGGTGCTCGGCCACGAAATGGGTCATGTGCTGCAACGCCATGTTTCGCGGATGATCTCGGAGGGCGAACACAGTGCCTATGCGGCGATCGCCGGCCTTTTGTTCGGCGTCCTGGCGGGCGTGCTTGCCCATAGCGGCGACCTCGGCAGCGCGATTGCGATCGGTGGACAGGCATACGCGGTCGACAACCAGTTGCGTTTCTCGCGTTCGGCCGAGCATGAAGCGGACCGCGTCGGCTTTCTGCTGCTGGCCGGCGCGGGCTATGATCCGTACGCGATGGTGAGCTTCTTCGGCCGGCTCGACCGCGCGGCGATGAGCGACACGGGCGTGCCGGCGTACGCGCGCACGCACCCGCTGACCGGCGAACGGATCGCCGACATGGAGGACCGCGCGCGCCGCGCGCCATACCGGCAGCCGCATCAGTCGCCCGAGTACGGCTTTGTGCGGGCGCGCGCGCGTCTGCTGCAGGACCGCTCGCGCAGCGAGTACGCAGATGACATTTCCCGCTTGCGCTCGGAGATCGACGAGCGCACAGCGGTCAACGTCGCAGCGAACTGGTACGGCATCGCTTATGGTCAATGGCTCCTCGAACGTTACGACGATGCAGCGGCATCGCTCGCGATGTCCCGCGCGGCGTTCGCCGGCGCCGAGCGTAGCGAGGGCGAGCCCGCCCGCAGTTCGCCGAGTCTCGACGTGCTCGCCGCCGACATCGCGCGCAGCGCGGGGCGCAACGACGAAGCCGCGCGACTCGCGGAGCTGGCGCAAAAGCGCTGGCCGCGGTCGAATGCCGCCATCGACATGCACATCCGCACGCTGCTTACCTTGCGGCGTTTCGCCGATGCGCAGGCGCTCGCACGCGAAGAGACGCGCGCCCATCCGGATCAGCCGGCCTGGTGGCTGTACCTCGCGCAGGCAAGCGCGGGCTGCGGCGATGCACTGACGCAGCATCGGGCGATGGCGGAGAAATTCGCGCTGGAAGGGGCGTGGCCGTCGGCGATCCGGCAACTGAAGGACGCACGCGACCTGAAGACGATCGGTTACTACGATCTCGCGAGCGTCGATGCGCGCTTGCACGAAATGGAAACCCGTTACAAGGAGGAGCGGCTCGACGACAAGAGTTAGGGCGACGGCCGCGCTTGTTCAAGTTGATCCGCGCCACAGTCGAACGTCTTGCTCACGATGCACGTTCTACGCTGTACGCTACCAGGCGCTACGCGCTCGCCGCCGGACTGGGCACGAAACCGAAACGCGCGGCGACCTCGGCGCGCCGCATCGGTTGCAGGGGCAACACGCGCTGGTTGTTCCAATGGAATTCGCCACTGAGGCAATCGTCGGCGAGGCTCGCATGATCGGCCAGAATCTGCAGATCGTGATCGTGCAGCACCGCGACTCTTGCGGGCGCCGAGTCGTCGGCAAACAGAATCCCGCCTTCTTCATCGACGAACGCGGAAACGGGCTCGAAAGCGACGCCGGCTTGATCGTGCAGCGCGAGTACGCCATCGGCGGCAGCCGAGAGGCGTACGACCCACGGCGTATAGCCCAGCTCGACATATACCCGCTGCGGACCGTTCTGGAAAAACCACTGGCCGCGTTCATCGGCGTCGTAGTTGCGGTTGATGAACCCCAGCAGCGCCTCATGCCGGATCGGCTCGCCCGGCGCACCGCTCGCCTGGGCGGCTTCGTCGCGCATGCGCCAGTTGCCGCGCCGGTCGAGCATCAGCCAGCCGGTGCAACTCGGAACGTTCGGCCATTTGGCCAGAGCCTGCCTGACGATGTCATCCATGATCGACGTGTCGCTCCAGGTAGCCGAATACGCGCCGCGACAGCCAGTCGATGCGGCCCGGGAACGGCCCGGTCATGAAGCCGGCGTGGCCGCCGTGCCTCGGTTGGTCGAGTTCCACCGCCGCCGACACTTGATCGCGCGAAGGCAACGCGTCAGCCGGCAGGAACGGGTCGTTGCGCGCGTTCAGCACCAGCGTCGGCACCTGAATGTGCGGCAGCAGCGGCCGCGTGGTCGCGGTGCTCCAATACTCGTCGGTATCGCGAAAGCCGTGCAGCGGCGCGGTCACCGCGTTGTCGAACTCGTACATCGTGCGGCTCGCCAGCATCGCGTCGCGGTCGAACAGGCCCGGGAACTGGACTAGCTTCTGCGCGGCCTTGCGCTTGAGCGTCTTCAGGAAACTGCGCGTATAGACGAGGCCGAAGCCCTGCGACAATGCGCGGCCGCCGGCGTGCACGTCGATCGGCGTGGAAATCGCGGCAGCCGCCGCGACCAGCGACGCGGCTTCCTCGCGCCGCTCGCCCAGCCAGCGCAGCAAGACATTGCCGCCGAGCGACACGCCCGCCGCGACGACCGGCCCGCGATGCGCGGCGCGCAAGCGGCGCAGCACCCAATCGACTTCGTTGCTGTCGGCGAGGTGATAAAAGCGCGGCAAGCGATTCAACGTGCCGCTGCAACTGCGAAAGTGCGGCACGACGCCATGCCAGCCATAATCGCGCGCGGCCGCCATCAAGGTGGCCGCATAGTGCGATGACGAACTGCCTTCCAGCCCGTGAAACAGCACGAAGAGCGGGGCATCGGCGGCGGGAATTTGCGGCGCCGCTCCCGGCGCCAGCGATGAGGAACAGGACTCGCCGGCCTGCACGACCCAGTCGAGGTCGATGAAGTCGCCGTCTGGCGTATCCCAGCGCTCGCGCCGAAACGACACCGCCGGGCGGCGCGCGAACAGCGACGGCACGATGGTCTGCACGTGCCGGTTCGGCAACCAGAGCGGGGCGCGATAGAGCAGTTGGACGGTGGCTTCGACGGCGGCCGCGACGGTGCCGTTGGCCGTGCCGGAGCAAGCGGGTTTATCGTGCGTCGAACTCATGCCGGCGGTGGAGCGAAAAAGTAAAGCGCGAGCCCGCATCCGGGGTCGAGCCGCGCGTCAGTGCAGCGAGCCCTGGCCATGCCGCATCTTGGTGGCGAACTGGCTGGCCGCCTCGTTCGGCATCGGGCTCGCGTGGATGTGCGCGATGCGCCACTCGCCGCGTTCATGAACCATCACGTAAGTCGTAAAAACCATCGCGGGCGTGGCGGTGGGATCGACCGGACGATGCGCTTCGGCAATCGCGTAGACGACCGTGCCGAGACTATCGTACACGCGGATGTCGAGCGGCTCGATGGAAATGGGCGCCGCTTCGAGCTGGACCTGCAAGCCGGCGCGAATGCTGTCCAGGCCGTGCAAATGCGAGCCGTCGGCGCAGATGCAGCTCACGAACTCTTCGTCGATCCACAGGCCCATCAAGCTGTCGATATCGACCTCGGCGACGGCCTGATAGTAGGCGTTCAGCGTGTCGGCGGCGGCTTCGAAGATATGGGCAAAACGTGGCATGGATCGTCAGTCTCTTGTACCCGGCGCGCGGTTGCGCGACAGCGGTCAGCGGGGCGGTCCGGCGTACCGGGCCGTCGCACCCGAGCGCCAGAATGCCCGCGCCACAAGGCGCGAACGTGACGCGACGCGCTCAGGGCGTGCGGTGTTGCGTGCAAGTATCGGTGCGTTCAGCGTTGCGTCAGCAACATGCCGCGCAGGTCGCTGAATACCTGCTCGGCGCTCAACTGCTTCAGACAGTTCAGATGACCGAGCGGACACTCGCGCTCAAAACAGGGGCTGCATTCGAGATGGAGCCATTGTACCTTCGCAAGCTCCGACAAGGGCGGCGTGTGGCGCGGATCGGTCGAACCGTACACGGCCACCAGCGGCCGGCGCAGTGCGGCGGCCACGTGCATCAGCCCGGAGTCGTTGGTGACGACCGCATTGGCCCGCGAGATCAGCGCGCAAGCCTCGCCCAATGCGGTCTGGCCGCACAGATTGCGCACGTTCGGTGCTTTTTCGGCGATCGCCTGCGCAAGCGGGGCGTCTTTCGGCGAACCCAGCGCGACGATCTGCGTGTAAGGGAACGACTGGCCGACCATCTGCGCGAGCGCCGCGAAGTGTTCGGGCGGCCAGCGTTTGGCGGGGCCGTACTCGGCGCCCGGGCAGAACACCAGCAGCGGCACCCGCGTATCGAGATTGAAGCGCGCCGATACGCGCGACGCTTCGTTCAGGTCCGCGTCGAGGCGCGGCATCGGCAGATCGTCCGGGAACTTCGCGCCGGGCGCGTAGGCGAGGGCGGCGTATTGGCCGACCATCGGCGGACGTTCGTCCTTGCGCGGATTCGCATGACGCACATTGAGCAGCCCATAGCGGCTTTCGCCGGTATAGCCGATGCGCAACCCGATGCCGGCCATCCATGGAATCAGCGCGGATTTGAGCGAGTTCGGCAGCACGTACGCCGCGTCGTAGCCGACGTCGCGCAGGTCGCTCGCCAACTGCCAGCGACGCAGCATTTGCAGCTTGCCGTGGGCGAGGTCGGTGGCGTAGACCTCGCGGATTTCCGGCATGCGTTCGAGCACGGGCGCGACCCACGAGGGCGCGACCGCGTCGATGGCGATGCGCGGATGCAATTTCACGAGGCGCGCAAACAGCGGCTGCGCCATCAATGCGTCACCGATCCAGTTCGGTGCGATAACTAACGCGCGACGCATCAGATTCAGAGTCCGGTCTCAAAAAGAAACGCCGCGCGCGCAATGCGCGTGGCATTCGGATTGGTGAAAGTGGAAAAGCCGCCGACCGTGCGTCGTGCTTCCGGTAGGGCTGGAAGCGTCGCGGTGGCAACTCTGCTGCAGCGCAATTGTGCCAGGGCTTGTTGGGCGCTGGCAGGTTTGTGCTCGTGTGCTGCATGACCTGGCCGGCTCGCGTTACGCTGCCGCAGCGGAAGAAATCTGCGACCGGTCGGTCATTCGGTCATCGGGTTATTCGGTGAACAGCAAGCAAACGGCGGAACGGCTGCCGTTGCGTACGAACGTGCGGCCATCGAATCCGGAGGCGCCGTCCGCGCGTACCAAGTCGCGCCGACCGGACGCAACAACCCGCGCCCGTCACCTACGCACAGCGCCGCGAACAACCAGCGTTCGTTGCGCCGCGATCAATGCCCCTTGACCACTTCGCCGTCGCGCAGCTTGTAGCGCGTGCTGCAATAGGGGCAACGGGCCTCGCCGTGCGTGACATCGATAAACACGCGCGGATGCGCGCTCCAGCGCGGCATGGCCGGGTTCGGGCAGTACGCCGGCAGATCTTTCGCCGACAGTTCGACCAGCGGCATTTCCTTGATTTCGCTCATGACACTTTCTCGTTGTATGCGGGGTGCGGGCGTCGCGCCGGTCAAGCCCGGCTCGGCAAGAGCCCACGTCAGCCTGGGTCAGCTTGCCGGCGCAGCGCGCGTTAGATCTTGGTCAGCCAGTGCGCGTACTTGTCGCTCTTGCCGTTCACGATGTCGAAGAACGCCGACTGCAGTTTCTCCGTGATCGGGCCGCGTGCGCCCGCGCCGATCGTGCGGTTGTCGAGTTCACGGATCGGCGTGACTTCGGCGGCGGTGCCGGTGAAGAACGCTTCGTCGCAGGTGTAGACCTCGTCGCGCGTAATGCGCTTTTCGATCACCGGGATGCCCGCGTCGCGCGCGAGCGTGATGACGGTGTCGCGCGTAATGCCGTCGAGGCACGACGACAGATCCGGCGTGTACAGCTTGCCGTTGTTGACCAGAAAGAAATTCTCGCCCGAGCCTTCCGACACGTAGCCGTCGACGTCGAGCAGCAGCGCTTCGTCGTAGCCGTCGGCGATCGCTTCCTGGTTGGCCAGAATCGAGTTGACGTACCAGCCCGACGCCTTCGCACGGACCATCGACACGTTCACGTGATGGCGCGTGAACGAGGAGGTCTTCACGCGGATGCCCTTGGCGATGCCGTCCTCACCCAGGTAGGCGCCCCACGGCCACGCGGCGATGGCGACGTGGATCGTGTTGCCCTTGGCCGACACGCCGAGCTTTTCGGAACCGACCCAGATGATCGGGCGCAGGTAGCAGGACTCGAGCTTGTTTTCGCGGACCACTTCGCGCTGCGCGGCAGCGAGCGTTTCGTGGTCGAACGGCACGTCCATCTGGAAGATCTTGGCCGAGTTCAGCAGACGCTTGGTGTGCTCCTGCAGACGGAAGATCGCGGTGCCGCCGTCGGCCGTTTTGTAGGCGCGCACGCCTTCGAAAACGCCCATGCCGTAATGCAGCGTGTGGGTAAGCACATGGATCGTGGCATCGCGCCATTCGATCAGCTTGCCATCCATCCAGATCTTGCCGTCACGGTCGGCCATTGACATACGGTTCTCCAGCAGGTGCGTTGTGAGGTGTGACTATGCGCGTCGGGCGCGCCGAGGAGCGATATTTTAGCGTCTTTTGCACAACCAACGGGCATTTGGCCGCATGGCGGACGCTATAATCCGGCACACGCCTACTTCAAATCCGGATGCGCCGGCGCGTGCCTCGCGAGGTTGGTGCCGGCTTCCCCTCGTTGCGGCGCATTGGCGCCTGCCCGTTTCACCTCATGCTCGCTCGTCTGTCCGATACCGATCGCCGCGCCTTCCGCGACGGCGCACGCGACTATTCGCCCACGCTGATGGCGATCGTCTCCTGGGGCCTCGTCACCGGTATCGCGATGAGCAAATCCGTGCTGACGCTGCCCCAGGCGCTCGCCATGTCGCTGCTGTGCTACGCCGGCTCGTCGCAACTGGCGGTGTTGCCGCTGCTCGCCGCCAAGCTGCCGATCTGGACGGTGCTGCTGACCGCGGCCATGGTCAACACGCGCTTCGTGATCTTCAGCGTCGGGCTCGCGCCGCATTTCTCCTATCTGCCGATGTGGCGGCGCGTCGTGCTGGGCTACTTCAACGGCGACGTGATCTATCTGCTGTTTCAGAAGAAGAGCTTCCCAACCGGTTACGTGCCGGGCAAGGAGCCGTATTACTGGGGGATGGCGGTGTCGAGCTGGCTGTCCTGGCAGGTGTCGTCGATTGTCGGCATCCTGCTGGCGAGTCTGATCCCCGACAACTGGGGACTCGCCTTGGCCGGCACGCTCGCGTTGGTGCCCATCATGGTGTCCGCGATCGCGACGCGCTCGACGCTGGTGGCGGTCGCCATCGCGGGGATCGTGTCGCTGCTCGCGTTCGACCTGCCGTATCGGCTCGCGCTGCCGCTCGCGGTGATCGCGGCGATCGTCGCCGGCAGCGCCGCCGACCTGATGCTCGAGCGCGCCGACCTGCGCCGCATCCGCAACAGCGCCGGAGACTCCCGATGACATCCACGCAGATCTGGCTCGCCATTTTCGGCATGACCTTCGTCACCGCGCTGACCCGCGCGATGTTTCTGATCGGCGGGGAGCGCACGGTCTTGCCGGGGCGCGTGCAACGCATGCTGCGCTATGCGCCGGCCGCGGCGCTCGCCGCCGTGGTGCTGCCCGACGTCCTCGCGACACCGGCAGGGCTGTCGTTCGCGCCGACCAATCACGAGTTTTACGCGACGCTGGCCGGGCTCGCATGGTTTCTGTGGCGGCGAACCATGCTGGGCACGATTCTCACTGGAATGGTCGCGTTCACGTTATTGCGCCTCTTCGTCTAGGCGGGCAGGCGCCCGCTAGCCAACCGATGGCAACCGATGCTGCCATGCGCGACGAGTAACGCATCGCAAATTCGGGACATTCGGCCAACTGCGGGTCAGCAGGCAGTGTGGATCGGTTAAAATGCAGGTTTCGGGGTCGAGCGTGCAGATGCGGGGCGCAAGAGGGCGCAAGAGGGTGAAAGAGGGTGAAAGAGGGCGCAAGAGCCACCCCCTCGCCGTCCGCGCCCGTTCACGCGAGCCGCCGTCGTGCCCAGGCGCAGAAATTCGCCGCGCATGAAGCCCACGCGCCGTCCGCCACCGCCTTCTCATCAACTCGCACACAAACGCCCATGAACAAGGTATTGCGTCTCTCCGATCTGATCGCCGAAGGCAAGCTGTCCGGCAAACGCGTGTTCATCCGGGCGGATCTGAACGTGCCGCAGGACGATCAAGGCAACATCACCGAAGACACCCGCATCCGCGCGTCCGTGCCGGCTATCAAGGCGTCGCTCGACGCAGGCGCGGCCGTCATGGTCACGTCGCACCTGGGCCGCCCCACCGAAGGCGACTTCAAGCCGCAAGACTCGCTCGCACCGGTCGCGAAGCGCCTCGCCGAACTGCTCGGCCGTGACGTGCCGCTCGTCGCCAACTGGGTCGAAAACGGCGTGAACGTCGCGCCCGGCTCGGTCGTGTTGCTCGAGAACTGCCGCGTCAACAAGGGCGAAAAGAAAGATTCCGACGAGCTCGCGCAGAAAATGGCGAAGCTCTGCGACATCTACGTGAACGACGCGTTCGGCACCGCGCACCGCGCCGAAGCGACCACCCACGGCATCGCCCGATATGCGCCGGTCGCCTGCGCGGGTCCGCTGCTCGCGGCTGAGCTCGAAGCGCTCGGCCAGGCGCTGGGCGCGCCGAAGCGTCCGCTGGTGGCGATCGTCGCCGGCTCGAAGGTGTCGACCAAGCTGACCATCCTGAAGTCGCTGGCCGACAAGGTCGATCAACTGATCGTCGGCGGCGGCATCGCCAACACGTTCATGCTGGCCGCCGGACTGAAGATCGGCAAATCGCTTGCCGAAGCCGATCTGGTGAACGAGGCCAAGGCCATCATCGACGCGGCCAAGGCCCGCGGCGCCTCGGTGCCGATCCCGACCGACGTGGTCACGGCCAGGGAATTTTCGCCGACCGCCAAGGCCGAAGTGAAGGCCGTGGCCGACGTGCAGGACGACGACATGATCCTCGACATCGGACCGGACACCGCCAGGGCGCTCGCCGCGCAACTGGAGAAGGCCGGCACGATCGTGTGGAACGGCCCGGTCGGCGTATTCGAATTCGACCAGTTCGGCAACGGCACCAAGACTCTGGCGGACGCAATCGCCAGGTCCTCGGCGTTTTCGATCGCGGGCGGTGGTGACACCCTCGCGGCCATCGCCAAGTACGGCATCCACGACAAGGTCAGCTACATCTCCACTGGCGGCGGCGCCTTCCTCGAGTTCCTCGAAGGCAAGAAGCTGCCGGCGGTCGAAGTGCTGGAATCGCGGGCTTAACGTGGCGACGCGCTCCCCAACGGCCAAGTCTGCCAAGGCGCGCGGTGGCAAGTCGCCGCGCGATACGGCAGTTGCGACGCCAGGAGCGCGCGCCACACGCTCTGCCGCCATTGCGGCAGCGTCCGTCGAAATAGAAGCATCGGGCGCGGCTGTGGCGCTCGGGGGTTTGACCACTGCCACTGACGACGAACCGGCGGATCCGTCCGCCGGGCAGGCCAACCCGGCCCCAGCGTCGCAGGCAGAACTCCCGGACCAACAGACCGTGCCCCGGCCGGCGCCCCCCGTGCTGGTCTCGAACACCCGATCACCCCATAAAGCGACGCTGGTTTCAACCGGCGCGCAGCCCCTGGCAGCATCTTTCGGTGCGCAGCCTCCGCATCCGACTCGCAGCGCTCTTTTCAGCGATCCCATCCAGACGAGGAGACTCATGCATCGCGCCACCAAGATTGTTGCTACCATCGGACCGGCTTCCAACACCCAGGAAATCCTGCTGCAAATGATTCAGGCAGGGTTGGATGTGGTACGGCTCAATTTCTCGCACGGCACCGCCGACGACCACCGCCAGCGCGCCGAGTTCGTGCGCGAGGCGGCCCGCCAGGCCGGCCGCGAAGTCGCCATCATGGCGGACCTGCAGGGTCCGAAGATTCGCGTCGGCAGATTTGAAAACGGCAAGATCACGCTGGTTGCCGGCGAGCCGTTCGTGCTCGATGCCGACTGCGAACTCGGCAATGAACAGCGCGCCGGTCTCGACTACAAGGACCTGCCGCGCGACCTCAGGCCGGGCGACGTGCTATTGCTCAACGACGGTCTGATCGTGCTGAACGTGCAGCGGGTGCTCGGCAATGAAATCCACACCATCGTCAAGATCGGCGGCGAGCTGTCCAACAACAAGGGCATCAACCGCCAGGGCGGCGGTCTGACTGCGCCTGCGCTCACCGCGAAAGACATGGAGGACATCCGCACGGCGATGTCGCTTGGCGTCGACTACGTCGCCGTGTCGTTTCCGAAGAACGCCACCGACATGGAAATGGCCCGCCAGCTGGCGAACATCGCCGGTGCGCCGTACGGCATCAAGCCGAAGATGATCGCCAAGATCGAGCGCGCAGAGGCGATTCCGGCGCTGCAAGGCATCCTCGACGCGTCGGACGGCATCATGGTCGCGCGCGGCGATCTGGCCGTGGAAGTGGGCAATGCCGCAGTTCCCGCGCTGCAAAAGCGGATGATTCGTATGGCGCGCGAATCGAACAAGTTCGTGATTACCGCGACCCAGATGATGGAGTCGATGGTCAACGCGCCGGTGCCCACCCGCGCCGAAGTGTCGGACGTCGCCAACGCCGTGCTCGACGGCACGGACGCGGTGATGCTGTCGGCGGAATCGGCGGCGGGCAAGTACCCGGTGCAGACCATCGAGACGATGGCGGCGATCTGTATCGAAGCGGAGAAGTCGGAGCAGTCGGAGCTGGATAAGGATTTCCTCGACCGCACGTTCACCCGGATCGACCAGTCGATCGCGATGGGCGCGCTCTTCACGGCCTATCACCTGGGCGCGAAGGCGATCGTGGCGTTGACCGAGTCCGGCTCGACGGCGCTGTGGATGTCGCGCCACTGGACTCACGTGCCGATCTTCGCACTCACGCCGCGGGTGGGCAGCGAGCGGGCTATGGCGCTTTACCGCAACGTGACCTCGCTGCATCTGGAGACGAACACGGATCGCGACACCGCGTTGCAGCAAGCGCTGGAAACCGTGGTGAGCAAGGGCTACGCGTCGCGCGGCGACATGGTGGTGCTGACCGTTGGCGAGCCAATGGGGCAGGCCGGCGGCACCAACACGTTGAAAATCGTGCGGGTCGGCGAGCCGTACTGAGTGCGCACAACGCGGTTGTGCTGGGCGGGGCTGACGCGCCAGGGCGCTAGCTGCTGCCGACTCGCTGTGCGTGGGACAGGAGGAAGCGCCAAAGCGCTAAGTGGTGTCGACTCGCTGTGCGTGGGACAGGAGTAAGCGCTAAAGCGCTAAGTGGTGTCGACTCGCTATGCGTGGGACAGGAGTAAGCGCCAAAGCGCTAACTCCTGTCGACATATCCACCGCCCGCTTGATCGGTACAGGGAAGCACGCCAACAAGCCCCGCGAGAGGCTAGAAATCGCGTCTGGAGCGAACAGGACCGCTCGGCGCTTAGGGACCGTGCGACAGGGTATGCGGCTTGCGTCGCGATAAAATCGCCAAAAAAGATGCCGACGGCACAAGAATTCGTTTCACTCTAAGGAGTTACAGCATGCCTCTCGTATCAATGCGTCAACTGCTGGACCATGCCGCTGAGAACGGTTACGGTCTTCCGGCATTCAACGTGAACAACCTGGAGCAGGTGCAGGCAATCATGGCGGCCGCCGACAAAGTCAACGCCCCGGTCATCATGCAGGCTTCCGCCGGCGCTCGTAAGTACGCAGGTGAGCCGTTCCTGCGCCACCTGATCGAAGCGGCGGTCGAATCCTATCCGCATATTCCGGTCGTGATGCACCAGGACCACGGGCAGTCGCCCGCGGTATGCATGGCGGCGATCCGCAGCGGTTTCACCAGTGTGATGATGGACGGCTCGCTCGAAGCCGACGGCAAGACCGTCGCGTCATACGAGTACAACGTCGAGGTGTCGCGCAAGGTCGTCGAAGCGGCGCATTCGATCGGCATCACGGTGGAAGCGGAACTGGGCGTGCTCGGCTCGCTGGAAACCATGAAGGGCGACAAGGAAGACGGCCACGGCGCCGAAGGCACGATGACCCGCGAGCAACTGCTGACCGATCCGGAGCAGGCCGCCGACTTCGTGAAGCTGACGCAGTGCGACGCATTGGCGATCGCCATCGGCACGTCGCACGGCGCGTACAAGTTCAGCAAGAAGCCGACGGGCGACATTCTGTCGATCCAGCGCATCAAGGAAATCCACCAGCGTATTCCGAACACGCACCTGGTGATGCACGGCTCGTCGTCGGTGCCGCAGGAACTGCTCGCGGAAATCCGCGAATTCGGCGGCGACATGAAGGAAACCTACGGCGTGCCGGTCGAGGAAATCCAGGAAGGCATCCGTAACGGCGTGCGCAAGGTCAATATCGACACGGATCTGCGTCTGGCCATCACCGGCGCGATCCGCCGCTATATGGCGACCAACCCGGGCAAGTTCGATCCGCGCGATTATTTGAAGCCGGCGCGGGAAGCGGCGATGAAAATCTGCATCGACCGTTACACGCAATTCGGTTGCGAAGGCCAGGCTGGCAAGATCAAGCCCGTTTCGCTTGATAAAATCGCGGAGAAGTACAAGTCGGGCGAATTGGCGCAAGTCGTCCGCTAAGCTCGCGTTTGGGTCAGTTTCCGGCTTTGCACCTGGCTATCTGGCCAGGTTGTCGTTAGATCGCCGTTCCCGCATCATCCGGGGAACGGCGTTTCCCTTTTGTTCCGCTCACACTTTTTGCCTCACTTTTAGCGAACCACGACGATGTCTACCCTTTACGAATCCACGCTCCGCTCGCTGCCGCTGCTCGGCCGCGGCAAAGTCCGCGACAACTATGCGGTGGGCAACGACCAGTTGCTGATCGTCACGACCGACCGTCTGTCGGCGTTCGACGTCATCATGGGCGAGCCGATTCCGAACAAGGGCCGCGTGCTCAACGAAATGGCGAACTTCTGGTTCGAGAAACTGAAGCATGTGGTGCCGAACCACCTGACAGGCGTCGCGCCGGAGTCCGTGGTCGCCCCGGACGAAGTCGAGCAGGTCAGGGGCCGCGCGGTGGTCGTCAAGCGCCTCGAGCCGATCCTCGTCGAAGCGGTGGTGCGCGGCTATCTCGCCGGCAGCGGCTGGAAAGACTACCAGGCCACCGGCTCGGTGTGCGGGGTGCAATTGCCGGCGGGTCTGCAAAACGCGCAGAAGTTGCCCGAGCCGATCTTCACGCCGGCGGCCAAGGCCGAAATGGGTCACCACGACGAAAACATCACGTACGACGAGATGGAACGCCGCATCGGGACCGAACTGTCGGCCACGATCCGCGACATCTCCATCAAGCTGTACAAGGAAGCTGCGGACTACGCGGCGACCCGCGGCATCATTATCGCGGACACGAAGTTCGAATTCGGGCTGGACAACCACGGCAAGCTTTACCTGATGGACGAAGCGCTGACGGCCGATTCGTCGCGCTTCTGGCCGGCGGACCAATATCAGGTGGGCACCAATCCGCCGTCGTTCGACAAGCAGTTCGTGCGCGACTGGCTCGAAACCCAGCCGTGGGAAAAAGAGCCGCCCGCGCCGAAGCTGCCGGACGACGTGGTCAACAAGACGGGCGAGAAGTATCAGGAAGCGCTCGAACGCCTGACCGGACACAAGCTCGCCTGATCGCGCGCCGTCAGGAAATAAGGAAGCCGTACAGATGAGTGAATCTCAAACCGCCCATACGCATGGCGCGCCGGTCGTCGGTGTGCTGATGGGCTCCAGTTCCGACTGGGAAATCATGAAGAACGCGGTGGCGATCTTGCAGGAATTCGGCGTGCCGTACGAAGCGAAGGTGGTGTCCGCGCACCGCATGCCCGACGAAATGTTCGCCTATGCTGAAAGTGCGCGCGAGCGCGGCATCCGCGCGATCATCGCCGGTGCGGGCGGCGCGGCGCATCTGCCGGGCATGCTGGCCGCCAAGACCACCGTGCCGGTGCTCGGCGTGCCGGTGGCGAGCCGGTATTTGAAGGGTGTCGATTCGTTGCATTCGATCGTGCAGATGCCCAAGGGCGTGCCGGTCGCGACGTTTGCGATCGGCGAAGCGGGCGCGGCGAATGCGGCGCTGTTCGCAGTGTCGCTGCTGAGCGGCACGAGCAAGGAGTATGCGGAAAAACTGGCTGCATTCCGCGTGCGCCAGAACCAGGCGGCTCACGCCATGGTATTGCCGGCGCTGTGATAGCGCGGGCTGATCGCGTTGAGACGTCCCTCTGTCCCACCCTCGACCCCGACCTTTGGCCGAGTGCTCGCAGTGGCCCCACTGCAGACGCGCCCGGCCGCGACCGACCACTGAGATGAACCCAGACAACACACCGGTTTCACCGATTCTGCCCGGCGCATGGCTTGGCATGGTCGGTGGCGGCCAACTCGGCCGCATGTTCTGTTTTGCCGCCCAGGCGATGGGCTATCGCGTCGCCGTGCTCGACCCGGACGACAGCAGTCCGGCCGGCGCCGTCGCCGACCGCCATCTGCGCGCGGCGTACGACGACGAAGCGTCGTTGACCGAACTC
The DNA here is from genome assembly GCF_040812055.1 of Paraburkholderia suaedae. Lineage (NCBI taxonomy): Bacteria > Pseudomonadati > Pseudomonadota > Betaproteobacteria > Burkholderiales > Burkholderiaceae > Paraburkholderia > Paraburkholderia suaedae. The sequence goes on along the minus strand of NZ_JBFOAH010000006.1, from coordinate 134,781 downwards.
GCGCGGCTGTGCGCGGCCGTGTCGACCGAATTCGAGAACGTGCCGGCCGCGAGCCTCGACTTTCTCGCTAAGACGACCTTCGTCAGTCCGGCGGGGCGTTGCGTCGCGGTGGCCCAGGACCGCATTGCCGAGAAGCGCTTTATCGCGTCCTCGGGCGTGACGGTGGCCCCGCACGTGGCGATCGAGTCTTCGGACGCGCTCGCCGCGCTCGACGACGCCAAACTCGAAGCCGTGCTGCCGGGCATCCTCAAAACCGCGCGGATGGGCTACGACGGCAAAGGGCAGATCCGGGTGCGCAATGCCGAGGAAGTGCGCGAGGCGCATGCGTCGCTCGGCGGCGTGCCCTGCGTGCTCGAAAAACGTCTGCCGCTGAAGTTCGAAGTCTCGGCGCTGATTGCGCGTGCGTCGAACGGCGCGTCGGCCGTGTATCCCCTCGCGCAGAACACGCACCGCGACGGCGTGCTGTCGCACACCATCGTACCGGCGCCGGACGCGAGCGCGACGCTGGTCCAGCAGGCTCAGCAAGCTGCATTGCAGATCGCCGAGCGGCTCGGCTACGTCGGCGTGCTGTGCGTCGAGTTCTTCATTCTGCAAGACGGTTCGCTGGTCGCCAATGAGATGGCGCCGCGTCCGCACAATTCCGGCCATTACACCGTCGACGCCTGCGCGACCAGCCAGTTCGAGCAGCAGGTGCGCGCAATGACCGGCATGCCACTCGGCGACACGCGTCAGCATTCGCCGGCGGTGATGCTGAACATCCTCGGCGACGTGTGGTTTCCGGACGGTCCAAAAAGCGCGGCGCTCACGCCGCCGTGGCACGAAGTCGCGGCAATGCCTTCGGCGCGCCTGCATCTGTACGGCAAGGAAGAGGCGCGCTGCGGCCGCAAGATGGGTCACGTGAACTTCACGGCGGCTACGCTCGAAGAAGCGCGCACGGCCGCACGAGATTGCGCGCGGCTCCTGCATATCATCACGAGCTGACGCGAGCGCCATGCCCGATCGACCGAACCCAGCTGAAGACGCCGCGGGCGCATTGCGCGTGAGCGCCGCGCAGATCGAACACGCGGCGGCATTGCTCGATGCGGGCGGGCTGGTCGCGTTTCCCACGGAGACCGTGTATGGCCTCGGCGGCGACGCCGAGAGTGCGGACGCGGTTGCGCGCATCTATGCCGCGAAGGGTCGGCCGGCGAATCATCCGGTGATCGTGCATCTCGCGCCGCAAGGCGATCCGTATTATTGGGTCGAGCATTTGCCCGCGGACGCGCAGCGCCTGATCGACGCGTTCTGGCCCGGCCCCCTCACGCTGATCCTCAAGCGGGCCGCGCGCATTCCGGCTGCGGTCAGCGGCGGGCAGGACTCGGTCGGACTGCGCTGCCCATCGCATCCGGTCGCGCAGGCACTGCTCGAAGCGTTCAGCGCGTTGCGCGGCGGGCACGGCGGGGTGGCTGCACCGTCGGCCAATCGCTTCGGGCATGTGAGCCCGACCACGGCGCAACACGTGCGCGACGAATTCGGCAGCGCGATTCATGTGCTCGACGGCGGCGCGTCGGATGTCGGGATCGAATCGACCATCGTGGATCTGTCGCGCGGTTTTCCAGCGTTGCTGCGCCCCGGTCGCGTGACACCGCAGGATATCGCCGACGTACTCGGGCAAGCGCCGCGTTTGCCGGACGGCTCCGACGCGACGGCGCCGCGCGCGTCAGGGACGCTGAAGGCGCACTACGCGCCGCGCACGCCGCTGGCGTTGCTGCCATTCGGTGCGCTCGAGCCCTTGCTCGCCGCACGTGAAGCGGGCGAGCGGGTCGCTCTGGTCGCGAGGGCATCGCGCGCCGGGCATTGGGCCGACGTGGAGGGCGTGCATTTCGTCGCCGCGCCCGAAGACCCGCACGTGTACGCGCGCGAGTTGTACGGCTTGCTGCGCGCGCTCGATCGCGCCAACGTGTCGCGCATTCTGATCGAGAAGCTGCCCGATACAATCGAATGGATCGCGGTGAACGACCGGCTCGGTCGGGCTGCGGCTGCGTTCGAAGCGCAGGGGCAGGGGCGGCCCGGCTAGCACCGCTCCCCTCACGACGCCGCAATGTGCGGCAATCCTCGACTTACTTGCCCAACCCTGTCGCCGCGATCTGCTGCTCGACGAATTGTGCGAGCAACGCATGCGCGTGCGTGCTCGGGTGGACCATATCCGCGAACATGTAGCTCTGGTCGGCGCCGGCCACCGTGTAGGTCTGCGGCGAGCAAAACAGCGACGAGCCGAACTGGGCGCCGTACTGCTCCGGGGTCAACCCGTTTGTCGCGCCTGGATTGGCCTTGGCGTAAGCGGTTGCGTTGCTCTGCATCGAGGTGAGGTTGCACGCCGTGCCGGTGTTGGACACCGTGAATCCCAGCGCCTGGTAGTTCGGCAACTGCTGATCCAGCCACGTGAACGCATCGGCCACGATGACCTTGCCCGTCCCCACCAACCCGAGCGCCGTCAGGTTCTGAACCAGCAGATAGTTGAACGCCGCGCTAATCCCCGTCAGCAGTGCAGCCGAGCCAGGCGTGGCCGCGTTGGCTGCGACGCCAAGCGGCGTGTTGCCGATGTCCGGCACCGTCGACACCACCACGTGGCTCGCACCCGACTTGACGATGGTCTGGACTTGCGCGGCGAGTTGGGTGGCGGCCTGCGCGATCTGCGGGTTGGCCAGTTGCTGCAGGTAGCCGACGATGAACGCAACCTGCCCTGCCTGCGAGTTCGGCAGTTTGCCGGCCTGCACGAGCAGCGGATATTGCGTCTGGAGCGCGGCGCCGAGCGCCGTGAGATTGGCCGAGGTCTCCGCGAACTGGAAGATGTCGTTCGCGCCGCCGTTGACCAGCACGAGCTGGTTCGCGTTGAAGCTCGTATGTGCGCTGAGGTAGTTCGCCACCTGAGTCACGACCGGCACCGTCGTCGCCGCCATGTTGTTCGGCGCCCAGCCTTTGCCTTGAGCGTTGACCACATCGGAGCCGCCCTGCGCATAACCGTAGCCGCCCGCCGCGGCCAGCGGCTGGCCGAAGCCGCCCACGTACGCCGGCGTCAACGTGCCGCCGTAGTACTCGGCGACCTTCTGCGTCCACACCTCGCCCGGGTTGGTCGTGAAGCGCCCGCCGCCGAAGCTCGCCTGGATCACCGGCGCATACGTGCCGACATCGGACAGGCTGTCGCCGAACGACACCACCTGCAACTTGACGCCACCGGCAGGCGTAGCACTCGCATTGTTATTGTTGTCGCTGCCGCCGCCGCAGGCCGCGAGCAGGGCGAACGCAGCGCTCGCCAGCGCGATTTGCGTGACGCGAATGAATTGACGCTTCTTCGGTGTTGTTTGATTCATCTTGACTACATCTCCTCGTCTATTGGCCCTGGTGCCATGTGTTGCAGGCAGCGCCCGCCGCCGCGGCGGCGTGGCGACAGCTTACAGAATCTTCTGCGGCCCGCGCGACGTTTCCAAACGCGGCCGTATGGTTTGCATTGATGCTCGATGGCGAGCTCGGGTGTTTTCTCATCGACGGTACGCATCACGGATGCCCGATCCGCAACCAGCGAACGCGAAGGCGACAAAGGTCCGGCCCAATGAACAGCACGACGAACGATATGCGGCCCGCCGCGCATCTGTGGCTGCGCTCGTGCTGGTAGAAGAACGCGTAGAACGGGAATGGTCGCGAGCCGCGCGAGCTTGTTGGCGGCTTGTTGCATCAGCGAGTCCGGCGTTGCAGAACGCGTCGCGCGAGCTGCAGGTCGGCTCAAGGGGTCGCGTGCGCCACAGGTGCCGCGCCTGCCGGCCGATGCATGCGAGAAAGACTGGCGCCATGGCGATCAGCAGCAATTCAGTATCGAATTGCATGGTGTCTTCCTCCCTGGTCCCTGGCCGCGGCGTGGTTCGCCGCAGGCGGTGTCGTTATCGTTCGAGCAAGCCGGCGCCATCTCGGCGCGCGGCTCGTGCGGTGCGCACGGCGCTGTTCGCGTGCACCCAACATTGCCCGACAGCGTACACGTTTAGCACCTTGCCGCGCACGGCTTCGCTAGAAGAAACACTCAGTGGGACGAGCGTTTGTGCGGGTTTTTCCTGGGCGCGGCGCGCGGTTCTTCGACGCGGGCGGCGATCTTCGTGAAACCTTGGGAAGGGCCCTGATATACCCATTCCAGGAGCGCGTCGTGCGCGGCACGCGCGGCTTCCGAATGCGGATCGTTGATCAGGCTGACCACCACGTAGCTGTTGCCGTCCGCCGACGCGACGTAGCCTGCGATCGCGCGCACGTCGCGCAACGTGCCGGTCTTGATGTGCGCGTTGCCGCCCGCGCCCTGGTTGGTGAGGCGGTTGCGCATGGTGCCGTCGACACCGGCGATCGGCAGTGACTCAACGAACGCTTGCGCGACCGGGCTGGCATTGGCCCGTTGCAGCAGATCGGCAAGCGCCAGTGCGGTGATGTGCTCGTCGCGCGACAGCCCTGAGCCGTTCTCGAGCGTCAGGTATTGCATCTCGACGCTGTCGCGGCGCAGAAACGCCTCGATTGCCTGCGCCGATTTGGCGGCCGTCGCCGGTGGTCTTTCTTCGGTGGCACCGATCGTCAGGAACAGGTTGCGCGCCATCGTGTTGTTGCTGAACTTGTTGATGTCGCGAACGATGTCCGACAGCACCGGACCCTGATGCGTGGCGACCAGTTTGGCGCCGGCCGGCACCGCGCCCTCGCGGGTCGGGCCGTTGAACGTGCCGCCGGTTTGCTGCCACAGCGCGCGAAAGCCGCCCGCGAAAAATGCCGAGTGATCGAGCACGGCGACGTTGACGGTGCGCGCGTCGCAGCGCATCGAATAGTCACCGCTGAACGAGGCCACGATCGTGCCGTCGGGCTGCGGCGTGACGGTGGGCGACACGGAGGCCGAGTCGCCGCGGCATGGACCGTTGACCGCTCGCATCTGATTGTCGATCTGCAATTGCGCGAGCGCGGGCAGCACGTCGATTGCAACCTTGCCGTCGGGCGACGGCGTCACCGTGAACGACAGCGACTTGAACGCGTAGAGCAGCGGGTCGGGGCCGACGTTGTACGGCGCTGTGACGTCATCGTCGAACGGCGGCAGGTCGCGCGTCGAAGGATCGAAGTAGCGCTTGTCGAGCACCAGGGCGCCGTCGATCCCGGTGATGCCCGCCTTGTGAATCTTTTGCACGAGGTCGATCAATTCTTCCGGCACGAGCTTCGGATCGCCGGTGCCCTGAATATACAGATTGCCGTGCAGCACGCCCCTGCCGTCGAGCGTGCCGTCGGCATAGGCGCTCGTGCGCCAGCGATAGTCGGGGCCGAGAATCGACAGGCCGGCGTAGGTGGTGACGAGCTTCATCGTCGAGGCGGGCATCATCGGCTTGCCGGCGTTCAGCGCGAGCAGCGGCGTGCGGTCGCCCACTTTTTCCACTACCACGCTGATGGAGGACAACGGCACGTGCGCGTGCTGCAAGCCGAGCATCACCGATTGCGGCAGTACCGTGGTGACACTGACGCTCGGATGCGTCGCCTTGATGCGCGCGTGAGCGCCAAGCGGCAGCGCGGCGCCCGCGCCGAGCGCGACGCACACGCTGAGCCATGCCGCCGTACGCAGTGCGAGGGGACGATGCGCGCGGGCGGCAGACGCGCGAGCCGTCGGTGCGTCAGGGGGCACGCCGGCGGCAGCAGAGACGGACAGGGCGGAACGGCAAAGCCGCAGCGCCACGCGGCATGCGACAGAGGAAAGGAAAGCGTGCGTCATGAAGGGGCTGAAAGAACGGGCTAAAAGGCAAGATTTCAAGGCGTGGTGCACGCGGCGATTCAGTGGCATCGGTGCATGGATGTTGCGTCAAACTGGTTGGCTGCGGGTTGGGCAAGCGGCATCGGCCCTATCGCAATCGCTTCGGCCAGTCGAAGCAATGGTGCGTGCCCGGCAGGCGCGCACGGAGCGAACGGCTCGCGCCCGACGCAAAGCGCCCATTGTAGTGACATGCCGCAAGACTGCGCTGAAAAAAGCGCCGCACGCCGCGCGCGGCTGACCGGGCGCTAGAATGCGGCATGAATCAAACGTTTCGGAATGTATAAACATGCGCATCTTGCTAGTCGAAGATGACCGGATGATCGCCGAAGGTGTGCGCAAGGCGCTGCGCGGCGAAGGCTTCGCCGTCGACTGGGTGGAAGATGGCGAAGCCGCGCTCAATGCGGCGGCCGCGCAACCTTACGATCTGGTGCTGCTCGACCTTGGCCTGCCCAAACGCGACGGTCTCGATGTGCTGCGCGCACTTCGCACGCGCGGTCACGCACTGCCGGTGCTGATCGTCACCGCGCGCGACGCGGTGGCTGAGCGCGTGAAAGGCCTCGATGCCGGTGCGGACGACTACCTGGTCAAACCTTTCGATCTCGACGAACTCGGCGCGCGCATGCGCGCACTGATCCGGCGGCAATCCGGCCGCAGCGATTCGACGATCCGCCACGGCACGCTGACGCTCGACCCCGCGTCGCATCTGGTTACGCTCGACGGTGCGCCGGTCGCGTTGTCGGCGCGTGAGTTCGCTCTGCTCGAAGCGCTGATCGCGCGGCCCGGCGCGGTGCTGTCGAAGAGCCAGCTCGAAGAAAAAATGTACGGCTGGGGCGAGGAGATCGGCAGCAATACCGTCGAAGTCTACATTCACGCACTGCGCAAAAAGCTGGGTGCGGAGCTGATCCGCAACGTGCGCGGTCTCGGCTACATGATCGCGAAGGACGCCTGAGTCGATGCGTTCGATTCGCCGTCAACTGCTGATCTGGCTGCTTGCGCTGGTGTTGCTCGGCGTCGGCATTGCGGGTTGGCTCATTTACAGGCAGGCACTCGCCGAAGCCAACGAACTGTTCGACTACCAGTTGGAGCAGATCGCCGCGGCGCTGCCGGCCGAGCCGTTCTCGCAGGTGCTCGGTTCGCGCGACACCGGCGACGAAGGCATCGTGCTGCAGATCTGGAATCGCAACGGCGTGCTGATGTACTACTCGCGCCCGCGTGCGCCACTTGCGCCGCGCGCCGAACTCGGTTTCTCGACCGAACACACGGATCGCGGCGACTGGCGCGTCTACGGCGCGATTGTCGGCGACAACGTCGTGCAGTTGGCGCAGCCGCTGTCCGTGCGCAACCGCCTCGCCGCCGATGTCGCGCTGCGCACCTTGTGGCCGTTGATCGTGCTGCTGCCGCTGCTGGGCGTAGCGGTCTGGGTGATCGTCGGACGCGGGCTCAGGCCGTTGCGGCGCGTGACGAGCGCGCTCGACACGCGTCATCCGGAGGCGCTCGACCCATTGCCGGATCGACGTCTGCCGCTCGAGGTCCAGCCGCTCGTGCGCGCGTTGAACGGGCTGCTGGAGCGGCTCGCCACCGCGCTCGATATTCAGAAAGCGTTTGTCGCCGATGCCGCGCACGAATTGCGCACGCCGCTCGCCGCCGTGCAGATTCAGGCGCAATTGGTAGGCCGCGCGAAAGACGAAGCTGGGCGCAACGAAGCGCTGGCGGATCTGCAAGCGGGCGTCACGCGCGCCACGCGCCTCGCCGAGCAGCTGCTTGCGCTTGCGCGCGCCGAACCGGACGGTGCCGCCGTCACCGACGCCGTGGACCTTTGCTCGTTGCTGCACGAGTGCGTCGCGGCTTACGCGCCGCTCGCGCTCGACCGCGGCGTCGATCTGGGCGTCGAGGCGAGCGAGGCGGCTACCGTGACCGGCGACGCTGACGCGTTGCGAGTGATGCTCAACAATCTGATCGACAACGCCACCAAATACACGCCGCGTGGTGGGCGTGTCGACGTCAGTCTGTGTGTGGAAGGTGAGCATCCAGTGGTGCGGATCGCCGACAGCGGACCCGGCATTGACCCGGCCGAGCGCGAGCGCGTGTTCGATCGTTTCTATCGCGCGGGCGCGAGCGCAAATCGGGCGCGCACCGATGTGGCCGGCAGCGGGCTGGGCCTCGCGATCGTGCGCCGCATCGCGACGCAGCACCACGCGACCGTGTCGCTCGACGAGTCGCCAACGGGCGGTTTGCAGGTCACCGTGCGCTTCTGACTGTCAGTTTTCGGCTCGCCAAGCGCTTCCAACGACTCTTGAAGATGCCTTAGCCATGGCCTTGGCGATCTGGCGCTGCTTAAGCCTGTTTTAAGCGATGCGACGTACGCTCCGGTCATCTACCCAACTATCTTTCTCCAGTCAGGAGTACACGATGAACGCGAAAACCTTGTCCCGCAGCGCTGTTGCAGCGGCTGTCGCCGTCGCGCTTTCCGCCGGCTATGTGGCGGGCCATCGCGAAATGCCCGCGCCGCAGGTGATCTCACAGGCTCAGGCCGCGATGATGCCCGCCGAAGCTGCGGCCAAAACCGGCATTCCCGACTTCTCGGGTCTCGTCGAGACCTACGGCCCGGCCGTAGTCAATATCAGTGCGAAGCACGTGGTCAAGCACACGGCGCTGCGCGGTAACGGCGGTAATGGCGGCAACTTCGGCGGCGGCCAGTTGCCGATCGATCCGAGCGATCCCTTCTATCAGTTCTACAAGCATTTCTTCGGCGGCATGCCGGGGATGCAAGGCGGCGGCGGTGACGGCGCAGACGCGCCGGATCAGCCGAGCGCGAGCCTGGGCTCGGGATTCATCGTCAGTCCTGACGGCTATATTTTGACCAATGCGCACGTGGTGGACGGCGCGAATGTCGTCACCGTGAAGCTCACCGACAAGCGTGAGTTCAAGGCAAAGGTGGTCGGTGCCGACAAGCAATCCGACGTCGCCGTGCTGAAAATCGACGCAAGCGGCCTGCCGACCGTGAAGATAGGCGATCCGCGTCAAAGCAAGGTCGGGCAGTGGGTGGTCGCGATCGGTTCGCCTTACGGCTTCGATAACACCGTGACCTCGGGCATCATTAGCGCGAAGTCCCGCTCGCTCCCCAACGAAAACTACACGCCGTTCATCCAGACGGACGTGCCGGTGAACCCCGGCAATTCGGGCGGCCCGCTCTTCAACCTGCAAGGCGAAGTTATCGGCATCAATTCGATGATCTATTCGCAGACCGGCGGCTTCCAGGGTCTTTCGTTCGCGATCCCGATTAATGAGGCGATCAAGGTCAAGGACGAAATTGTCAAGACTGGCCATGTAAGCCGCGGTCGTCTGGGCGTTGCGGTGCAGGGTATGAATCAGACGCTGGCAAACTCGTTCGGCATGCAGAAGCCGCAAGGCGCACTGGTGAGCTCGGTCGATCCGGGCGGCCCGGCCGCTAAAGCGGGTCTGCAACCCGGCGACGTGATCCTGTCGGTGAACGGCCAGCCGGTCAACGACTCGGCGGATTTGCCGGCACAGATCGCGGGTCTCTCGCCGGGCAGTTCGGCCACCCTGCAAGTGTGGCGCGACAAGGCTGCCAAGGAGCTGAAGGTGACCATCGGCTCGTTGTCGGACGCGAAAGTGGCATCTAACAAGGCCGATCAGCCAACCGCACTGCAAGGGCGTCTTGGCGTCGCGGTGCGCCCGCTGACGCCGGAAGAAAAGAGCGGCGCGTCGGTGTCGCATGGTCTGCTGGTGCAGCAGTCGGGCGGTGCGGCGGAAAGCGCCGGCATCCAGCCGGGCGACGTGATCCTCGCGGTCAACGGCCGGCCTGTCACGAGCGTCGATCAGTTGAAGCAGATGATCGCCGGCGCGGGCAACAGCATCGCGTTGCTGATTCAGCGCGACAACGCCCAGATCTTCGTCCCGGTCGATCTCGGCTGATAGCTTCTGGCGGCCCGCAGGCCTAACTGTCGGGATGGCAGTGCGAGATATCGTCGGCACTGTCAGCGATTCACCTAACGAATCAGGTAACGTTTGCCGGTCCTTGCATTTACTGCAATGACCGGCTTTCTTTTTGGCCAGATCACACATCCCCCGAAACACAGCATTCTGCCAAGGCAGCACCACATCAACTCGTGGGCGTGTTTCGTTGAGCCGTTGGCACACACATTGCTTCTCGCTTGTTCCGGGCCCGTTGGCGGGACGCCGGACGACATGACTTCAACAAGGAGCGAACCGATGAAATCCCAACGCAATCAGCGATGGATCGCAGGCGCCGCGGTGTGCACAGCGCTCGCGCTGGGTCTGGCAGGCAGCGTCTGCGCACAGCAGGCGAGCGACGTGAGCGGCGGCACGACCACCGACGACACCAGCGCGGGCAACGTCAACGGCGGCAGCCTTCCGCAGATTCAGCACCAGGGCGACGTTTCGTTCGTATCGGGCGGCGTGGGCCTCGATGAATCGAGGGCACTGCAACGCGCGCAAAGCCAGTGGCCGCTGTCACTGCGTTTCACGGGCCCTAGTTCCGAATACCTCGCCGGCGTGCAAGTGCGGCTGGTCGACGCCCACAACAGCGAAGTGCTGAATACCACGTCGCTCGGCCCCTATATGCTGGTCAGGCTGCGCCCGGGCCGTTACACCGTGCACGCGCAATATAAAGATCGCGAGCAGACCCGAGCCGTGACGATTCCGGCCAAGGGTAACGTGAAATCCGCTTTCCTCTGGAACATGAATTAAGCAGCTTCCACCTCATGGCCGCTGATGCGACCGGCACCGCCGCGTCGGACGAAGGCCGCGCAATCGGCTAGACTTTGGCCGATAATGAAGCCACGGGCGTGCCCGTGGCTTTGCTGTTTGTACGACCCTAGATCGAGCGCACACCATCACGGAGCCGAGAATGAGCGATGCGTTGAGACCTCACGGAATGCCCAGCGCGAACACGGGCGGCCATACCATCACGATCAGCGGCAATCACCACCGGGTGCGCGTGATCCACGGCGGCGTGACGGTGGCCGATACGCAAGCGGCGTTGACGCTTGCCGAGACCGGTCTGGCGGACGTGTTCTACTTCCCGCGTGAACACGTCAACATGGCGCGGCTTGAACGTTCCACGCATACTTCGCATTGCCCGTTCAAGGGTGAGGCTTCCTATTTCCATTTGCGCACCGAAGACGGCGTGATCGAAAACGCCGTATGGAGCTACGAGGCACCGCTGGAACAGGCGATGCCGATCAAGGGCTATCTCGCGTTTTACGCGTCGCGGGTCGACCGCATCGATCAGACGTCCTGATCCCGCTGTCGCGCGTACATCGGAGAGGCTGCCATGGAACTGAACGATGCGTTACGGATTCCGCTCGCGCCATCCGACGTTTGGGAAGCGCTGCAAGATATCGCGCTGTTGCGTGCCAGCCTCGACAATTGCGAGTCGTTCACCCGCCTCGCGCATGGTGAATATGCGCTCGTCATGACCGTGCCGCTCGGCCCCTTGCGCGCGCGCTACGAAGCGCGCGCTCACGTGGCTGGCCAGGACTCCGGGCCGGCGGATGCGCAGCGCCGCACCATCAACTTCAAGGCGCGAGCCGGCGGTATCGGCGCATTGCGCGGACAGATCGAAATACGCGTGCGCGGGGAAGACAGCGCGCACGGACCGGGCAAGGAGCGCAGCACGCGGATCGACTACGCGATCTGGGCGACGTCGTCGGGGCCACTCGCGGAACTGCCGACGCGCCAGCTCGAGAACGCACTGCGTCAACTGGCCGATGATTTTTTCGCCGAATTCGACGCGGTCGTGCGGGCCAAGCAGCGGCAAGGCCCGAACCGCGCGCGCAGTTCGGCGGTGCGGCGGCAGCACGTGTTTCTGCGGCCGATCACGCTGGGCGGCATAGCGCGGCGCGCGCGCATCGATCACGGCAGCACGTTCGCAACCCGAGCGGCCAGTGCGTCGCATGGTCTGTCACATGGCGTTTCGCACCGGGAATCGGGGCCGCACGCGGTCCCGAACTGGGCTTGGGCTGTGATGATTTTTTTGGTAGCGCTGCTGTTGTATGTCGCGCGCTGGATTGGCGAGCAGTGATAGTGCGATTGGCCGGCGTTGGTGACGGGCCGCGCTGCTATCGCGTCGGCGAGACTCCGAACTCCCCTGTCGGGCCGCGCGAACCTTCATCTGCTCACTGGACAGGAGCCTTGCCATGACCACGCCGCGCCGTGCGTTGATCGTCGTCGATGTGCAGAACGAATACGTGACAGGCGATCTGCCGATCGAATCCCCGACATCCAGACGTCGCTCGCCAACCTCGGGCGCGCGATGGATGCCGCGGGCGCCGCTGGCATCCCGGTGGTGGTCGTGCAGAACTTCGCGTCGGCCAGCTCGCCACTGTTCGCACGCGGCAGCGCCGGCTCGGAACTGCATCCCGTAGTGGGCTCGCGCGCGCACGATCACTACTTGGAAAAATCGCTGCCGAGCGCGTTCACCGGGACCGATCTGGCCGACTGGCTGGTCGCACAGCAAATCGACACGCTGACGGTGACTGGCTATATGACGCACAACTGCGAGGCGTCGACGATCAATCACGCGGTTCATGCGGGCTTGCGGTGGACTTCCTGCACGACGCGACTGGTTCGGTATCCTACGAGAATAGCGCGGGCTTTGCCAGTGCGCAGGATATTCACCGGGTCTTCAGCGTGGTGCTGCAATCGCGCTTCGCGGCAGTATAACCGCTAGGTCTTCCGCTTGCGCAGCGCGGGACTCAGGCGCAGCGCATCGAACACGCCTTCCACCAATTGCTGGGCATGCGCGCCGAAATCAGTCGCGTCGGGCAAGAACAGCATGTCGCGCAGTGAGCCGCTGACGAACGCATGCACCATCGCCGCCGCGAGTTTGGTATCGAGGTCCGCGGGCATTTGTTCCTTGGAGATCGCGTTGCGCAGACCGCCTTCGATTTTCCTCAGCCCCTCGCGCATATTGGTCTGATAGCGTTCCATCACCGGGCCCATCTCCTGAACCAACTCGCATTTTAAAAACAGGATGTCGAACACGCGTCGGCGGCGGGGGTCGTTGGCAGTGTCGCGTAGGCAGACCACGCAGATTTCCATCAGGCGTTTGAGCGGATCCGGCTCGTTGGGGTCCTGTGATGCGGCCTTGAGTTCATCCAGCGGCAGCAGCACGCGGTCGAACATTTCCGTGAACAGGTCGCTTTTGTGGGCGAAGTGCCAATAGATGGCGCCGCGTGTGACGCCTGCGGCCTGTGCGATATCGGCAAGCGATGTGCGCGATACACCCTTCTCGAAGAACACCCGTTCGGCCGCATCGAGAATACTCGTGCGCGTCTCCAGCGCCTCCTCTTTCGTTCTTCTGACCATATCGGTATGCTTGCCGTGCTGATAGGGTTTTCCCGAGCCTTTTTTAACTCGGCTTGGCGACGATCCGTTTGCTTCCACGCACCTTTCCGAATCAATCTTGCGGTGCCGCCGGGCCCGCGGAAAGCAAACGCACTTTTACATGCATTCGCGAATGTATATATAATACCATCCCACGATCGGATAGCCCACGCCGCGACGACCGGTTAATATCCGTCACTGTTGCCTTTCAAACGCTCTTGCGCGTTGCCCGTACGGGCGGCGCCGCGCGGCAATTTCCCCGGTTCGGCGCATTCGCATCACGCTGCCACTGCAGGTGCATGTGCCTCCGCGGGCTTTCCGGTCAAGCGTCGCGAGACGCCATGTGTGCGCTGTCGTCCCCGGGGTAGGGATGCGCGCACTTTTTCATTCTCAGTCTTTGACAGAGGTCGCTCCATGCGCGTCGAACGGGTTCCATTCCGCTTAATCAGTGCCGCGACGGCTGCCGTATTGCTGGCAGCGTGCGGACCAAAACAGTCTGCCCCGCCGCCGCAGACGCCCGAAGTCGGCGTCGTCACCGTCCAGCCGACCACCGTACCGGTCGTCACCGAACTGCCCGGTCGCACCAGTGCCTTTCTCGTCGCGCAAGTGCGCGCGCGGGTAGACGGCATCGTGCTGCGCCGCGAATTCACGGAAGGCAGTCAGGTCAAGGCGGGCCAGCGCCTGTACAAGATCGACCCGGCGCCGTACATCGCGACGTTGAACAACGCAAAGGCGACCTTGGCAAAAGCCCAGGCCAACCTCGCGTCGACCACCGCGCAGGCGAACCGCTACAAGGTGCTGGTCGCCGCAAACGCGGTCAGCAAGCAGGACTACGACAACGCGGTTGCCGCACAGGGTCAGGCCGCGGCCGACGTCGCCGCTGGCAAGGCAGCGGTCGAGACCGCGCAGATCAATCTCGGCTATACCGACGTCACTTCGCCGGTCACCGGTCAGATCGGCGTATCGCAAGTCACGCCGGGCGCGTTCGTGCAGGCGAGCGCCGCGACACTGCTCGCCACGGTCCAGCAACTCGATCCGGTCTATGTGGACCTCACGCAATCCAGCCTGGATGGTCTGAAGCTGCGCCGCGAAGTCCAGGAAGGGCGCCTGAAGACGACCGGCCCCGGCGCGGCGCAAGTGTCGCTGATTCTCGAAGACGGCCGGGTCTATTCGGAAAAGGGCAAGCTGCAGTTCACCGACGTCACGGTGGACCAGAGCACCGGCTCGGTCACGATTCGCGCGATCTTCAGGAACGCGGACAAGGTGCTGCTGCCCGGCATGTTCGTGCGCGCGAGGATCGAGGAAGGCGTGAACCAGAACGCGCTCGTCGTGCCGCAACTCGGCATCACGCACGACCAGAAGGGTCAACCGACCACGCTGGTCGTCGGCGCCGACAACAAGGTCGAATTGCGTCAGCTCGTCACTGCGGGCACGTTCGGTTCGAACTGGGTGGTCGCAAGCGGCCTGAACCCCGGCGACCGCGTGATCGTGCAGGGCACCGACAAGGCGCGTCCCGGCCAGCAGGTCAAGCCCGTTGCCGCGCAACTTCCCGGCACGCCCGCTTCCGGCGCGGCCGCTGAAAGTGCGCCGGCCGCCAGCAACGCACAGACGGCCCAATCCGCCTCCGCTGCGTCGGGCGCGTAATAACAGGGAGCCTGCCTCATGGCAAAGTTTTTTATTGATCGCCCGATTTTTGCATGGGTGATCGCCATCATTCTGATGCTCGCGGGTATCGCGTCGGTCTTCACCTTACCGATCGCGCAATACCCGACCATCGCGCCGCCGGCCGTGCAGATCAGTGCAACGTATCCGGGCGCATCGGCGAAGACGGTGGAGAACACCGTCACGCAGGTGATCGAGCAGCAGATGAGTGGTCTCGACCACCTGCTGTATCTGGCGTCCACATCGGACGACTCGGGTACGGCCACCATCACGCTGACGTTCGCGGCCGGCACCAACCCCGACATCGCGCAGGTGCAGGTGCAGAACAAGCTGCAGCTCGCCACGCCGCTGTTGCCGCAAGCGGTGCAGCAGTTGGGCACCCGGGTCACGAAGTCGAGCAGCAGCTTCCTGCTGGTGATGGCGTTCGTGTCCGAAGACGGCAGCATGAGCAAGTACGACCTGGCGAACTACGTCGCGTCGAACGTTCAGGACCCGGTCAGCCGTATCGACGGCGTGGGCACGGTGACGCTGTTCGGCTCGCAGTACGCGATGCGGATCTGGCTTGACGCGAACAAGTTGAACAATTTCGGCCTGACGCCGGTCGACGTGCAAGCCGCGCTGCAGGCGCAGAACGTCCAGGTCGCGGGCGGCTCGCTCGGCGGCACGCCGTCGGTGCCGGGCCAGGTGCTGCAGGCCACCATCACGCAGGCCACGCTGCTCAATACACCTGAACAGTTCGGCAACGTGCTGCTGAAGGTGAACCCGGACGGCTCGCAGGTGCGCCTGCACGACGTGTCGCACATCGAGCTGGGCGGCGAAAACTACAACTTCGACACCAAGTACAACGGGCAGCCTACCGCTGGCTTCGGTATTCAGCTCGCTACCGGCGCCAATGCGCTGGCCACCGCCAAGGCGGTGCGCGCGAAGGTCGCGGAACTGTCGAAGTACTTCCCGCACGGGCTCGTCGTGCAGTATCCGTACGACACTACGCCGTTCGTGCGGCTGTCGATCGAGGAAGTGGTCAAGACGCTGCTCGAAGGTATCGTGCTGGTGTTCCTGGTCATGTACCTGTTCCTGCAGAATCTGCGCGCCACGCTGATCCCGACGATCGCCGTGCCGGTCGTGCTGCTGGGCACGTTCGCGGTCATGGGTATCGTGGGCTTTTCGATCAACACTTTGTCGATGTTCGGGCTCGTGCTGGCGATCGGCTTGCTGGTGGACGACGCGATCGTGGTGGTGGAAAACGTCGAGCGGGTGATGCAGGAGGAGGGCTTGTCGCCCAGGGACGCCACCCGCAAGGCAATGGATCAGATTACCGGCGCGCTCGTCGGCGTGGCGCTCGTGCTGTCGGCGGTGTTCGTGCCCGTGGCGTTTTCGGGCGGTTCGGTGGGCGCGATCTACCGGCAGTTTTCGCTGACCATCGTGGCCGCGATGGTGCTGTCCGTGCTCGTCGCGTTGATTCTCACGCCGGCGCTTTGCGCGACGATCCTCAAGCCGATCGAGAAGGGCCAGCACGAAAACACCACCGGCTTCTTCGGCTGGTTCAACCGCACGTTCAACAGGAGCCGCGACAAGTATCACTCGGGTGTGCACCACGTGATCAAGCGCTCGGGCCGCTGGCTGATCATCTACATGGTGGTGATATTCGCGGTTGGCCTGCTGTTCGTCAGACTGCCCAAGTCCTTCCTCCCTAACGAAGATCAGGGCACGATGTTCGTGCTGGTGCAAACGCCGTCGGGTTCGACTCAGGAAACCACCGCGCGCGCGCTCAAAGACGTGTCGGACTATCTGCTCAACACGGAGAAGTCCATCGTCGAGTCGACCTTCACGGTCAACGGCTTCAGCTTCGCGGGCCGCGGCCAGAACGCGGGTCTGGTGTTCGTGCGGATGCGCGACTACGCACAACGCCAGCACTCTGACCAGAAGGTGCAAGCGCTGGTCGGGCGACTGTTCATGCAATTCAGCAGCTACAAGAACGCAACGGTGTACCCGGTCAATCCGCCGTCGATTCCTGAACTCGGCACGGCTGCGGGCTTCGACTTCCAGTTGCAGGATCGCGGGGGCATCGGTCACGCGAAGCTGATGGACGCGCGCAACATGCTGCTGGGCCTGGCCGCGAAAGATCCGACGCTGGCTCAGGTGCGTCCCAACGGCCTGAACGATACGCCGCAGTTCAAGGTGAGCATCGACCACGAGAAGGCTTCCGCGCTCGGCGTCTCGCTGTCCGCGATCGATCAGACGTTCTCGATCGCATGGGCGTCGCAGTACGTGAACAACTTCCTCGATACGGACGGCCGGATCAAGAAGGTGTATCTGCAGAGCGACGCGCCTTTCCGGATGAAACCCGAAGACGTGAACCGGTGGTATGTGCGCAACAGCACCGGTGCGATGGTGCCGTTCTCGTCCTTCGCGAGCACCGAGTGGACGTACGGTTCGCCGAAGCTGGAGCGCTACAACGGCATCTCGTCGATGGAAATCCAGGGCGCGGCCGCACCGGGCAAGTCCACGGGTCAGGCGATGACGGCGATGGAAGCGCTCGTCGCCAAGCTGCCGGCGGGCGTCGGCTACGAGTGGACGGGCCTGTCGTTGCAGGAACGCCAGTCCGGCTCGCAGGCGCCGATCCTGTACGGCATCTCGATCCTCGTCGTGTTCCTGTGTCTCGCGGCGCTGTATGAAAGCTGGTCGATCCCGTTCTCGGTGATCATGGTGGTGCCGCTCGGCGTGATCGGCGCACTGCTGGCCGCGACGCTGCGCGGGCTCGAGAACGACGTGTTCTTCCAGGTGGGTCTGTTGACCACGGTCGGCTTGTCCGCGAAGAACGCGATTCTGATTGTCGAATTCGCCCGCGAACTGCAGCAGAGTGAGGGCATGGGGCCGATCGAGGCCGCGCTGGAAGCCGCGCGTCTGCGGTTGCGCCCGATCCTGATGACCTCGCTCGCGTTCATTCTCGGCGTGATGCCGCTCGCGATCAGTAACGGCGCCGGCTCGGCCAGCCAGCACGCTATCGGCACCGGCGTGATCGGCGGGATGTTGACGGCGACCTTCCTCGCCATTTTCATGATCCCGATGTTCTTCGTCGTGATCCGCGCGAAGTTCGGCGGCGAGACGGAAGACCCTGACGAGGCGCTCGTACACTACAACCAGCACCATCCGAACGATCCGCAGGGCGGCGCTTCGACGGGTGGGTCGGCGCACGGGTCGACTGACGAAGGCTCGGGCAAGGACGGACATTGAGATGCAAAAACATTCTCTGATTGCAGTGGCGGTTGCGTTGCTCGCCGCGGGTTGCACGATGGCACCGAAGTACGAACGCCCGGCGGCTCCCGTCACGACGACTTACCCGACTGGCGGGGTCTACGACACGCAGCCGGGCGCGACCCAGCCGGGCACTGCCGCCGCGCGCAGCGCCAGCGGCCAGGCTGCCGCAGACATCGGCTGGCGCGACTTCTTCGTCGATCCGCGCATGCAGCGCTTGATCGAGATCGCGCTCAAGAACAACCGCGATTTGCGGGTGTCGGTGCTGAACATGCAGGCGTCGCAGGCGCAGTACCGGATCGTTCGCGCCGGGCTATTCCCGACGCTCGACGCCGCCGCTTCCAGCAGCCGCTCCCGTACGCCGCGCGATCTGTCGTTCACCGACAAGCTGATTTCCTCGTCCTATTCGGTGGGGCTCAATGCGTCGTGGGAAATCGACTTCTTCGGGCGCATTCAAAGTCTGAAGGATCAGGCGCTGGCGACCTACCTGGGCACCGCTCAGGCGCGCAAGGCGGCGGAAATTGCGCTGGTCTCGCAGGTGGCCAACCAGTACCTGACCGTGCTGGAACTGGACGATCTGCTGAAGGTCACGCAGAACACGTTGAAGACCGCGGACGAATCGTATCGGATCAACAAGGTCCAGTTCGATACCGGTACGGGTTCCGAACTCGATCTGCGCCAGGCGCAAACGGTGGTCGAGGTGGCGAAAGCCAACCTGCAGTCGCAGACTCGGCTGCGGGCCCAGGCTGAGAACGCGTTGGTGCTGCTGCTCGGCGAGCCGATGCCCGCCGATCTGCCACCGGGCTTGACGTTGGACAGCCAGAACCTCCTGACCGACATTCCGGCTGGCTTGCCCTCCGACCTGCTGACGCGTCGTCCGGACATCATGGAGGCCGAAGAGAATCTGCTCGCGGCCAACGCGAACATCGGCGCGGCGCGCGCGGCATTCTTCCCGAGGGTGTCGCTGACCGGCAGTGTCGGCACGCTCAGTCCGTCGCTCGGCGGTCTGTTCAAGCCTGGTTCCGCGGCGTGGAGCTTCGCGCCGTCGATTACGTTGCCGATCTTCGAGGGCGGGCAGAACATCGCCAACCTGAATCTCGCCAACATTCAGAAGAACGCCCAGATCGCCACGTACGAGAAGGCGATCCAGACTGCGTTCCGCGAAGTGGCGGACGGACTGGCGGCACGCGGCACCTACGACCAGCAGATCGAGGCATTGGAGCGCGATACGTTTGCCGAACAACGCCGGCTGGATCTGTCCAACCTCAGGTATTCGAGCGGTGTCGATAGCTATCTGGCCGTGCTGACCGCGCAGACCTCGTTGTACCTGGCGCAGCAGTCGCTGGTTACAGCGCGCATGGAGCGTCTGCAGAACCTCGTGACGTTGTATCAGTCGCTCGGCGGCGGCTGGGTCGAGCATACCGGCGAGCAGCCGCGTCCGGCCGACGCACCGCTCGACTACGGCGCGGCGAGTGCGCCGGTAGCGGCTTCGGCGCCGAACGCGGGTTGAGCTTCACGCCCGCTGCTGGGCGGCCCGGTTCCTGATTCAAGGCGCCGCGTCGCCACAGTCGCACAACCACAACGCCACGGCGAACTTGCCGTGACGTTGTCGTTTTTTGTGGCCCGCGCAGCCGCGACCGTCCTCGCGACTGTCGGCGCAGGCGGCGCTCAGTGCAGATCGACCATGCGCAGCATCTCGTCGCCTTCGGGCTTTGCACCGCCGCGTCCATCGAAGTCATGACCCGCGCGGCGAATGTCCCACGTCGCTTTCTTCTCGCTCTTCACACCGTTGAAGATCAGGTTCAGCACCACCGCCGACACCGACGCCAGCAGAATCCCACTATGCAGCAGCGGCGACAGCGCGGACGGCAGCTTCGAGAAGAAGTGCGGCGACACCACTGGCACGAGGCCCATTCCGATACTCACCGCGACGATGAACAGGTTGTGCTGGTTCTTCACGAAGTCGACTTTCGACAGCACCTTGATGCCGTTCGCGGCGACCATGCCGAACATCACAATGCCCGCGCCGCCGAGCACGAACGCCGGCACCGACGCCACCACCTGCGCCATCTTCGGGAACAGGCCCAGCAGCACCAGGATCACGCCACCCATCGCGCAGACAAAGCGGCTCTTCACGCCGGTCACGCCAATCAGCCCGACGTTCTGCGAAAACGAGGTATGCGGAAACGAGTTGAAGATGCCGCCGACCAGCGTGCCCAGACCGTCCACCCGCAGACCGCGCACCAGCGTCTTCTGATCGACCGGACGATCGACCATGTCGCCGACCGCGAGGAACATGCCGGTCGACTCGATGAAGGTGACGAACATCACCGTCACCATCGTCGCGATCGACAGCGGATCGAAGTGCGGCAGGCCGAAATGGAACGGCATCACGAAGCCGACCCACGGCGCGAGCGTGACGCCTTCCATATTGACGCGGCCGAGCGCCAGCGCCAGCGCGAAGCCCGCAACGATGCCGAGCAGCACCGAGATGTTTGCGAGAAAGCCCTTGGCGAACTTGTTGATCAACAGGATCAGCATCAGCACGGTCATCGACAGGCCAAGATAGACCGGATTGCCGTAGTTCGGATTACCTACGCCGCCGGCCGCCCAGTTGATGCCGACTTCCATCAGCGACAGGCCGATCACCGAAATCACCACGCCGATCACCACCGGCGGGAAAAAGCGCAGCAGCTTGCCGACCGCGGGCGCGAGCAGGATGCCGATCACGCCGGCCGCGATCGTCGAGCCGAAGATGTCGAGAATGCCGAGCGAAGGATTGGTGCCGATCGCGACCATCGGACCCACGGCCGCGAACGTGCAGCCCATGATGACCGGCAGCCGGATGCCGAAAATCCACAGACCCAGGGTCTGGATCAGCGTGGCGATGCCGCACGAAAACAGATCGGCGCTGATGAGGAACGCGATCTGATCCTTCGGCAGCTTGAGCGCCGCGCCGATGATCAGCGGCACCGCTACAGCGCCGGCGTACATCACCAGAACATGCTGGATGCCGAGGGTGAGCAACTGGCCTGCGGGCAGTCGTTCGTCGCACGGGTGTACCGTGTTCGCTTGCATATCGTCTGTCTCCACCATCTGGTTTTGGGATGGCTCCAAGGTATCGGGGACGAAAATTCGCAACAAGACCACTGGGGCCTATTCCGGCATTCCCGCTGCCGATATGCGAGCGCGTCGTTTGAAAGCCGGATTAAAGGCGTCCGCGCGGATGCGCGGCGCTCAGCCCTTTGCAGCAGGGGCGCGGCGTCGCTCGCCGCGCATGGCCGACGCGCACGAATATATGTGAGAATCAATGCGGTCTATGGCGGCTCACGCATAGTCCTCTTTTCGCGCGGCCCGCGGGACGGCGGGGTTAACCCGCGATTCGGGGATTCTTGTCATGTCGCGAGGCGCGTGTGTGAAGCCACGAACCGATGGCAACCGACGCGCTTCGCGAGGCAATTTGCGCGTGGTTTTTTGCGCCCGCTTTGCGCACTCCGCGGGCGCTTGCCAAGTGGCTGGTGCGTGCTTCGCGTTCGCTTCGCGCACCGCTTCCGCGCGCTCAACGGGCCTCCTCATCTTCATTTGATCCACGACCCATCGCTCATGACTTTTCTCGGCATCGACCTCGGCACCGGCTCCCTCAAAGCGGCAATCGTCGACGCCCACGGCCGCGAGCGGGCGGTGTCGAGCGTCGCGTACGGGCTCGACACGCCGCATGCCGGTTGGGCGGAGACATCCGTGCAGACATGGTGGCGCGCACTGTGCGAGGCGATGACGCGCTTGCCCGCCGATTTGCGCCGTGACGTGCAGGCGATTGGCTTCTCCGGCCAGATGCATGGCGTCGTATTGATCGATGCGGCGGGCGAAGCGGTGCGTCCCGCGATGCTGTGGCCTGACACGCGCGCCTTGGCGCTGCTCGACGCGTGGCCCGAGCCGCAGCCGAATCCCGTCGCTCCCGGCATGGCCGGTCCGTTGCTGCGCTGGATCGTACTGCACGAACCGCAGGCCGCGCGCCGCGCGCGCTGGGCGCTGCAACCGAAGGACTGGCTGCGCGTGGCGCTGGGCGGCGCGGTGGCGACCGATCCGTCCGACGCCTGCGCGACCGCGCTCGCCGATCCCGCCGGCGTATGGGATACGGCGCTGCTCGAACGCCTGCAGATTCCCCGCGAATGGTTCGCACCGCTCGCGCCATCGTATGCGGCGGGGGGCGTGCTGTCGCAGAGCGCGGCGCAAGCGCTCGGCTTGCGCGCCGGCATCGTGCTCGCGACCGGCGCTGCCGATACGCCGTGCGCGGCGCTCGGCAGCGGACTCGCGCACGACGGCGACGCGTTGCTCACCACCGGTACGGGCGGGCAGATCGTCGTGCTCGCGTCGCAAGCCCCCACTGCGGCGAAGGGCTTGCATCGCTACCGCGCAGCGAGCGATCACTGGTATCGGATGGCGGCGATGCAGAACGTCGGCATCGCGCTGGAGCGGGTGCGCGGCTGGCTGTCGTACGAATGGGCGGATGCCTATCGCGATGCGTTCGGCGATGAAACGGAGTCGATCGCGGACAGCAGCCACGGCAGAGCGCCGGGCCTGATCTTCCTGCCGTACCTCACGGGCGAGCGCACGCCCTGGCTCAACCCGCAGGCGCGCGGCGGCTGGCTCGGGCTCGCGCTCGATCATCCACGCGGCGCGATGATGCGCGCCGCGTTCGAAGGCGTCGCATTCTCGCTGCGCGCCGGGCTCGATGCGATTCGCGCGAGCGGCGCGACGGTGAGGGCGTTGAAGCTCGCCGGCGGGGGTTCCGTCGACGCGCGCTGGCGTCAGTTGCTCGCCGATGCGCTGAACGTCGAACTGAATGCGGTCGATTGTCCGAATGCGGCGCCGCGTGGCGCGGCCATTCTCGGCGGCCTCGCCTGCGGCCACTGGCACGCAGCCGATCTCGCCGCGCTCGCGCCGGGTGCGACGCGCGTGGCGAGTCCGCGAGACGATGCGGCGCTTGCCGCACGCTACGCGCGCTTTCTGGATCTGTACGGCCGCGTCGAAAGCTGGTTCGGCGACGGGACGCCTCGCTAGCCGAAGCCATGGCAGCCTGGGACAATGCCGTGGCGCGCTTTGCAATACCATAGCGCTTTTCGCACGCTAAGCTGGAACCCGGCGCGCTGCTGGCCGCTCGGGACCACGCGGGCGGCAGCAACGAGAACCGCCCGCATAGGGGCGCCGGTCACGGGCAGCGAGCAAACGACGATACGCACAGGACACCCCAGGACACCCCCAAGCCGCGACGCATCGCGCCGCGACATATCGCATTCACAGACTCACAGGAGCATTGACGATGAAAACCAAAGCAGCAATCGCATGGAAAGCCGGCGCCCCGTTGACGATCGAAGAAGTCGATCTGGAAGGGCCGCGTGCCGGTGAAGTCCTGATCGAAGTGAAGGCGACGGGCATCTGCCACACGGACTACTACACGCTGTCGGGGGCCGATCCGGAAGGCATCTTCCCGGCGATTCTCGGCCACGAAGGCGCGGGCGTGATCGTCGATACGGGTCCGGGCGTCGGCACGCTGAAGAAGGGTGATCACGTGATTCCGCTGTACACGCCAGAGTGCCGCCAGTGCAAATTCTGCCTGTCGCGCAAGACCAATCTCTGCCAGGCGATTCGATCGACACAAGGCAAGGGCCTGATGCCCGACGCCACGTCGCGCTTTTCGCTCGACGGCAAGCCGCTGTTTCACTACATGGGCACGTCCACGTTTTCGAACTACATCGTGGTGCCGGAAATCGCGGTCGCGAAGGTGCGTGAAGACGCACCGTTCGACAAGATCTGCTACATCGGCTGCGGCGTGACGACGGGCGTGGGTGCCGTCGTGTACTCGGCGAAGGTGGAGGCGGGCGCGAACGTGGTCGTGTTCGGCCTGGGCGGCATCGGTTTGAATGTGATCCAGGGCGCGAAGATGGTCGGCGCTGACAAGATCATCGGTGTCGACATCAATCCGGGCCGCGTGGAACTGGCGAAGAAGTTCGGCATGACCCACTTCATCAACCCGAACGAAGTGGAGAACGTGGTCGACCATATCGTGCAACTCACCGACGGCGGTGCGGACTATTCGTTCGAATGTATCGGCAACACGAAGGTGATGCGCCAGGCGCTGGAGTGTACGCACAAGGGCTGGGGGCAGTCGTTCATCATCGGCGTGGCGGCGGCGGGCGAGGAGATCAGCACCCGTCCGTTCCAGCTGGTGACGGGCCGCGAGTGGAAGGGCTCGGCCTTCGGCGGCGCACGCGGTCGCACCGACGTGCCGAAAATCGTCGACTGGTACATGGAAGGCAAGATCAATATCGACGATCTGATTACACACCGCCTGCCGCTCGAACGCATCAACGAGGGCTTCGATCTGATGAAGAAGGGCGAGTCGATCCGCTCGGTCGTGCTGTACTAAACGGGAGCGTCGCGATGCTTGAACTGATATCGGCGCACGCGTGCCATGGCGGGGAGCAGCGCATCTACCGGCATGACTCGCAGACCATCGGCCTGCCGATGCGCTTCTCCGTGTATCTGCCGCCGCAGGCTTTGCAGCCGAACGCGAACGTGCCCGCGCTGTTCTATCTTTCCGGCTTGACCTGCACGGAAGAGACGTTTCCGACCAAGGCGGGCGCGCAGCGCTTCGCGGCCCAGCACGGCATCGCGCTGATCGCGCCGGATACGAGTCCGCGCGGCGCGGGCGTGCCGGGCGAAAGCGCGGCGTGGGACTTCGGCGTGGGCGCGGGGTTCTATGTCGACGCGACGCAGCAGCCGTGGGCGCAGCACTATCGCATGTACTCGTACGTGCGCGACGAACTGCGCGAAACGGTGCTCGCGAATCTGCGGGTGGACGGCGCGCGGCTCGGCATCTTCGGGCATTCGATGGGCGGGCATGGCGCGTTGATGCTGGCGCTGCGCAATCCGGAGATCTACCGGTCGGTGTCGGCGTTCGCGCCGATCGCGGCGCCTTCACGATGCCCGTGGGGCGTGAAGGCGTTCAGCGGCTATCTGGGCGAGGACCGCGAAGCGTGGAAGCAGTACGACGCGAGCGAGCTGGTGGCGCATGCGTCGCGCAAATTCTCGCAAGGGATCCTGGTCGATCAGGGACTCGCGGATCAGTTCCTCGCCGAGCAACTGCATCCGGACGTTTTCGAGGCGGCGTGCAAGGCCGCGGGGCAGCCGCTGACCCTGCGCCGTCATGCCGCGTATGACCATGGCTATTACTTCATCTCGACGTTCATCGAGGATCACATCGCGCATCACGCGAAGGTGCTGAACGGGTGACGCCGTTGCAGTTCGCAACGCAGATGGCCGCAGGCAAACTTGCTGCCGCCATCTGCAAGCCGTCGACGCAGCGCTCGCTCAACGCCGCTTCATCAGGCTGCCGCCATACACCAAAGCCGACAGCACGGTGATCCAGAAGCTCGTCGGCCAATCGGTATAGAACGCCAGCGTCAAACCGAGCCATGCCTGCGCCAGCGCGAATACCGCGGCGAGCACGAGGCCGGCGGACAGGCGCGTCGTCAGGTTTTGCGCCGCGGCGGCCGGCCCGACCATCAGCGTGAACACCAGGAGTACGCCGACGATCTGCGTGCACGCCGCGACGGCAAGCGCGGCGATCGTCAAAAAGAGCATCGACACCAGACGCAGCGACACGCCCTTGGCTTCGGCCAGTTCCGGCTGCAGTGATGCGAATAGCAGCGGCCTCATGATCGCCGCCAGCGCGCCCAGACTGACCACGCCCAACGCAGCGAGCACGCCGAGGGTCGCCGCGTTCACGCCGAGCACGTTGCCGAACAGCAGCGCGGTGACCTGCGTCGCGTACGCGGTGAAGAAGTGCAGAAACAGCAAGCCGAAGCCAAGCGACAGCGACAGCACCACGCCGATCGCCACGTCGCGGCCGGCAAGGCGCTCGCCCAACGCCCCCATGCCGACGCCCGCGGCGAGCGTAAAGCCGATCATCCCCCAGATGGGCGAGATGCCGATCAGCACCGCGCCGGTCGCGCCGGTGAAGCCGACGTGCGAGAGCGCGTGGCCGGCGAAGGTCTGTCCGCGCATCACCAGAAAATAGCCCACCACGCCGGACAGCACTGCGACGATCCCCGAGGCCGCGAATGCGTTCACCATGAAATCGTATTCAAGCATCGTGCGTGTGTCCGTCGCGTGAGTCGTGCTGGTACGTGTGACCGTGCGCGTCGCCGTGGTCGTGCGAATGCCCGTGTGAATGCGAGTGCGTGTGACCGTGGCCGCCACGCTCGTCGTGTTCATGCTCGTGATCGTGCTTCTCGATTTCGACGCCGCCCGACATCACGAAGATGCGGCCGTTCACGCGCATCACGTCGATCGGCGAGCCGTAGAGGCGCGACAGAACCGGCCGCGTGATCACTTCGTCGACGGTGCCGAGCGCCGCCACGCCGCTGCCCAGATAGAGCACCCGATCGAGCGAGTTCAGCAGCGGATTCAGTTCGTGCGCGGAAAACAGGACGGCGATGCCGAGTTCCTGCTGTACGCTGCGCACCAGTTCGACCACGCTCTTCTGATGATGCGGGTCGAGGCTGATCAGCGGTTCGTCCAGCAGCAGCAGCTTCGGGCTGCCGAGCAGGCATTGCGCGAGCAGCAGCCGCTGACGTTCGCCGCCCGAGAGTTCCGACAGCGGCCGCTCCGCCAGCTTGCGCCCGCCGACCAGATCGAGCACACGCTCGACGTCCGCGCGGGTGTGCGCATCCGCATGCGGCAAACCCCAGCGATGGCCGTCGGCCGCCATCGCGACGAAATCGCGGCCGCGCACGCGGCGGCCGGCGAGCGCGCTGCGCGTTTGCGGCATATAACCGATCGACGCATTGCCGCGCTCGACCGCTCGCCCCAGCACGCGGATCGCGCCGTGGGCCGCGGGCACGAGGCCGAGCACTGCGCGCATCAGCGTGGTCTTGCCCGCGCCGTTCGGCCCGAGCACACCGATGAATTCGCCCTGATTCACCACGAAGCCGGTGTCGCGCAAGATCGTGCGGTCGCCGAGTTGAAGGCTCACGTGTTCCAGTTCAAGCACAGGCGCGCCGCGGCGCTCGCTCGTGAGTGCGCTCGCGCGTGCGCTGGGTGAAGCGCTAGCTGGCGGATTGGGGCCAGTCGAGGTCATTGCGTTGTTCCCTTGGCGCCGGCTGCGGCCTTTACGCTGTTCGCTGCGCCTGCGCCTGCGCCTGCGCGGTTCGCATCGCCCGCGGCGAGCGCCGCGCCCAGCGCGTCGAGCTCGGTCAGCATCCATGTCTGATAGCTCTTGCCGGGCGGCTGTGTTTCGGTGACGCTCACGGTCGGCACGTGCGATTGCTGCGCGAGCTTCAACATGCGCTGCGTCAGGGCTTGCGTTGCCTGGCTGTTGTAGATCAGCACGCGCACGCGCCTGTCGCGCAGATCGCGTTCGAACGCGGCGATATCGGCCGCGCTGGCTTCGGTGTCGTTCATGGTCGCGAGCTGGAAGCGCTGGTTGCGCATCGTCAGGCCCACCGCGTCCGTCATGTAGCCGAACACCGGCTCGGTCGCCGTGACCGGCAGGCCCGCGTAGCGGCCGTGCAGTTCGGCGACCTTGGCGTCAATCGGCTTCAGCGAGCCGAGGAACGTCGCGAGGTTCGCCTCGTATGCCGACTTGTGCGCCGGGTCCGCCGCGACGAGCGCGCCGCTCACCGCGCGCGCCACCTTCGGCATGGTCGCCGGGTCGTACCACAGGTGCGGATTGTCGCCGCCCTTCTTGCCGGTGAGATCGGCGGCGACGATCGTGGTGCGCTGTGCACCTTTCGACGCGGCGAGCAGCTTTGCCATCCACGGATCGTAGTCGGCGCCGTTGTAGACCACGAGGCTCGCATGCTGCAACGCGCGCGCGGTTTTCGGGCTGGCTTCGAACAGATGCGGGTCCTGCTCCGGACTGCTGAGAATGCTCGTCACGTCGACGCGATCGCCGCCCAGCTGCCGCACCACGTCGCCATAAAAATTCTCCGCGGCGACCACTTGGATTTTCGCGTCCGCCGCAAATGCACCGTGGCCGAACGCCAACACCAACGCGGCCGCGGCCACGCCCTTCGACAGTTTCAGCGCATGGCGCGCCGCGAATCCCGTCCAGCCGGTCTTTTTCATCGTTGTTTCCTGCTGCGTGAAAGTTGAATCAACTGCAAATGTTAGGGGGCTATGCCGACTCGCGGACAGCGTGGCTGCGTGCATCGGCCCGCGCGCGGCTTCATGAAGTACCGCGCGCGGGACGCGCCGCGCGGGCGCACGGCGCGCACAGGCCGCTGAGTTCGATCACCTGGCGATGCACTTCAAAGCCGTTCGCGGGCTTGCTATGTGACAACCGGTCGGCGAGGTCGTCGCCGGGAATCTCGACGGTCGCGCCGCAGCCGTCGCACATCAGGAACTGGCTGCGATGCGGCACGCCGACCTCGCAGCACGCCACGTAGGCGTTCCTGGATTCGATCCGGTGAACGAAGCCGTGCGCGAGCAGAAAGTCGAGCGCGCGGTAGATGGTGGTCGGCGGCATGCGGCCGCGCTTGGGTTCGAGCGCGTCCAGCAGCTCGTATGCGCCGACCGGCCGCTCGCTGGCGACGATCGCCGCGTACACCTGACGGCGCAACGGCGTCAGCGCGAGTCCCTGCGCGGCGGCGTGCGCATCGGCATGCGCGAGCCGCACGGCCTGGTGTTCTGCAATCGAGGTAGCCATCGAAATTGACCTCCCGCCAAAGCGGCAATCA
Organism: Paraburkholderia suaedae; assembly: GCF_040812055.1. Classification (NCBI taxonomy): domain Bacteria; kingdom Pseudomonadati; phylum Pseudomonadota; class Betaproteobacteria; order Burkholderiales; family Burkholderiaceae; genus Paraburkholderia; species Paraburkholderia suaedae. The sequence goes on along the minus strand of NZ_JBFOAH010000006.1, from coordinate 105,960 downwards.
CACGACAAGGGCTTCGAAGCGAAGCACGGCCGCAATGATATAACGTATCTCGCATTTTTGTCAGCGGCCTGCGCGCAACGCGAACTGGCTATCGTCGGTTTCACGTACTAGTGTTGCCGAAAGACTCGGCGGCGCGCCCGTCGTTGCGCGCTGCACCATCGAAATCTCGTCGAGCGCCTTGACATGACCCCATCCGTATCCGATCATTCGATCACCAACCGAGCAATTGTTCGTGTGACGAGCGTTCGCTCCCTGCGAATCGAAAAGCTCGAGAAGCACAATGAACGGAGACATGCGGTGGCGGCACGACTGCAAGACAAGGTGGCCATTCTCACCGGCGCGGCCAGTGGAATCGGTGAAGCGGTGGCGCGGCGCTATCTGGACGAAGGCGCGCGCTGCGTGCTGGTCGACGTGAAGTCGGCGGACAGTTTCGGCGACGCGCTGCGTGCCGCTCACGGCGAGCGCGTACTGAGCGTGAGCGCCGACGTCACGCGCCGCGACGACATCGAGCGCATTGTGGCGAGCACGCTGGAGCGCTTCGGCCAGGTCGACATTCTCTTCAACAACGCGGCGCTCTTCGATATGCGCCCGATTCTCGACGAATCCTGGGACGTGTTCGACCGCCTGTTCGCGGTCAACGTGAAGGGTATGTTCTTTCTGATGCAGGCGGTCGCGCGCCGGATGGTCGAGCAGGGCCACGGCGGCAAGATCATCAACATGTCGTCGCAGGCCGGGCGGCGTGGCGAGGCGCTCGTGTCGCACTACTGCGCGACCAAGGCGGCCGTGCTCAGCTACACGCAGTCCGCCGCGCTGGCGCTCGCGCCGCACCGGATCAACGTGAACGGCATCGCGCCGGGCGTCGTGGACACGCCGATGTGGAACGAAGTCGACGCGCTCTTCGCCCGCTATGAGAACCGGCCGCTCGGCGAGAAGAAGCGGCTGGTCGGCGAAGCGGTGCCGCTCGGCCGCATGGGCGTGCCTGAAGATCTAACCGGCGCCGCGCTGTTTCTCGCGTCGGCCGACGCCGATTACATCACCGCGCAGACGTTGAACGTCGACGGCGGCAACTGGATGAGCTGAACCTGGTCGCGCAAGCCTGCGCGGTCCCCGTCGTTTCGTAGAACAAACGCAGCATCACATAACGTACGAGAAAGGAGACAACACATGAAACCAGCTTTTAAATCCACGCTCAAGGCCGTCAGTGCCGGGGCGCTTGCGTGCTTTGCGTTGAGCGCGTCCGCAGCGACCGTGACGATCGCCACGTTGAACAACCCGGACATGATCGAGTTGAAGAAGCTCTCGCCCGCATTCGAAAAGGCGAATCCGGACATCAAGCTGAACTGGGTGATTCTCGAGGAAAACGTGCTGCGTCAGCGCGCCACGACCGACATCACGACCGGCAGCGGCCAGTTCGACGTGATGACGATCGGCGCGTATGAAACGCCGCAATGGGGCAAGCGCGGCTGGCTCGCGCCGCTCACCGGCCTGCCCGCCAGCTACGATCTGAACGACGTCGTGAAGACGGCGCGCGACGGCCTGTCGAGCGGCGGCCAGTTGTACGCGCTGCCGTTCTACGTCGAAAGCTCGATGACCTATTACCGCAAGGATCTGTTCGACAAGGCTGGCCTGAAAATGCCCGACCAGCCGACCTATGACCAGATCGCGCAGTTCGCCGACAAGCTCACCGACAAGGCCAACGGCATTTATGGCATCTGCCTGCGTGGCAAGGCGGGCTGGGGCGAAAACATGGCGTACGCCACGACGGTGGTGAACACCTTCGGCGGCCGCTGGTTCGACGATAAGTGGCACGCCCAGCTAACATCGCCGGAATGGAAGAAGGCGGTCACGTTCTACGTCGATCTGCTGAAGAAGGACGGCCCCCCGGGAGCCAGCTCGAACGGCTTCAACGAAAACCTCACGCTGATGTCCTCGGGCAAGTGCGGGATGTGGATCGACGCGACGGTGGCCGCCGGCATGCTGTACAACAAGCAGCAGTCCCAGATCGCGGACAAGGTCGGTTTTGCCGCCGCGCCCACCCAGGTCACGCCGAAGGGTTCGCACTGGCTGTGGGCCTGGGCGCTGGCGATTCCGAAATCGTCGAAGCAGCCCGACGCGGCGAAGAAGTTCATCTCGTGGGCCACGTCGAAGGACTACATCGAACTGGTCGCGAAGGATGAAGGCTGGGCCTCGGTGCCGCCGGGAACGCGCGAGTCGACGTATGCTCGCCCCGAGTACAAGCAGGCCGCTCCGTTCGGCGACTTCGTGCTCAAGGCCATCCAGACGGCCGACCCCGAGCACCCGACCCTCAAGCCGGTGCCGTACACCGGTGTTCAGTTCGTTGGGATTCCTGAGTTTCAGTCGTTTGGCACCGTAGTCGGTCAAAGCATCTCCGGCGCGGTTGCCGGCCAGATGACGGTCGACCAGGCGCTGGCAGCCGGCAATGCCGCCGCGGATCGCGCGGTGAAGCAGGCCGGGTATCAGAAGTAGTGTGGAAGTCATGCAGCAATAGTGCAGAAGTCATGCACGAATGAAGCGGTCGATTCAGCCACTTCAATGAGGTGGCACGCGCCGGCTGACGCCCGTCAGCCGGCTCACGCAGCACAGCGGGCCGTTCAGGCCGCGCTTCGCGCGGCATACGCATTCAGGCGGACGCCCCGCGCATTACTGAACAGGTGGTCAATCATGCGTCCTTTGCGCCTACCTCTCATGCATGCCCATCCCCAGACAGAAAAAGAACGCGAAATCCGCAAAGCCAACTCGGCCCGCTGGCTGGTTTCGCCGTCGGTCGCCGTGCTGGTGCTGTGGATGGCGATTCCGCTGGCGATGACGATCTGGTTTTCGTTCTCGCACTACAACCTGCTGAACCCGGACCTGCGCGGTTTCGCCGGCTTCGACAACTACCGGTACCTCGCGAGTGACCCGTCGTTCGGCCCGTCGATCGCGAACACGCTGGAGCTGATCCTCTCGGTGCTGGTGATCACCGTGGGGGGCGGCGTCCTGATGGCGATCCTGTTCGACCGCAAGTTCTACGGTCAGGGCGTCGCGCGGCTGCTGGCGATCGCGCCGTTCTTCGTGATGCCCACGGTGAGCGCGCTCATCTGGAAGAACATGATCCTGCATCCGGTCTACGGCCTCGTCGCGCAGGGCATGCGCGCGGTGGGGCTGCAGCCGATCGACTGGTTCGCCGTCTATCCGCTCACGGCGGTCATCATGATCGTCGCGTGGCAGTGGCTGCCGTTCGCGTTCCTGATTCTGTTTACGGCGATCCAGTCGCTCGACCAGGAGCAGAAGGAGGCTGCGCGCATCGACGGCGCAGGTCCGTTCTCGATGTTCTTCTACATCACGCTGCCCCACCTGAGACGGGCGATCGCAGTGGTGGTCATGATGGAGACCATTTTCCTGCTGTCGATCTTCGCCGAAATCTATACGACCACGGGCGGCGGTCCGGGCAACGCGACCACCAACCTGTCGTACCTGATCTTTTCGCTGGGCCTGCAACAGTTCGACGTCGGTCTCGCGTCGGCGGGCGGCATTCTGGCTGTGGTGCTGGCCAACATCGTGTCGTTCTTCCTCGTGCGGATGCTGGCGAAGAACCTGAAAGGGGAGTACGAAAAATGAGTCATGTTGCCACCACTGCGGCGTCGTCCGCGACGCCCATGACCGTGCCGGCGAAGTCGCCGTTCGACGTGATCCGCCGCGGGCTGCCCGGCGTGATCGCCTGGCTCGTCGCATTGCTGCTGTTCTTTCCGATCTTCTGGATGACGATTACCGCCTTCAAGACCGAGCAGCAGGCTTACTCGTCGTCGCTCTTTTTCACGCCGTCGCTCGACAGTTTCCGCGAGGTGTTCGCGCGCAGCAATTACTTTGCGTTCGCGTGGAATTCGATTTTGATCTCGGTGGGCGTCACCCTGCTGTGCCTGATCCTCGCGGTGCCGGCCGCGTATGCGATGGCCTTCTTCCCGACGCGCCGCACGCAAAAGGTGCTGCTGTGGATGCTGTCGACCAAGATGATGCCGTCGGTCGGCGTGCTGGTGCCGATCTATCTGCTGTGGAAAAACAGCGGGCTGCTCGATACGGTGTCGGGTCTGGTGATCGTCTACACGCTGATCAATCTGCCGATCGCGGTGTGGATGTCGTTCACCTACTTCGCCGAGATTCCGCGCGATATTCTCGAAGCGGGCCGCATCGACGGCGCGGCGACGTGGCAGGAAATCGTCTATCTGCTGATGCCGATGTCGCTGCCGGGGCTCGCGTCCACCGCGCTGCTGCTCGTGATTCTGTCGTGGAACGAAGCGTTCTGGAGCATCAACCTGTCGAGCTCGAACGCCGCGCCGCTGACCGTGTTCATCGCGTCGTATTCGAGTCCTGAAGGGTTGTTCTGGGCCAAGCTGTCGGCGGCATCGCTGCTGGCGGTCGCGCCGATCCTGATCGTCGGCTGGCTGTCGCAGAAGCAACTGGTGCGCGGCCTCACGTTCGGGGCGGTCAAATGACACCAGGCAAGCTCGCGCTGATCTGCGATTGCGACGGCGTGCTGATCGACAGCGAAGCCGTGGCGGCGCGAATGCTGGTGCACGAACTCGAGGCGCGCTGGCCCGACACGGAGGTCGAGCCGGTGGTGCTGCCGCTGCTGGGCCTGCGCATCGAGAAAGTGTTGCAGGGCACGGCGAGCCAGCTCGGCAAAAGCCTGAGCGTCGCCGAGATCGACGCGATCCGCCGCGCGGTGGAAGCGGCGGCGATCGAGGCACCGGTGGTCGAAGGCATCGAGGCCGCGCTGTCCCGGGTGCCGCTCGTCAAAGGCTGCGCGAGCAATAGTTTCCGGCCCTACGTGGAGACGGTTCTCGCGCGTACGGGCCTCGTGCGGTTCTTCGGCGAGCGCCTCTATTGCGCCGACGCGGTGCCTAATCCGAAGCCCGCGCCGGATGTCTATCTGGCCGCAGCACAAGGGCTTGAACTGCCGCCGTCCGCGTGCCTCGTGGTGGAGGACAGCGTGGCGGGCGTGACGGCGGCGAGTGCGGCGGGCATGACGGTGCTTGGCTTTGTCGGCGGCACTCATGCAAGCGGCGCGCAGATCGACAAGCTGCATGCGGCCGGCGCGCGTCACGTATTCGACGACATGCGGCGTTTGCCGGACCTGGTCGCGCAATGGACGCTGAGCGCGACGGCCGCGGCGCCGTGAGCGCGCCATATCACGGCGACGAAAACTGCATGCATACGCAACACATGCGCAACACACAGGCAATACACGGAGACACATCATGGCAAGCGTAACTCTGCGCAACATCAGAAAGGCCTACGACGACAACGAAGTGATGCGCGACATCAACCTCGACATCGCCGACGGCGAATTCGTCGTGTTCGTGGGCCCGAGCGGCTGCGGCAAATCGACCTTGATGCGGATGATCGCCGGCCTCGAAGACATCAGCGGCGGCGACCTGACCATCGACGGCGCGCGCATGAACGAGGTGCCGCCCGCCAAGCGCGGCATCGCGATGGTGTTCCAGTCGTACGCGCTGTATCCGCACATGACGCTGTACGACAACATGGCGTTCGGCCTGAAGCTCGCGGGCACGAAGAAGCCGGAGATCGACGCGGCCGTGCGCAACGCCGCGAAGATCCTGCACATCGACCATCTGCTCGATCGCAAGCCCAAGCAGTTATCGGGCGGCCAGCGCCAGCGCGTGGCGATCGGCCGTGCGATCACGCGCAAGCCCAAAGTGTTCCTGTTCGACGAACCGCTGTCCAACCTGGACGCCGCGCTGCGCGTGAAGATGCGCCTCGAATTCGCGCGTCTGCATGATGAACTCAAGACCACGATGATCTACGTGACGCACGATCAGGTCGAAGCGATGACGCTGGCCGACAAGATCGTCGTGCTGTCGGCGGGCAATCTCGAACAGGTCGGCAGCCCGACGATGCTGTATCACGCGCCGGCCAACCGTTTTGTCGCGGGCTTCATCGGGTCGCCGAAAATGAACTTCATGGAAGGCGTCGTGCAGTCGGTCACGCATGACGGCGTCACGGTGCGCTACGAGACCGGCGAAACGCAACGCGTCGCGGTGGAGCCGGGCTCGGTCAAGCCGGGCGATAAGGTGACGGTCGGCATCCGGCCCGAGCATCTGCATGTGGGCACCACCGACGACGGCGTGTCGGCCCGTACCATGGCCGTCGAATCGCTCGGCGATGCGGCGTATCTGTATGCGGAGTCCAGCGTCGCGCCGGACGGTTTGATCGCGCGGATTCCGCCGCTGGAACGGCACGCGAAGGGCGACACGCAAAAGCTTGGCACCACGCCCGATCACTGCCATCTGTTTGACAGCGACGGGAAAGCATTCCAGCGGAAGATCGTGGAGGTGCTGGCCGCGTGAGGTTCGCAAAGCGGCGGGGGCGCCGCTTTGCGGTCTCGCTTTGCATTCTCGCTTCGCGTTCTTTCACGCACGACCCATGACCGCCCGTTTAGCGCGTGCGTGAAGCCGCAACACCGCTGCGCTCACGCTTCCAACGCCGCCCGCGCGCACAACTCGTCAGTCACCAGTCCCGACAGCCAGCCACCCTTGAGCACCGCGATCAGCGCTGCGCGCTTGCGCTGCCCGCCGGCGAAACCGATGGTCGGGCGGCGCGGCGGCGCATCCAGCGCGATGCTGGTCACGCGCCGGCCGGTCGGCGACTCGACGTGCGCGCCGGCGGCATCGATTGGCAGTCCTAGCATTTCCGCCACCGCGCCGTTGCGCATCAATTCCTTCACTTCCGCCGACGTAATGAAGCCGTCTTCGTGCAGAGGACACTTGGGCCCGATATCGCCGATCCCGACGAACGCGACATCGGCTTGCGCCGACAGCGATTCGACGATCCGGTACAGCCGGTGATTGCACCACTGCGCGCGTTCGGCCTCGCTATCGGCGAGCAGCGGCGCGGGCAGCAGGAAGTGCTTGCCGCCGGTCTTTTCGGATATGTGCAGCGCGACGTCGTAGCGGTTCGACGAGCCGTCCTGAGCAATCGCGCCGACCATCGACACCAGCCGATGCTGCGGACGATCGAGCTGCGCGATCTGATCGACCGCCGCCTTCAGCGTGCGGCCGCTGCTGACTGCGACCACCATTGGCTTCTCGGCGCCGAGATAGCGTTCCATCACCTGTGCGCCGGCCACCGCCAGCTTGCGGTCGACCTCCTCGGAGGTATCGCCGTCGATCGGCACGACTTCGCACAGGCTCAGGCCATAGCGTTTCGACAGTTGATCGGCAAGCGACAGACAGTCGGCCAGTTTGTGATCGACCCGCACGCGAATCAGGTTCTTCTCCACCGCGAACGCCACCAGCCGTTGCGCGACCGGGCGCGACACCTGCAGCTTCTCGGCGATTTCGTTCTGGGTGTTGCCGGCGACGTAGTAAAGCCACGCCGCGCGAGTGGCGAGATCTAGTTTTTCTGTGGACTTGGGCACGGTAACGGCTCGCTTGAAGTGCGCCGATGATAACAGCCGGTGTGCGGCTCAGAACGCCGGCCGGCCGTGGTTTGCCGCGGGCTCAGGCGAGCGGGGCTCGCGCCGCGTCGAACAGCGGCCGCACGTGACGGTACAGCGCGCGATACGCTTGCAGCCGCGTGCGCAGCTCCGCATGCCGGCGCGGGTTCGGCGTGAACTCTTTTTCGATTGGCGGCTTGGCCAGCACCGTGGCCGGATCGCCGCCCGCGGCCAGCCAGCCGAGCCGCGCCGCGCCGAGCGCCGCGCCGGTTTCGCCGCCGCCGTGCTTGCGCGTGGCGGTGTCGAGCGCATCGGCCAGCAATTGCGCCCAGTAATCGCTGCGCGCGCCGCCGCCGAGCAGCGAGAGCGCCTTCGCTTCGGTGCCGGCCGCACGCAGCGCGTCCAGGCCGTCGGTGAGCGCGAGCGTCACGCCTTCGAGCACCGCATAGCCAAGCAGCGCGCGATCGGTCGCGTGATTCATGCCGAAGAACACGCCTTGCGCATACGGGTCGTTGTGCGGGGTGCGTTCACCGGACAGATACGGCAGGAAGAGCGGCGCGGTGGTCAACGCCTGCGCCGGGAGCGCTTCGATTTCGGCGAGCAGGGTCGGCTCGTCGGTCGAGGTGAGCTTGCAGACCCAGCGCAGGCAGCTCGCCGCCGACAACACCACGCTCATCTGATGCCAGCGGTCGGGAATCGCATGACAGAACGCATGCACGGCGGATGCCGGGTTCGGCCGGAAACTGTCGCCGACCACGCACAGCACGCCCGACGTGCCGAGCGACACGAAGCCGTCGCCCGGTTGCGTCGCGCCGATGCCGATCGCGCTGGTGGCGTTGTCGCCGCCGCCGGCCGCGACGATCACGCCGTCGCGCAAACCGAATTCGCGCGCCACTGCCGGCAGCAACGTGCCGGACGGCGCACTGCCTTCGGCGAGCGCCGGCATCTGCGCGCGCGTCATGTTGCACGCGGCGAGGAGCGACTCGGACCAGTCGCGCCGGGCGACATCGAGCCACAAGGTGCCGGCCGCATCCGATGGGTCCGACACCTTGCCGCCCGTCAGTTGCAGGCGCAGGTAATCTTTCGGCAGCAGCACGCAGGCGGTCCGCGCGAAGATCTCCGGCTCATGGCGCGCGACCCACAACAGCTTGGGCGCGGTGAAACCGGGCATCGCCAGATTGCCCGCGACGCTGTGCAGGTCCGGCGCGCGCTCGCTCAGCTCCGCGCACTCCTTGTCGCTGCGCATGTCGTTCCAGAGAATCGCGGGCCGCAGCACGCGGTCCTCGGCATCCAGCAGTACCGCGCCGTGCATCTGCCCCGACAGGCCGATGCCGCGAATCCGCGCGAACTCGTCGGGGTGGCGTGCGCGCAATGCGGCGAGCGCCGCGCGCGTGCCCGTCCACCAGTCCTCGGGGTTCTGTTCGGCCCAACGCTGATGCGGACGCGAAACCGTAAAGGGTGAGCCTGCCGTGCCGATCACGCGACCATCGGAGGCGAGCAGCAGGACTTTCACTTCGGACGTGCCGAGGTCGATGCCGAGATACATGGGCGCGAAACCTTCGTCGATAGGGATGCGCTACTTTAGCCGCACGGGACGCGCGCTGCCATGCGCATTAAGCCTGGCAGCGCGCCTGCTGGCTTCGAAAGACGGCGCGGTGTGGCGCTCAAAGCGCGCCGCGTCGGGCGAGCCAGGCATCGACGCGCGCGAGCGCGCCCGCAAGCGCCGCTTCCAGCTCCGGCGTCTGCGCCATGCTGCCCCATAGCAGACGATCGGCGGCGAACGCCTGCAACGGATCGGGCGCTGCGAAGAAGCCGTGCGCCACGCGCTCGTCCATCACGCCGTCCTGATACGCGTACGGCAGCCGGCCGGCGTGCCAGCGTTCCAGAAAGCGGAAGAACAGCGCGGGCAGCACCGCCGTCGCAGCGGGCGTGGCGCCGCGTTCGAAACACTCCGCGAGCGTCGGCGCGATGAACCCCGGCAGCTTCGAAAAACCGTCGGCGGCGACGCGCTGGTTGGTGTCCTGGATATACGGATTGCCGAAGCGTTCGAGCACCACGTCGCGATACCGTTCGAGATCGAGCGGACTCGGCAACAGGCACGGGATCACGTCCTCGGTCACGTAGTCGAATGCGAACTGGCGAATGTCCGGGTCGAGCGTGCCTTCGTGGATGTAGTTCAGCCCGAGCAGCGTGCCGGCCCACGCGATGCAGCTATGCGGCGCGTTCAGAATGCGGATCTTCGCTTCCTCGTACGGCAGAACCGAGTCGACCAGTTCGGCGCCGACTTTCTCCCATGTGGGGCGGCCGGCGATGAAGCGGTCTTCGATCACCCACTGGATGAACGCTTCGCCCATCACGGGGCAGGCATCGTCGACGCCGGTTGCGGCCTTGACGCGTTCGCGCACGTCGGGCGTCGGACGCGGCGTGATGCGGTCGACCATCGAACTCGGGCACGCGGTGTGGTCGTCGAACCATTGCGCCAGCCCGGCCGCGCCGCGCCGTTCGAGAAACTCGCTCATGCCCGCGTGAAACCGCTCGCCGTTGCGGCGCAGGTTATCGCACGTCTGCAGCGTCACGGGGCCCGCGCCGCGTTGCATGCGCGCGTCGAGAATCGCCGCCAGCGCGCCGTAGATCGTGGTGTGGCCGCCTTTCAGGTCGACTGCGAGGTCGGCATTGGCGGTGTCGAGCCGGTCGTGCTCGTCGAGGTAATAGCCGCCTTCTGTCACGGTGAACGCGATGATCTTGCAGGCTGGATCGGCGCCTGCTTCGATCAGCGCATCGAGGTTTTCGGTCCACGGCAGCACGCGCTCGATCGAGCGGATCGTCTCGTAGGCGCGCTCGCCTCGAGGCGTGACCGTCTCGAGCGTGTACACGCCGTTTTGCGCGGTGAGTGCTTCGAGCACTGCGTTCATGTCGCTGCGGATATTGCCGACCGTGAGCGACCAGTGCGGCTCGCCGGCCGGCGTTGCCTCGTTCAAGCGATGCAGATACCAGGCCTGATGCGCGCGATGAAACGATCCGGCGCCGATGTGCAGGATGACGTTGGCGGCTGCGCCGCTGCTTTGCCCGCTGTTCATGTATGTCTCCCATGATCTGTCGACCGGAGTTAGCGCCTGAGCGCTTACTGACTCCCGCTCCACGACCTTTGCATCTGCCCGCACGGCGACGAGCGCGTGCGCGTCCTGAGTGGAGCATTTGCTCTATGTGTGAGCGAATGATCGTACCGGGCGACACGAAAGTCAAGGCGGCGCGCCGGGCATTTCGTGGCGCAGCGCGGCGTGGCGACGACTGGCAGATGGTCCGCTAGCGCTTGCCGCGTGAGCAGAAGCGCCTCCCCGTCCTTGTTGCATTGCGTCAAATATCCCGCCCATCGCGCCAGGATAACCCCCGATGCAAAAAAGTATTGGTCCAAGGTGTCATTTCTGGTGGTGGCCCGGGCGTTTGAAGGCTACTTTTCGGTCTACAAGACGAAGATCAGTGGCCGCATCGAAGGCCGCTCCATGGAGGCAGACAGTGCAACCCGATCTGGAACTCGTGGCCGTGCGCCGCGACGAATCGTTCAAAGTGTGGTCGCATGGCTATCCGTACCGAACGGTGCGCTGGCACTTTCATCCCGAATACGAAATCCATCTGATCGTCGCGACCACCGGCAAGATGTTCGTCGGCGATCACATCAGCAGCTTTGCGCCCGGCAACCTGGTATTGATGGGACCGAACCTGCCGCATAACTGGGTGAGTGACGTACCGGAAGGCGAGACCATCGCGCAGCGCAACCTGGTCGTGCAATTCGGGCAGGCGTTCGTGGCGAGCTGCGTCGACAGCTTTCCGGAGTGGCGCCAGGTCGAAGCGCTGCTGGCCGATTCGCGCCGCGGCGTGTCGTTCGGCGCGCACACCAGCGCGGCGATCCAGCCACTGTTCATGGAATTGCTGGCGGCGCGCGGGCTGCGCCGACTCGTACTGTTCATGTCGATGTTAGAAGTCCTCACGAATGCCGAGCACCGGCAGACGCTTGCGAGCCCCGCGTATCAGGTCGATCCGACCGGCTTCGCGTCGACCCGTATCAATCACGTGCTGTCGTATATCGGCAAGAACCTCGCGAACGAGTTGCGCGAAGCGGATCTGGCGCAACTCGCGGGCCAGAGCGTCAGCGCATTTTCGCGGTATTTCCGCCGCCATAGCGGCTTGCCGTTCGTGCAGTACGTGAACCGGATGCGCATCAATCTCGCGTGCCAGTTGCTCGCCGACGGCGAACTGAGCGTGACCGATATCTGCTTCAAGGCGGGCTTTAACAACCTGTCGAATTTCAACCGGCAGTTCCTCGCGGTGAAGGGCATGACGCCGTCGAAATTCCGCCGCTATCAGCAACTGAACGACGCGAGCCGCGACGCGTCCGAAGAAGCCGCGGCGCGTGGCACGGGCATCGAGGACGCGCCGGCCATCGTACTCGCGCCGGGGCTGCCGGGCAGCGTCGCTGCGGCTCATCCGTTCACGTAACCGGCAGGCGGCGCGCGGTCTTTCGCACCGAAAATTTTGACAGTCGGCAGCACTCCGCCTCGCGCACCGGTGCGCTCCGGCTGGGCCGCGCACTCCGAACCCGGGCGGGCGCGGCTCGGTCATCGGCACGTTGATCGGCGCGCTGCTGCCCGGCGTGCTGAACAACGGCCTGAACATGGTCGGCGTGAATCCGTATAGGCAGAACGTGATCAAGGGCGCAGTCATTCTGCTCGCGATCTACAGCGGCCGCGAGCGCAGAAAGTAATTCTCTCCGCCCACTTCTCCTTTGCAGGACAATGCAATAAAGCTTGCCGATTCCCTCGATTCGATCAAGGTGTTGATGAAGCCGCATGCGTGAGCCTGGAACGTGAAACCTGCGTATCGGCGTCACACGCGGCCCACGAACGGAGACAGTATGAACTACGTCATCGGCGTCGATATCGGCACGCAGAGCACGAAAGCGCTGCTGGTCGATCAGAAGGGCGCGATCGTCGCGCAGCATGCGTCGAGCTATCAGCCGGATACGCCCAGGCCGCTGTGGGCCGAGCAATGGCCGGCGGTGTGGCTGAAGGCGGTGGTGGAATGCGTCGCGGCGTGCGTAAGCGAAGCGAAGCAGGCGGGCATTGCGGCGGAGTCGATCAAGGCGCTGTGCGTGAGCAGTCTGTACGGCGGCTCCGGCATACCCGTCGATAACGACATGCGGCCGCTCGCGCCGTGCCTGATCTGGATGGACCGCCGCGCGACCGCGCAAGTCGAATGGGTGCGCGGCAACGTCGACCTCGAACGACTCCAGGCGATCACCGGCAACGGCCTCGACAGCTATTACGGCTACACGAAGATGCTGTGGCTGCGCGAGCATGAGCCGGACATATGGGCGCGCACGCGCTACTTCCTGCCGCCGAACGCCTACGTGATCTACATGCTGACCGGCGAGGTCGCGGTCGATCACAGTTCGGCCGGCAACATCGGCGGCATTTACGACATCGCGAAGCGCGACTGGTCGGATGAAGCGCTCGACATGCTCGGCATTCCCGCGACGATGATGCCGGAGCGGCTCGTCGAATCGTCCGAGGTGGTCGGCGGGCTGTTATCGCAGTGGACTGCGCAGCTCGGGCTGGACGCCGGGACGGCGGTCGTCGCGGGCGGCGTGGATGCGGCCGTGGCGACGTTCGCCGCCGGCGTCACGCGCGGCGGGCAGCATGTCGCGATGATCGGCACCAGCATGTGCTGGGGCTATATCAACCAGAGCGTCGACGCGCGGCATGGATTGGTCAGCATGCCTCACGTATTCAACGGCCTGCACGATATCTACGTGTTCGGCGGCGCGATCACGGCGGGCGCGTCGGTCACCTGGTTTCGCGAGCAGTTCTGTCACGCGGAGATCCAGGCCGCGCGCGCGCTGCCGCACGGCGATCCGCATCGCCTGCTCGAAGAGAGCGCCGCGCACGTGCCGGCCGGTTCGGACGGCGTGATGTTCCTGCCGTACCTGATGGGCGAGCGCAGCCCGGTCTGGGATGCGCAGGCGAGCGGGGCGTTCGTCGGCCTAAGTCTGTTTCACACGCGCGCGCATCTGTACCGCGCGGTGCTGGAGGGCGTGACGTTCGCGCTGAAGCACAACATCGAGGCCGGCCGCAAAGGCGCGCAATCGCTCGACGACAAGCTGATCGTGGTGGGCGGGGCCGCGCATTCGGATTTGTGGATGCAGATCATCGCGGACGTCACCGGCTACCCGGTCTATACGATCGAACAGGAAGTGGAAGCCGCGATGGGCGCGGCGCTGCTCGGGGCGCTCGGTGTCGGACTGATCACGCGTGAAGCGGCCGAGGCCGGTTGGGCGACGTTGATCGAACGCGCGCAGCCCGACGCGCAGCGGATGGCTTTATACGAGCAGCGCTTTAGCGTTTATACGGATCTCTATCCGGCGCTCAAACCGATCATGCATCGATTGCAATCGTCGTGAATACGACCTTTGATTTTTCCGGCCGCTCGATCGACGGCGGATAGTCGGCGCTGAATGTGGCCCGGCAAAGGCGCGCTACGCTTGCTACAACAGCGTTCTCACATGCCAAAGCTCGGGAAACAGCACCACGTCCAGCATCTTGCGCAGATACGTCGCGCCACTCGTGCCGCCGGTGCCCTGCTTGAAGCCGATGATCCGCTCGACGGTGGTCACATGCCTGAAACGCCATTGGCGAAACGCGTCTTCGAGGTCGACCAGTTCTTCGGCCATCTCGTACAGCTCCCAATGCTGCGACGGATTGCGGTACACCTCGAGCCAGGCGGCCTCGACCGACGCGTCGTGAGTCGTGGGCTGAGTCCAGTCGCGCTCGAGCCTCGAAGGTGCAATCGCAAAGCCGCGGCGCGACAGCAAGCGCACGACTTCGTCGTAGAACGAAGGCGCTTCGAGCGCGGCCTTCACGTCGGCGTAGACCTCTGCGCGATGCGCGTGCGGCTTGAGCATCTGCTCGTTCTTGTTGCCGAGCAGAAACTCGATCTGCCGATACTGGTACGACTGGAAGCCCGACGAACTGCCGAGATAAGGCCGCATCGCGGTGTATTCGGACGGCGTCATCGTCGCGAGAACGCTCCACGCCTGGACGAGCTGCTCCATAATTCGCGACACGCGCGCGAGCATTTTGAAGGCCGGCGGCAGTTCGTCGCGATGCACCGCCTTCAACGCGGCGCGCAGTTCATACAGCGCGAGCTTCATCCATAGCTCGCTCGTCTGATGCTGGATGATGAATAGCATCTCGTTGTGATCCGGCGACAATGGGTGCTGCGCAGCCAGCACCGTGCCGAGCGACAGATAATCGCCGTAGCTCATCGATTCGGCGAAGTCGAGCTGCGCGTCATGCCAACCGCCGTCCGCGGCAATGGCAGCTTGGGCAACCGCAGCCTCCCCGCGCCCATGTCCGAACGGACAGCCCTGTGTGACGGGTTCTTCCGGCAAACCCGGTGTTTGCATGTGATCGGTCATTGCGCGCTCCTCAGGTCACGGCGCCGCGAGCGGCGAATTCCGGTGCCCGCCAGGTCTCTTGCGTGAGCACTTCGCGCAAGGCTTCGACGGCGTCCCATACATCGACAAAGCGCGTGTAGAGCGGCGTAAAACCAAAGCGCAACACATGCGGCTCACGGTAATCGCCGATCACGCCGCGCGCGATCAGCGCTTGCATCACTTCGTAGCCATGCGGATGTTCGAAGCTCGCATGCGAGCCACGCTGCCTGTGTGCACGCGGCGTCACGAGCTTGAGCGGAAACTCGTTGCAACGCGCCTCGACCAGTTCGATGAACAGATCGGTCAGCGCCAGCGACTTCTTGCGGATCGCCTGCATGTCGGTTTGCAGGAATACGTCGAGCCCGCATTCGACGAGCGCCATCGACACCATCGGCTGCGTGCCGCACAGGAAGCGGCCAATACCGTCATCCGGCCGATACGCCGGGTCCATCGTGAACGGCGCGCGATGACCCCACCAGCCGGAGAGCGGCTGCGCGAATTCGTTCTGGTGGCGCTTGGCCACCCACACGAACGCGGGCGAGCCCGGCCCGCCATTCAGATACTTATACGTGCAGCCGACCGCGTAGTCCGCGCCGACGGCGTTCAGATCGACCGGCACCGCGCCCGCCGAATGGGCGAGATCCCACAGCGCGAGCGCGCCTTTGTCATGGATCAGCTTCGTCAGCGCGGCCATGTCGTGCATGTAGCCGGTGCGGTAGTTCACGTGCGTGATCATCGCGATGGCGGTGTCGTCGCCGATCGCCTCGGGCAGCTCGGACGGATCGTCCACGAGGCGCAATTCATAGCCGCGGTCGAGCTGCTCGATCAGCCCTTGCGCGATGTACAGATCGCTCGGGAAATTCGAACGCTCGGAGACGATCACGCGACGCTTCGGATCGCGCGCCTGCGCGACGCGCACCGCGGCGGACAGCAGCTTGAACAGGTTGATGGAGATCGTATCGGTGACGACCACTTCGTCCTGGTCCGCGCCGATCAACGGCGCGAGCTTGTTGCCGAGACGGCGCGGCAGCGCAAACCAGCCGGCATTGTTCCAGCTACGGATCAGCCCTTCGCCCCATTCGGCCGCGATCACCGTCTGCGCGCGTTGCGCGGCGGCGGCCGGCGGCACGCCGAGCGAATTGCCGTCGAGATAGATGGTGGTCGACGACAACGCGAACTGGTCGCGCAGCGCGGCGATGGGATCGGCGCGGTCGAGCGCCAGTGCTTCGTCACGATGATTCATGGTGGTTCCGTCGGTTGGATCAGTGGGGTTCAGCGCAGCGGCCGGGTTCGGCGGGCTCAGCGCGTGTCACGTTTCTGGCAGTGCGCGCAACACCGCGCGCACCGGACTCGCGTCGAGCGTGGTCAGCTTCAGCGGAAGCGCGATCAACTCGTAGTCGCCCGCGGCGACGGCATCCAGCACGATGCCTTCGAGAATCGCCATCCGGTGCGCGCGAATGCGGCGGTGCGCGTCCATCGTCCTGGACTCCTGCGGGTCGAGCGACGGCGTGTCGATACCGATCAGTTGCACACCTCGGGACGCGAGCAGGTCGATCGTGTCAGGCGCGACCGCGCAGAACGCGCTGTCCCAGGCGGTCGTCGGCGCGTTTTTGTAAGTGCGCAGTAAGACGCGCGGCGGCAGGTCGTCGAGCGAGCCGGCCAGGTGTTGTGGCGTCACAACAGGCGACGCGCCGATGGCATGAATCACCCGGCAGCGCCCCAGATAGGCGTCGAGCGGCACTTCGCCGATCGCCGCGCCGTCGGCGTCGTAGTGCAACGGGGCATCGGCGTGCGCGCCGGTGTGCGGGGACAGGGTCAGCCGCGCGACGTTGACCGGCGAGCCCGCATCGATGCGCCACATCGGCTCGATCCCGACCGGCGTGTCGCCCGGCCACACGGGCGTCGCCGTATTGACGGCCGGCGTGATGTCCCAAAGTGTTTGCATGTCCCTGTCGATGAATGGTCGCTATGCGGAAATGATAGGCGGCATGGCGAAAAATGTGATTGCGAAAAAATCACCTTCTAAGCGCTGTCTTGGAACATAATTTGAGCCAAACAGGAAAGGGAGACCGAATATGAGCGCGATCTCGCTCGACGCCACCGATTGCCGTATCCTGGCGGTGCTCCAGCAGGAAGGACGAATCAGCAATCTCGATCTGGCGGAGCGCATCTCGCTGTCGCCGTCGGCTTGCCTGCGACGCTTGCGTCTGCTGGAAGAGCAAGGTGTGATTGAACATTACCGCGCGTGTCTGAACCGCGAAGTGCTGGGCTTCGAACTGGAGGCATTCGTCCAGGTGTCGATGCGCAACGACCAGGAGAACTGGCACGAGCGTTTCGCCGAGGCGGTGCGCGACTGGCCGGAGGTGGTCGGCGCGTTCGTCGTGACGGGCGAGACCCACTATCTGCTGCGGGTTCTCGCGCACAACCTCAAGCACTATTCGGATTTCGTGCTGCAGCGCCTGTATAAGGCGCCGGGCGTGATGGATATTCGCTCGAATATCGTGCTGCAGACGCTGAAGGAGGATTCGGGCGTGCCGGTGTCGCTCGTGAAGAAGACCGGGCACGGCGCGGCGCATAACGACCGCTAGAGGCCGGGGCTCGCGGCGCGCAAGCGCGGCCGTAAGTTCACAGCGGCTTGAGCCCGTGGAACCGCCCGTTCTGAAACACCAGCGGCACCAGATCCGCCGCTTTGTCATGCACGCCGCAGCGCTCCACTTCGCCGACGAAAATCACGTGATCGCCTTCCTGATAGCGGCTGCGGTTATGGCATTCGAACCAGGCGAGCGCGCCGTCGAGCACCGGCATGCCGGTATCGCCTTGCGCGTGCGAGACCCCTTCGAAGCGGTCGCCCTTCACGGTCGCAAAGCGTTTGCAGAGATCGAGTTGCGAGGCGGCCAGCACATTGACGACATAGTGGCTGTTGGCCTGGAACACCCGCATCGACGCCGAGCGGGTGGCGAGACTCCATAGCACCAGCGGCGGATCGAGCGACACCGAGTTGAACGAACTGGCCGTGATGCCGATCAGTTCGCCCGACTCTGCTCGCGTCGTGATGACGGTGACGCCGGTGGCGAACTGGCTGAGCGCCTGTTTAAAGGCGCTCTGGTCGAAATTGGGCGGGCTGGCGCGCTTCATTGGAAGGCGTCTCCTCGCATTAGCGGGACCGCCGGACTGAACCCATAGCGCGCGTGGTCGGAAACAAATGATTCGAAAGTCATAGTGAAAATCGTCGATTTGTCCCAATTTTAACTGCAATCGCGGCGCATTGGCCGCGACATCAGCCAGTCAGCGTAAAACGCGCTAAGCTGGTAAGCCTCCCGTTCGCGGCATCAGCGCGGTGCCGATAGACAGACGGCACAGGCCGACCATCAGTATGAAGGAAGGAGCGAGCAGCATGAGTCAGACAGGCGAAGTCGCCACGCTTGGCGGCGGATGTTTCTGGTGCCTCGAAGCGGTGTATCTGGACGTTGAAGGCGTGAACGCAGTGGAGTCGGGCTATGCGGGCGGCCACGCCCGTCATCCCACCTACGAGCAGGTGTGCGACGGCGAGACCGGTCACGCCGAAGTGGTGAAACTCGACTTCGATCCGGCGAAGATCAGCTATCGCGAGATTCTCGACATTTTCTTCGCGATTCACGATCCGACGCAGCTCAACCGGCAGGGCAACGACGTCGGCACGCAGTACCGGTCGGTCATCTTCACGCATTCCGATGCGCAGCGCGAGACGGCGCTGCAGGCGATCCGCGAGATCGGCGAGCAAGGGATCTACGACGGGCGGATCGTCACCCAGGTGCTGCCGCTCGACAACAACTACTGGCCTGCCGAGGCGTATCACCAGAACTATTTTGCGCAGCATCCGAATCAAGGATATTGCTCGTTCGTGGTGGCGCCGAAAGTGGCGAAGTTTCGCCAGAAGTTCGCGCACAGAATCAAGGCGAGGTGAGGCCGGGCCAGCGGGCGACTAGCTGCGCGCCGCTGTGCTCGGGGCGCGGCACCACTGGTCACGCGCGATCGAGCGCTTCGCAGTCTGCGTTGGTCGCGTGCGCGGCGCAGGCAATCGACGTAGGTCGCGCAAGTACGAGCGCAAGCGCAAGCGAGCGTGCCCCGATCTGCCGCCGTGCCGCACGAGCCTACCCGACCTGGAAACCGCGTTCGTCGCCGGGCTCACCGTCATCGCCTGGCTGTGGTTCCCGCTCGTGCTGAGACGGCCCTTCGTTCTCAGGTTCGCGTTCCTGCGCTTGGCGCGCATACGCTTCGACAATCTCGCGCGCCAGTTCCACGCAGCTCAACGGCGCCGACCCTTCCGCCTTGTTGTTGATCGCGATCACCACCGGCTGACCGGCCAGCGCATAGCGCACGGCCAGCTCGGCGAGCGACGCGCGAGTCGCCGGGTCCTGGTCGATCAACTGGTTGAACGGCTCGTACCTGGCCTTTGCCTGCTCGTATTTGAAGCCGCCGTGCAGACTCCATCGCACGATGAGCGGTCCGGCCGGCTCGCCGTCCAGCAGCGCCAGCGCGGCGGCCTGGCGCAGCGGGTCCGGCATCCGCGCGTGAATGCCCACGCAATAGCGCACGCCCGACGCTTTGAGCATGCGGATGAAGCGCGGCGTGAGCAGACTCGCATCGCGGATTTCGATCGCGTAACAGGTGCCGTCGGGCAGCTTCGGCAAGGCCGTCAGGAACTCGGCGAGGCGTTCGATGAACACCGCCGGCTGCGCGAGCATCTGATCAGGCAGCGGCGAAAGCTGGAACACGAGCGCGCCGGCTTTGGCGCCGAGCCCTTCGACGCAGGGCGTGACGAATTCGTCGATGGCGATTTGCGCGCTCAGGAAACACGGGTTCAGCGAGACCGGTTCGCCGTGTTCGGCGCGCACGGTGGCCTCGGTGACCGTCATCGGCGCCTTGACGATGAAGCGGAAATGCTCGGGGACCTGTTGCGCGTAGCGCAGGTAGTCGGTGACTGACAGCGCCTGATAGAACGACCGGTCGATGCTGACCGTCCTGAGCAGCGGATGCGCACCGTAAGCCGTGAGACCGTCGCGCGAGAGCTTGCTGTCGCTGTAATCGTCGCCATAGACGATGCCGTTCCAGCCCGGAAAAGACCAGGTGGACGTGCCGAGGTGGATTTGCGGCGGCAGCTTTGCCGCGAGCGCGAGCCATTCGGGCGATGGCGGCGCGGCGAGGATTTCGCGTGCGCGGCGTTTTCGTGGGGTATCGGCGGTGGCAGGGGCCGCGCTCGCGGCAGATTCCGGCGCGGTGCGCTCCGGTGGGTCTTCGTCGTGCCAGAGCGTGGCCTCGTGGGACTGGCCGCGCGAGGGGCTTCGCCGCCCGGATCGCGGCGCGGTGCCGGTTGTTGCCGCTGCGACAGGCGCTTGCACGGCAGGGCGGGGCGCATCGACAGGCGCCGCGCGGCGCGGTTGTGCGTCATGAGCGTGCGAAGGTGCCGGTTCCGCCGGCATCCCGAACAGGTCGAACTGCGCGGCTTTACCGCTGGCGTCATCGCCGTCATTCATGCCGCTTTCCGGCTGTTCGACTTCGCTTGTCCTGCACTGGTCCATCACTATTCGGCCTGATCGTCGAAACAGGATTGCGCCGCGCCCGTCCGCACATCATGCACGGCGCCGCGACGCAACCGGCCTCACAGCGGCTTTTCGTACATGTAGCGGCGCGACCACGGCAAGGTTTTCGCGCTGCGGCCGGCTTTGCGGCACACCACCTGGTAGATCGACACGTCGTCGGTTTCGAACGCGTACGCGCAGCCGGCGAGGTACACCCGCCAGATGCGGAATTTTTCGTCGTCGACCAGCTTGCGGGCTTCGTCCGCGTGCGCCTCGAAATTTTCGGCCCACAGATTCAGCGTGTGCGCATAGTGACGGCGCAGGCTTTCCACGTCAACCGCTTCGAGCCCGCCGCGCTGCATCGCCTCGAGCGCGAGGCTGATGTGCGGCAGCTCGCCATCCGGGAATACATAGCGGTCGATGAATTCACCGCCGCCGAGCGCGGTCTCGCCGCTGTCCGAGTCGCTCGACGTGATGCCGTGATTCATCGCGATGCCGTCGTCGGCCAGTAGCTCGCGCATTTTCTGGAAGTAGCCGGGCAGATTCTTGCGGCCGACGTGCTCGAACATGCCGACGCTGGTGATGCGATCGAATTGCCCCGTGATCTCGCGATAGTCCTGCAGGCGAATTTCGATCTGTCCTTCGAGACCCGCCGCTTTCACGCGCGAAGTGGCGAGCTCGAACTGGTTCTGCGACAGCGTCACGCCGACGCATCGCGCACCGAATTTCTGCGCCGCGCGCAGCACGAGCGCGCCCCAACCGCAACCGATGTCGAGCAGATGCTGCCCCGGCTGCAACTGGATCTTGGTGAGGATGTGGTCGATCTTCTTGAGTTGTGCGGTGGCGAGATCTTCATTGCCGTTCTCGAAGTACGCACACGAATAGACCATGTTCTCGTCGAGCCACAGCTTGTAGAACTCGTTCGACACGTCGTAGTGGTACTGGATCGCCTTCTTGTCCGACGCCTTCGAATGATTGAAGTAGCGCCGCACGCGCGCCAGCTTGCTCGCACTGGTGACGGTGCTGCGCGCCAGTTGATAGCCGATATTGATGATGTCCGACAGCTTGCCCTCGATGTCGATCTTGCCTTTCACGTAGGCCTCGCCGAGATTGTCGAGGCTCGGTTCGAGCAGATAGGGCAGTGCCGTGGCGCTTTTGACATGCAGGGTGACCTGCGGGGCGGCGAACTGTCCGAAGTCATGTTGCTGGCCATCCCATAGCACGAGGCGTGCAGGCAGGTTAGCCCTGGTTTTGACCTCTTCGACCCACTGGGCCAGCTTCTTCTCCCAGAACATGTGATCTCTCCGTGTCCGTTGAATTAAAGCAAAGCTCGTGTCGATCGTGGCTCGGCGCGGCGCAACTCCCATGCCGCAAGACACGATCAGGCCGGCGCGCACTGCTGCGTTGGCGGCGCGCTGCTGGCGCTAGATTCCGATTCAGGGCGACAGGCGGGAGATGTGCCAGTCGCCGGTTTCGCTTGCGCGAGTGTAGAGCAGACGGTCGTGCAGGCGCGAGGGCCTGCCCTGCCAGAATTCGATCGCTTCGGGCACCAAACGATATCCGCCCCAGTGCGGGGGGCGCGGCGGCTGGTCGCCGTACTGCAGGTTGAATTCCCGTTCGCGCGTTTCGAGCTGCGAGCGGCTTTCAATCACCTGACTCTGATTTGATGCCCATGCGCCGATGCGCGAACCGAGCGGGCGCGAAGCGAAATACGCATCGCTTTCCGCAGCGCTGGTTTTGACGACGCGGCCTTCCACGCGCACCTGGCGCTCCAGCTCTATCCAGTAAAACAACAGGCTTGCGTAAGGATTGGCGGCAAGCTCGCGGCCCTTGCGGCTTTCGTAATTGGTGAAGAACACGAAGCCGCGCTCGTCGATGCCCTTGATCAGCACGATGCGCGCGGACGGCCGGCCGCGCGAGTCGACGGTGGCGAGCGTCATGGTATTCGGTTCGGGCAGTTTGGCGTCGACCGCCTGTTGAAACCACTTGCCGAATTGACGAATCGGATCGCGGTCGACATCGGCGATGTCCAAAGAACCCAGCGAATAATTTTTTCGAAGTTCCGCGAGTGAAGTCATCTTCTTATGCAAACGCTACAGTCAGGCAAGTATAGCTAAGGAGCCGGTTTTTTGCGCGCGACCCGCGCAAGGCGGCGCGCCGTTTCGGCTGCGTGATGCAGCGGCATGAGCCCCGGCGCGTTCAGGCAAAATACGGGCTGATTCCGTTTGAACCGCCATGTTCGCGCCGGCGGTGACGCTTTCGGTCTTGCCCGCTTGTTGCCTTTCTTGCCAGTTTTTGCCTGTTCTTACCGAGCCCTGCCACCATGTCCAGCACGACCGCGCAATCCGATCTTACTACCAGCCTCGACGGGAGCGAAACCGTCGACCGCGCGCGGCGCTTCGGTGGCATCGCGCGCCTGTACGGCGCGCCTGCACTCGCTGCGTTCGAAGCTGCGCACGTCGCGGTGATCGGCATCGGCGGGGTGGGGTCCTGGGTGGCCGAGGCGCTCGCGCGCAGCGCGCTCGGCACGCTCACGCTGATCGATCTCGACAACGTCGCCGAGAGCAACACGAACCGGCAGATCCATGCGCTGGACGGCAACTACGGGAAACCAAAGGTCGAAGCGATGGCCGAGCGCATCGCGGCGATCAATCCGCACTGCGATGTGCGGCTAGTCGAAGATTTCGTCGAGCCAGAGAATTTTGCGGCCACCCTTGGCAACGGTTTCGATTACGTCGTCGACGCGATCGACAGCGTGCGCACCAAGACCGCGCTGATCGCATGGTGCGTCGAGCGCAAACAGCCGTTGATCACCGTGGGCGGCGCGGGCGGGCAGCTCGACCCGACGCGCATTCGCATCGACGATCTCGCGTTGACCATTCAGGACCCGTTGCTGTCGAAGGTACGCGGCCAGTTGCGCAAGCAACATGGTTTTCCGCGCGGGCCGAAGGCCAGGTTCAAGGTGAGCGCGGTGTACTCGGATGAGCCGCTGATCTACCCGGAAGCCGCCGTATGCGATATCGACGAGCAAGCCGAACACGTGAGCACGTCGCCGGGCCACACGGGACCGGTCGGTTTGAACTGCGCGGGGTTTGGTTCGAGCGTGTGTGTGACCGCGAGCTTCGGTTTTGCGGCGGCCGCGCATGTGTTGCGGGCGTTGGCGAAGCAGGCGGTGGCTTGAAACGCTGAGCGCCGCCGGCACCGTGCGGCGCTTCTACCTGCGGCACAGCGCGAAGACTGCGCGGCGCCGTTGCGCACTGCCCGGCGCAGTGCTTCCCGCAGTGCTTCTTCTTCAGGCGCGGCGGCCGCCGCATCGATCTGACTGGCCCCGAGCGGCCTGAATGCGCCCGGAATCAGAACAGCGACGCGCTCAGCTTGCGCCGCCACTGCGACACGAGTTCGGGCTGATGCGCGGCCAGGTCGAACACCGACAACATCGTCTTGCGGCCGATGTCCTCACGGAACGACCGGTCGCGCTGCACGATCGCCAGCAGATGTTCGAGCGCCTGCGCATATTTGCGACGCGCGATGAACGCGCTCGCCAAATCGAAGCGCGCTTCCAGGTCGTCCGGCGCGGCGGCGACTTTGGCTTCGAGCGCATCTGTGGGCGGCAGGTCCGCGGCAGCGTCCACTGCGTCGAGGCGCGTCTTGATCGCGTTGAAGCGCGCATCGATGCCTTGCGTCGTTTTCGGCGACAGCAGGTCGACCTCATTGCGCGCTTCGTCGATGCGGTGGTCTTCGAGCAGCATTTCGATGCGGTCCATGCGTGCTTCGTCGAAGCCCGGGTCGAAGGCGAGCGCGGCTTCCAGCGCTTCGTACGCATCGTCGCGGCGGCCTTCGGCGAGCGCAGTCTGTGCGTCGAGCCGCGCCGCGTCAGCGCCTTGCGGCAGCAGGCGGTCGATGAACTCGCGCAACTGTCCCTCAGGCAACACGCCGATGAACTGATCGACCGGCCGGCCGTCGGCAAACGCCACGACGTGCGGAATGCTGCGCACCTGGAAGTGCGCGGCCAGTTCCTGATTCTCGTCCACGTTGACCTTCACCAGCTTCCATTTGCCGCCCGCTTCGGCTTCCAGCTTTTCCAGCATCGGGCCGAGGCTCTTGCAGGGGCCGCACCAGGGCGCCCAGAAATCGACCAGCACGGGGGCCAGCGTCGACGCCGCGATGACGTCCTGTTCAAAAGTGGCCAGAGTGGTGTCCATTGCTTCCTCGTCGATAAAACGGTTTGTCATGAGGTGGGGGTGAACCGCGCGAATTCAATGCGGCGCGCGTGCTGGTGCTCAATCGGCGCCGTTCCCGCCCGTTTGCCGGGCATTGCGCATCGCTTGTGCCTATTTGCGTTCCGGCAGCGGAATCCATTCGGTTTCGCCCGGCACCGTACCCATCTCCTGACGGGTCCACGCGAGTTTCGCCGCCTCGATTCTTTCCCGCGAACTCGCGACGAAATTCCACTCGATAAAACGTTCGCCGTCCAGCTTTTCGCCGCCGAGCAGCATCACGCGCGCGCCGTGCGTACTCGCGAGCGTGACTGTCTCGTCGAGCGCGAGCACCGCCATCTGGCCCAGCTCGAGCGGTGCGCCGTCGATCTCCAGATCGCCGTCGACCAGATAAACGCCGCGTTCCTCGTGTTCCGGTTCGAGCGCGAACGCGCTACCCGGCGCGAAGTCGGCGGCGACGTACAGCGTGCCGGAAAAGGTCGTGACCGGCGACACCGCGCCGAACGCCGTGCCCGCGATCACCCGCAGCGTGACGCCGTTGCGCTCGACGACCGGCAGCGTGTTGGCCGCGTGATGCGCGAACGACGGCTCGATCTCCTCGTCTTCGAGCGGCAGCGCGACCCACGTCTGGATGCCGTGGATGGTATGGCCGCTCGCGCGGTCTTCGGCGGGCGTGCGCTCGGAGTGGACGATGCCGCGTCCGGCCGTCATCCAGTTGACGTCGCCGGGGACGATCTTCTGCTCCGAACCGAGGCTGTCGCGATGCATGATCGCGCCTTCGAAGAGATACGTCACGGTGGCAAGGCCGATGTGCGGATGCGGCCGCACGTCGAGCCCGACGCCCGGTTCGAGGGTGGCGGGACCCATGTGATCGAAGAAGATGAACGGGCCGATCAGGCGCGCGGCCATGGCGGGCAGCACGCGCCGCACGCTCAGGCTGCCGACGTCGCGCAGATGCGGTTTGAGGACTGCTTTGATCGAGGAAGTCATGGGCGGCTCGGCTGGAAGGGTGAGGGAAGATTCTCGACACTGAACGATTCTACTGCGCAGCGCGTGATGTCGACGGCTCGCCGCCCACCGGCGCCCTGAGCGCGCGCCGCACGCGCGATCCCGCGGGGCGGCCGGCTCCGGTAAACTGCCGCATCGGATAACCAGATGGAGAACGGGATGTCACCCAAGGATTTGCTGCTCGCACTTGTGGTGGTCCTCGCGTGGGGCGTCAATTTCGTCGTGATCAAGGTGGGTCTGCATGGCGTGCCGCCGATGCTGCTCGGCGCATTGCGCTTCACGCTCGCCGCGGTGCCGGCGGTGTTCTTCGTCAAGCGCCCGAACTTGTCGTGGCGCTGGCTGTTCGCGTACGGCGCGACGATCTCCTTCGGTCAGTTCGCCTTTCTATTCTCGGCGATGTACGTCGGCATGCCGGCGGGGCTCGCTTCGCTGGTGCTGCAGGCGCAGGCATTTTTCACGCTGATGTTCGCGGCGCTGTTTCTGCATGAGCGCTTTCGCTTGCGCAACATCGGGGGTTTGCTGATCGCGGCGGGCGGACTCGCGGTGATCGGCCTGCAAGGCGGGGGCGCGATGACCGTCGCGGGTTTTGCGCTCACGCTGTGCGCGGCATGCATGTGGGCGCTCGGCAATATCGTCACCAAGAAAGTCGGCAACGTCGATCTGGTCGGGCTGGTGGTGTGGGGCAGTCTGATCCCGCCTCTGCCGTTCCTTGCCGCGTCGTGTCTGTTCGAAGGGCCGCAGCGCATCGTTGCCGCGCTCTCGGGCATCAGTGTCGTGTCGATCTTCGCGGTCGTGTATCTGGCGTTCATCGCAACGCTGCTCGGCTATGGCTTGTGGAGCCGTCTGCTGTCGCGCCATCCGGCGAGCCAGGTCGCGCCCTTTTCGCTGCTGGTGCCGATCGTCGGGCTGGCGTCGGCATGGCTTTTTCTCGATGAGCAGCTGAACGCGGTGGAAATTGCCGGCGCGTTGCTGGTGATGGCAGGGCTTGCGGTGAACGTGTTCGGCGGCGGCTGGGTCGTGCAGCGGCTGATGCCGGCGCGCTGAACGCCGGCCCCGGTGCACGCGCTGCACGAACAAACGGCCGCATCGAGCGGCCGTTTGTTTATTGCGTTGCTGCAGCGTGCGCGCCGAAGCATCATGTCATGCGGTTTTTCGCCAGCGGCGGATTGGCCGCGAAGTAGCGTTTGATGCCGTTCATGATCGCGTCGGCCATCTTGTCGCGATATGCGTCGTCGTTTAGACGGCGCTCCTCGTCCGGATTGCTGATGAAGGCGGTCTCCACGAGGATCGACGGAATATCCGGCGCTTTGAGCACGGCGAAACCGGCTTGTTCTACTGCGCCCTTGTGCAGCTTGTTGATCCCGCCGATTTCCTTGAGCACGAAGTTGCCGTAACGCATCGAGTCACGAATCTGCGCGGTGGTCGACATGTCGAACAGCGCGCGGTTCACGGTGGCGTCGGCGGACTTGACGTTGATGCCGCCAATCTCATCCGACGCATTTTCCTTGTTCGCCATCCAGCGTGCCGCGGCGCTCGACGCGCCGTGCTCCGACAACGCGAACACCGACGAACCTTTGGCCTCCGGCGTGGTGAACGCGTCGGCGTGGATCGACACGAACAGGTCCGCGCCGACGCGGCGGGCCTTCTGCACGCGCACGTTCAGCGGCACGAAGAAGTCGGCGTCGCGCGTCATCATCGAGCGCATGTTCGGCTGGGCGTCGATCTTCGCGCGCAGCTTCTTCGCTATGTCGAGCGCGACATGCTTTTCGTAAGTGCCTGAGCCGCCGATCGCGCCCGGATCTTCGCCGCCATGGCCCGGATCGATCGCGACGGTCAACAGGCGCACCGTGTTGCTCTTGCTCGACTTGGGCGTGCTGAACGCGTACGTGTCGTCGCCGCCTGCGTCGCCGCTGTCCGGATTGCGCGCGGTGTTGCCGCTGCTACCTTTGTTGCGTGCAAGCGCGGTGGGCGGCGCGAGCGGCGCGAAGGGCGCGCCCGGCGCCACCGGTTTGCCGGCGATGATGGGCGCGCCGGGCGCGGGCGCGCCATGCGCCGGCGCACGCGGCGCAACGTCGTTGCCGCCGCCGTTTTGCGCATAGCGTTCGAAGAACGCTTCGCTGTTGTCGGCGATCGGCGGCGTCGTGCCCGGCCCGCTCAGCGTAGCGGGCGGCACGCCGTTTTCTTCGTCCAGCGTTTGCTGCTTGCGCTCGGTTTGTGCGAGCAGATCCATCAGCGGATCGGGTGCGACTGCCGGATAGAGGTCGAACACCAGCCGGTACTTGTAGGCGCCCACCGGCGGCAGCGTGAACACCTGCGGTTTCACCGAACCCTTCAGGTCGAACACCATGCGCACCACGTGCGGCTGATATTGCCCAACCCGTACCGATGAAATCTGCGGATCGTTCGGCGTGATCTTCGAGACGAGATCCTTGAGCGCCTGATCGAGATCGAGCCCGCTCAGATCGACCACCAGCCGGTCCGGTCCCTGCAACAGTTGCTGGGCGTTCTGCAACGGCTGGTCCGATTCGATGGTCACGCGCGTGTAGTCGCGCGCCGGCCACACCCGCACGCCGAGCACCGAGCTGGCCATGGCCAGACGCGGGGCGACGAGACCCAGCACGAGCGTGGATGCGCCCGCCCGCAGAATCTGCCGGCGCCGCCAGTTATGCGTTGCGGTGGCCGCCGATTCGATCGAGCGGAACGGTTTGATCAACATCTTTCGAGACATGCCTTTCCTGATTCGCTGTATGCCCGTGCGACGAGTACGCGGCCGTTGCTCTCGCTGTCCAGGTCGAGCGAGAAGACGAGATCCGGCACGCCTAGCAGACGCCCCGCGCGTTGCGGCCATTCGACGAGGCAGATCGCGCCCCTGTCGAAATATTCGCGAAAGCCCGCGTCGGCCCATTCGGCCGGATCGGTGAATCTGTACAGATCGAAGTGATAGAGCGCGAGTTCCCCTGCGGGCCGCTCGAGCACATAAGGTTCGACCAGCGTGTAAGTGGGACTGCGCACGCGGCCGGTATGGCCGAGGCCGCGCAAAGTGGCGCGCACGAGCGTGGTCTTGCCCGCCCCGAGGTCGCCGACGAGCTGTACCTGCAGTCCGTGGAACGCGACGCCGCTGCCTGCGATTGCCGCGCGCAGGCTTTCGATCGCCTTCGCGAAGCGCTCGCCGAACGCGAGCGTGGCGGCCTCGTCCGCGAGCACGAAGTAGCGTTCGAGCAGGGCGGTGGCGGGCGGTTGAATCGCGTGATCGGGATTGACAGGCATTCTCGTAAAATGGCGTGATGAACCGAAGTCCGGAGTCCCCTGTTTCCAGCACGCCCGCGTCTGTCGACGCCGCGGGTGCCGCGCGTCGTTTCGATGAAGCGGCGCTCGATGCGCTCGCGCTGAACATCAAAAGCTGGGGCCGTGAACTGGGTTTCGGCGCGATCGGCATTAGCGACACCGATCTTTCCACGGCCGAAGCGCCGCTTGCAGCGTGGCTCGAAGCGGGGTGCCACGGCGAGATGGATTATATGGCGAAACACGGGATGAAACGCGCACGGCCGGCCGAGCTTGTGGCCGGCACGCTACGCGTGATCACCGCGCGCATCGCCTATTTGCCGTCCCAGACACTGCACGGTGCCGCCGCCGAAAGCACGACCGGCAACGGCCCGCTCGCGCGTGACTGGCGTACAGCGGAGCAGGCGCGGCTGGCGGACCCGTCCGCGGCGGTCGTGTCGATCTATGCGCGCGGCCGCGACTATCACAAGGTGATGCGTAACCGTTTGCAACATCTCGCCGAGAAGATCGAAGCCGAGATCGGTCCTTTCGGCCATCGCGTGTTCACGGATTCCGCGCCCGTGCTGGAAGTCGAACTGGCGCAGAAGGCGGGCATCGGCTGGCGCGGCAAGCACACGCTGCTGCTGCAACGCGATGCGGGGTCGCTCTTTTTCCTCGGGGAAATCTATGTCGACGTGCCGCTGCCGACCGATGCCGAAACCGTGCCCGAGGTGGCACCCGAAACGCCGGGCTCACATTGCGGCAGTTGTACGCGCTGCATCGGCGCGTGTCCGACCGGCGCGATCGTCGCGCCTTACAAGGTCGATGCGCGACTGTGCATCTCCTACCTCACGATCGAGCTGAAGGGCAGTATTCCGCTGGAAATGCGGCCGTTGATCGGCAATCGTGTGTATGGCTGCGACGATTGCCAGCTTGTTTGTCCGTGGAACAAGTTCGCGCAGGCCGCGCCGGTCGCCGATTTCGATGTGCGGCATGGGCTCGATCGCGCGTCGCTGGTCGAGTTGTTTGCGTGGAGCGCGCACGAGTTCGACACGCGCATGCAAGGCAGTGCGATTCGCCGCATCGGCTATGAGAGCTGGCTGCGCAATCTCGCGGTGGGGATGGGCAATGCGCTTCGCACCCCGCCCGGCAGCTTGAGTGCCGACGCTCGCGAGGCGATCGTGCGCGCGTTGCGCCAGCGCGTCGACGACCCGTCCGCCGTGGTGCGCGAGCATGTGCAATGGGCGTTGGAAGCGGCGTAGAGTAGCGGCAGACCGGCGAGCTGCGATTGTCGAAAGTGGTTTGCACGAGGCGTGTGGGCGGTGCGTTTGGTCTGCGACACCAGCGTCGCGCGCAAGTCCGCCAGCTTGCAAGCCGGAACGCCGCATCAATGAGGAGCAGGCAATCATGTTCAACGCAGTGATCGATGCGCCGTTCGGCAAGGTCGGCATTCGAGTCGCTGGCGCGGCCGTGCGCGAGATCGTCTATCTGCCGGGCTCGGTGCAAAGCGTCGCGCCCAACACGCCGCTGGCTCAGCAGGCGGTCGAGCAGATCGAGCGTTATTTCGACTGCGCATCCGCGCGGTTCGACTTGCCGCTGGCGCCGCTCGGCACCCCGTTCCAGCGACGCGTGTGGCAGGCGCTCTGCGACATTGCGCCCGGCGTCGTGATGACCTACGGGCAGTTGGCCAGGCAGTTGGGCAGCGTGCCGCGCGCGGTGGGCCAGGCTTGCGGCGCCAATGACTTTCCAATCGTAATTCCGTGTCACCGGGTGGTGAGTTCCAGCGGTATCGGCGGGTTCGCGCATCACGCCGAAGAGGGCTTCTACCGCAACGTCAAGCGCTGGCTGCTGGCGCATGAAGGCATTCCCTACACATGAGCGATATCACTGCTGAAGGCGCGAGCGTCGCGTCGTCTTCCTCACCCGAACTCGTGACGAGCCATGCGTCGATCGACGCGTTTTGCGACGCGCTGTGGCTCGAACACGGCCTATCGCGCAACACGCTCGACGCGTACCGCCGCGATCTGCGGCTCTTCTGCGAATGGCTCGCGGCCAGACGCAACGCGTCGCTCGACAGCGCCAGCGAGGCGGACCTGAACGCATACAGTGCGGCGCGGTACAAGGACAAATCGACGTCGGCAAACCGGCGGCTTTCCGTGTTTCGCCGCTATTACGCGTGGGCGGTTCGCGAGCATCGCGCGACAGTCGACCCGACGTTGCGCATCCGCTCGGCCAGGCAAGCACCGCGTTTTCCGTCGACGCTGAGCGAAGCGCAGGTCGAAGCGCTGCTCGGCGCGCCCGACATCGGCACGCCGCTCGGTCTGCGCGATCGCACGATGCTCGAGTTGATGTACGCAAGCGGTCTGCGCGTCACCGAACTGGTCACGCTGAAGACGGTGGAAGTGGGGTTGAACGACGGCGTGGTGCGCGTGATGGGCAAGGGCTCGAAAGAGCGCCTGATTCCGTTCGGCGAAGAAGCGCACGGGTGGATCGAACGCTATCTGCGCGAGGCCCGGCCGGCGCTGCTCGGCGCACGCGCGGCAGACGCGCTGTTCGTGACGAGCCGCGCCGAAGGCATGACGCGCCAGCAGTTCTGGAACATCGTCAAGCGACACGCGGCGGCGGCCGGGGTGCATGCGCCGTTGTCGCCGCATACGCTGCGGCACGCGTTCGCCACGCATCTGCTCAATCACGGCGCCGACCTGCGCGTGGTGCAGCTGCTGCTCGGCCACACCGATATCTCGACCACGCAGATCTACACGCACGTGGCCCGCGAACGGTTGAAGTCGCTGCATGCGGCGCATCATCCCCGGGGGTGACGCACGGGGAGTCAGACGAGCTCGCGCAAGCGATGTTTGAGGATCTTGCCGGTCGACGCAGCCGGCAGCGCGGCGAGCACCTTCAATTCGGCGGGCCGCTTGTATGGCGCGAGACGCTCGCCGCACCACGCGATCAACTCAGCGGGTGTCACGTCCGCACCCGCGGACAATTCCACGAAGGCGACAACTTCCTCGTTGCCCTCGACTGGACGACCGATCACCGCCGACTGCACAACCTGCGGATGCGCGTTGAGCACCTGTTCGACTTCGGCCGGATAGACGTTGAACCCTGAGCGGATGATCAGTTCCTTGCTGCGCCCGACGATATGCAGCGCACCGTCCGGGTCTTGCCGCGCAAGATCGCCGGTCCTGAGCCAGCCGTCTTCGGTCACGGCCGCGCGCGTCTGCTGCGGGTTGCGGTAGTAGCCGAGCATCACGTTCGGCCCGCGCACCCATAACTCGCCGATCTCGCCCTGCGCGGCAGCCACGCCGTCGAGTCCGACGAACTTCACTTCGACGCCCGGAATGACCTCGCCCACGGAGCAGTCGCTGCGCGGCGCGTCGAGCATCGTGTGCGAAACCGTCGGGCTGCTCTCAGTCATCCCATAGCCGTTGTGCAGCGGCAGACCGTAGACGGCTTCGACCTGCGCCTTGAGCGCGGCGTCGAGCGGCGAGCCGCCCGAATAAGCGAAGCGAAGATGTGGCGCGGACCATGCGAGCCCATGCTCGCGCAGATGCTCGAGCAGTTTGGCGTGCATGGCCGGCACGCCCTGGAAGATCGAGACGCGTTCGTCGGCGAGCGCGCGGCGCACGGCCTCTGGGTCGAAGCGCGGCGCGAGCCGCAAGGACGCGCCTGCTTGCAGGCTGCCCAGACAAACAGACGCGAAGCCGTACACGTGCGAGATAGGCAGCACCGCGTAGACCACGTCGTCTGGCCCGACCTTGCGCAGGCGGCTGGAGACCGCCGCGATGTACAGCAGATTACGATGCGACAGCATCACGCCTTTCGGTGCGCCGGTGGTGCCGGTGGTATAGATCAGCGCCGCGCACTGGCGGTCGCTCGCGGCTTCGACCGGTTCGGCCTGGACCGCCTTGTCGACCGTGTACGACCATGCGCCGATGTCCGGGGTGAAGGACGGCGCGTCCGTTGCCCGATGGCGCTCGGCGTGCCGCCGGGCATCGGCGGAGCTTTGCGCCGCGTAGGCGACCACGCGGGGCTGCGCATGGGCGCGAATCGAGTCGAGTTCAGCGGCGGACAGCCGCGCATTCGACACCAGCGCCCACGCGTCGAGCCGAGCGGTCGCGAACAGCAGCACGATCTGCGCGATGCTGTTCTCCGCGACGATCATCACACGATCGCCGCCGCGCACACCCCATTCGCGAAACAGCGCGGTGACGGCGTCGACGGCTTGCAGCAGTTGCGCGCGGGTCAGTCGGCGCGCATCCTCGATCAACGCAATGTGCTGTGGATCGCGCGCGGCGGCGAGCGCCGGAATGTCCGCGATGCGCGCGGGCAGCGCGGCCAGCAGGGCAGGGACGTCGATGGTGGAGCGGATGGACGAAACGGGGCTCAACGCTGTCTCCTGAAAACGATTTGCGCGGCGCGCGGTGCGCCGCATTTCCGAACGATCGTGCCACAGCCGCCGGACCCGCACAATCGGCCGTTCGGCGAATAGCCGTTGCGCAAACTGGCCATTACAATGCGCCGATGAGCAAACTCAGACACGTCTCCGAAACGCCCGCCACACAGTTTCTGCGCCGTCATGGCGTCGCCTTCGGCGAGCATCCTTACGACTATGTCGAGCAGGGCGGCACTGGCGAGTCGGCGCGCCAGCTCGGCGTGGACGAACATCATGTCGTAAAGACGCTGGTCATGGAGGACGAGCACGCCAAGCCGCTGATCGTGCTGATGCACGGCGACCGCACCGTCAGCACCAAGAACCTCGCGCGACAGATCGGCGCGAAGCGCGTCGAGCCATGCAAGCCCGAGGTGGCGAGCCGGCATTCCGGCTATCTGATCGGCGGCACGTCGCCGTTCGGCACCCGCAAGTCGATGCCCGTCTATGTCGAGTCGACCATCCTCGAGATGGAGCGGATCTGGCTGAATGGCGGCCGGCGCGGTTTTCTCGTCAGCATCGAGCCGACGGTGCTGACCGAACTGCTGCGCGCGCAGACGGTCGAGTGCGCGAGCGTCGATTGACGTTTGCGCGGATGTCTTACGGGGGGGCCGCGTTCGGTAGAATATGCGCCGCTTCGTTTCGACTTGCATGTTCTGCTGTGCTCCCCGTTGCGGTCGGGGTGTCGAAGTTCAGACCGCGGTTTTTTATATGAGTCCCAGATGCAAAACCTGATCGCTGCTGTCGTTGCCTATCTGATCGGTTCCGTGTCGTTCGCCGTGATCGTGAGCGCTGCGATGGGCCTGGACGACCCGCGCTCGTATGGCTCGGGCAATCCGGGGGCCACCAACGTGCTGCGCAGCGGCAGCAAGACGGCGGCGATTCTCACGCTGATCGGCGACGCCCTCAAGGGCTGGCTCCCAGTATGGTTGGCCGTGCATTTCGGCGCACGCTACGGACTCGACGATACGTCGGTGGCGCTCGTGTCGGTTGCCGTGTTTCTCGGTCACCTGTATCCGGTGTTTTTCCGTTTCAGAGGCGGCAAGGGCGTGGCGACCGCGGCGGGCGTGCTGCTCGCAATCAATCCGACGCTCGGCGTCGCGACGCTGCTGACCTGGCTGATCGTCGCGTTCTCTACGCGTTATTCGTCGCTGGCAGCGTTGGCCGCCGCAGTATTCGCGCCGCTCTTCTATGCGTTCCTGTTCGGGCCGCGGGTGATCGCGCTGGCGATCGTCGTGATGAGTTCGTTTCTGGTGTGGCGTCATCGCGGCAACATCGCCAAGCTGATGCACGGGCAGGAAAGCCGGATAGGGGATAAGAAGAAGGCGGCCAGTACGGCGGCGCAGAACGATCTCTGAAATTGACAGCGTTCCGATCTGGGGCTTTTGAAGCTTGAGGCTTTCGACGCTCGAGGCTTTGGGGTCTTCGGACGCCGGGTGCCGTGTATCGGCGAGGCGGTGCCGTGAGGATGCGGTTTGCTCGCGTCAATAGCAGATTCGGCGCGGGTGGCGCGCCGCAGGACCACCTCGCGAGAACCAGATGCCATTGGGGCGGCTCGCCGACAGATAGCGGGCGCTTCGTCCTGGGCGCGCGGGCACCGCGAACCGGTGGGTCACTAGCAAACTGGCGCGGCCCTCGGCGTGCTTTTACGGTTACGGCGCCACCCGTTTCCCAGAACACGCATCGACACAGCGCCCCTTGGGTCAGTCGCGGAAGTTGTTGAAGTCGAGGGGCGTATCGGTCACGTCCTTGCGCAACATCGCGATCACGCTTTGCAGGTCGTCGCGCTTGCCGCCGGTGATGCGCACGGCGTCGCCCTGAATGCTCGCCTGCACCTTGATCTTGCTGTCTTTCACGAGGCGCACGATTTTCTTCGACAGGTCGCCGGAAACACCCTTCTTGATCTTGATCACCTGCTTGACCTTGTCGCCGCCGATCTTCTCGATCTTGCCGTAGTCGAGGAAGCGCACATCCACGTTGCGCTTGGCCATCTTCGACAGCAGCACGTCTTTCACCTGGCCGAGCTTGAAATCGTCGTCGGCGTAAGCGGTGATTTCGTTTTCCTTATGTTCTACGCGCGCGTCCGACCCTTTGAAGTCGAAGCGCGTGGAAATTTCCTTGTTGGACTGCTCGATCGCGTTCTTCACTTCGATCATGTTCGCTTCGCAGACGACGTCGAACGATGGCATTGCATTCTCCCAATAGTGCTGAGCTGCGTGACGCAGCCGGTCGGCCACGCACGGGGCCACTCGCTATAATCACGGACCGGACGTCATTTTACCGACGCCGCCTCCTTTTGCCCAAGCCCGCAGCATTGTCGCGCGGCCCGGTTGCGATCTGGTCTTTATCTTTCATTCGCTGGTTCATTGTTCCGATTCCGATGTCCCAATCCGATTTTGCCGCGTTCACTGCCAGCTATCCGCTCAAGGCGCACAACACCTTCGGCTTCGATGTGCGTGCGCAGTTCGCGTGCCGGATCGAGCGCGAAGCGCAATTAATGGCCGCGGTGCGCGACGCGCGCGCGGCCGGGCTGCCGCGACTCGTGTTGGGCGGCGGCAGCAACGTCGTGCTGACCGGCGATTTCGCCGGGCTGGTGCTGCTCGTGGCGCTGCGCGGCCGCCGCGTGCTGCGCGAGGACGACGACGCCTGGTACGTCGAAGCGGCCGCCGGCGAACCGTGGCACGAGTTCGTCGCCTGGACGTTGTCGCAAGGGATGCCCGGCCTCGAAAACCTCGCGCTGATTCCGGGCACCGTGGGCGCCGCGCCGATCCAGAACATCGGCGCGTACGGTCTGGAAATGGGCGAGCGCTTCGCGTCGCTGCGCGCGGTCGAGCTGGCCACGGGCGAGGCCGTCGAACTGGACGCGCACGCTTGCCGCTTTGGCTATCGCGACAGTTTCTTCAAGCGCGAAGGGCGTGAGCGGTTCGTGATCACCGCAGTGACGTTCAGGTTGCCGAAGCTTTGGCAGCCGCGCGCCGGTTACGCCGATCTGGCGCGCGAGCTGGCCGCTGCCGGCTATGCCGGTGACGCCTGCAAGCCGGCGACCGCGCAGGCCATCTTCGACGCGGTGGTGGCCGTGCGGCGCGCGAAGCTGCCCGATCCGCTGCACCTCGGCAACGCTGGGAGCTTCTTCAAGAATCCGGTCGTCGACGCGGCGCAGTTCGATGCGTTAAAGCGCAATGAGCCGGACGTCGTGTCCTACCCTCAGCCGGACGGCACGGTGAAACTCGCCGCAGGCTGGCTGATTGACCGGTGCGGCTGGAAGGGCCGTGCGATGGGCGCGGCCGGCGTGCACGAGAGGCAGGCGCTGGTGCTCGTGAATCGCGGCGGGGCGAGCGGCGCGGAAGTGTTGGCGCTCGCTGGCGCGATCCGGCGCGACGTGTCGGAGCGATTCGGCGTGGAGTTGGAGGCCGAGCCGGTGTGTTTGTGAGCGCGTTGGTCTTGCTGAATGCGCGGCTCGAGGAAGTTACAGACCTTTGAAATGGAAAAAGGCGCACGGAGAAAACTCCGGGCGCCTTTTATCGTGCGCTTCCTGGCCAGGGCCGCGCGTTATGGCGGCTGACCGAGCCTGCCGCAGGTTCAGCCTTCACTGCGAAGCGCTATCAGCCGCGTTGACGGCGAGCGTTCTCCGCAATCCGCATACGCAGTGCGTTGAGCTTGATGAAACCGCCGGCATCCGCCTGGTTGTATGCGCCGCCGTCGTCGTCGAACGTGGCGATGGTCTTGTCGAACAAGGTTTCCTTCGAATCCCGCGCGACCACCGAGACGCTGCCCTTGTACAACTTCACGCGCACCCAGCCGTTGACTTTCTCTTGCGTGTGGTCGATCAATACCTGGAGCGCACGGCGCTCCGGGCTCCACCAGTAGCCGTTGTAAATCAGCGATGCGTAGCGGGGCATCAGATCGTCTTTCAGGTGCGCGACTTCACGGTCGAGCGTGATCGATTCGATGCCGCGGTGCGCCTTCAGCATGATCGTGCCGCCCGGCGTTTCATAGCAGCCGCGCGACTTCATGCCCACATAGCGGTTCTCCACCAGATCCAGACGGCCGATACCGTGCTTGCCGCCCAGGCGGTTGAGCTCAGTCAGCATTTCCGCCGCCGACAGACGCTTGCCGTTGATCGAGACGGGATCGCCGTGCTCGTACTCGATGTCGAGGTATTCAGCCTGGTCCGGCGCCTGTTCCGGCGACACGGTCCAGCGCCACATATCCGCTTCGGCTTCCGCCTTCGGGTCTTCCAGGTGACGGCCTTCGAACGAGATATGCAGCAGGTTCGCGTCCATCGAGTATGGCGCGCCGCCTTGCTTGTGTTTCATTTCGATTGGAATGCCGGCTTTTTCCGCGTACGCGAGCAGCTTTTCGCGCGACAGCAAATCCCACTCGCGCCACGGTGCGATCACCTTGATGCCCGGCTCCAATGCGTAGTAGCCGAGTTCGAAGCGAACCTGGTCGTTGCCCTTGCCGGTTGCGCCGTGCGACACCGCTTGCGCGCCGGTGGCGCGCGCGATCTCGATCTGACGCTTGGCGATCAGCGGACGCGCGATCGAGGTGCCCAGCAGATACTCGCCTTCATAGACGGTGTTAGCGCGGAACATCGGGAACACGAAGTCGCGCACGAATTCTTCGCGCAGGTCTTCGATAAAAGTGTTTTCCTGCTTGATGCCAAGCTGCAGGGCTTTTTTGCGCGCCGGCTCCAGTTCCTCGCCTTGGCCAATGTCGGCCGTGAACGTGACGACTTCGGCGTCGTAATTGTCCTGCAACCACTTCAAAATGACGGAGGTGTCGAGGCCGCCCGAATAGGCGAGCACGACTTTCTTGATATCGCTCATGGTGAACTCGTGACTGGAAAAAGCGGGAAAACAACGCGCACGGGCGGTTCCCGGAGCGCGGAAAGGCGCTATTTTGACACTAAAACGACTCGTGCCCGCGCTTTTGAGATTCGGCCATGCGGCCGGGTCCGTTTCGCAACAGAGGGCCGCGGCTCCATGCGCAGCGCCGAAGAGGACGCGGGCCTCTTATCCAGGGCCCGCTGACGCTTCACGCAGATGCTCAGAGCGGCTCGCTCAGTGATTCAGCTTGCCCAACAGGAGATATTCCAACAGTGCCTTTTGCACGTGCAGACGGTTTTCCGCTTCGTCCCATACGACGCTTTGCGGCCCGTCGATCACTTCCGCGCTGACCTCCTCGCCACGGTGGGCCGGCAGGCAGTGCATAAACAGCGCATTCGGATCGGCGCGCGCCATCATTTCCGCGTCGACGCACCAGTCCGCGAAGGCTTTCTTGCGCGCTTCATTCTCGGCTTCGAAGCCCATGCTGGTCCACACGTCGGTCGTGACCAGGTCGGCGCCCGCGCAAGCCTCGTTGGGGTCGTCGAATTCTTCGTAGAACGGCGCGCTTTCTGCGGCGACCATCGCCCGGTCGAGCTTGTAGCCCGGCGGTGTGGACAGGCGCAGCTTGAAGCCGAGAATCTGCGCCGCTTCGATCCACGTGTACAGCATGTTGTTCGCGTCGCCGACCCAAGCGACCGTCTTGCCGCGAATCGGACCGCGATGCTCGAAGTACGTGAAGATGTCGGCCAGCACCTGGCACGGGTGATATTCGTTGGTCAGCCCGTTGATCACCGGCACACGCGAATTCTCCGCGAAGCGCTGGATGATGTCCTGACCGAACGTGCGAATCATGATGATGTCGACCATGCGCGAGATCACCTGCGCGGCGTCTTCGATCGGTTCGCCGCGACCGAGCTGCGTGTCGCGCGTATTCATGAAGACCGCGTGGCCGCCCAGCTGGAAGATGCCCGCTTCAAACGACAGGCGCGTGCGCGTCGAATTCTTCTCGAAGATCATCGCCAGCGTACGGTCGTGCAGCGGATGGTAAGTCTCGTAGTTCTTGAACTTGCGCTTC
Organism: Paraburkholderia suaedae; assembly: GCF_040812055.1. Classification (NCBI taxonomy): domain Bacteria; kingdom Pseudomonadati; phylum Pseudomonadota; class Betaproteobacteria; order Burkholderiales; family Burkholderiaceae; genus Paraburkholderia; species Paraburkholderia suaedae. Next base: position 66,635 of record NZ_JBFOAH010000006.1, on the reverse strand, counting down.
AGGATGCGCGTGCGTTCGAGGACGTACTCGTAGTCGTCCAGCGAGAAATCCTTGAACTGCAGATAGTGGCGAATTTTCTTGGCGGTCATGAAACAAAATACGGCGGTCTCACCCGGCACGATTGCCGGACGGCGCCGCCGTCGGATGTGGTAACTCAATGCAGCATAAAGGATTTCGCCACGTTTGACGAGTCGGCCAAAAGGCTGCGCAAGCCGTCTGAAAGGCTCTTGAGGCGCTCCGCCGAAGCTTGTGTGCGCTGCGGAAAAAGCCTCGCTGCGCTATAATCTACGGGTTATCCCAAAGCCCAGCAGGGTGGTACTTCGTTTGCGGGAGACGGCTCGGCAGGCGCGCCAGGCTTGCTCGCGGTGCACCGTCATGACCAGCGCAGGGACGGCGCCGCCCGCCCTCGATTCTCCCGATAGCGCAGTTCGGCATCGCGGTGTATAGCCAGCGCGGCGACCCGGCGCGACCGGCGGCGGCTTGTGTTGAGCGGGCGCCTCGTCGGCTTGCGTCATCCCGTTGGGCAGTCACACAGGTATTCCTACATGGCCGAAGCAGCTCCAATCGAATATTTCATTCAGGGCATCACGTCGACGGGAAAAAAGTTTCGGCCGAGCGACTGGTCGGAGCGGCTCGCAGGCGTGATGGCGTCTTTTGGTACCGGTGTGAGAAAGGGGCCGAACGCGTACATGCAGTACTCGCCGTATGTGCGGCCGACCATGATCGGCGATCTCAAGTGCGTGATTCTGGATTCGCGCTTGCGCGACATCGAACCCATGGCATTCGATTTCGTCCTCAATTTTGCGAAAGACAACGATCTAGTGGTGACGCAAGCGTGCGAGTTACAACTCGAGCACCCCGAGCCGAAGGCCAAAAGGCACGTGATTTAACGCAAGCTTCCCGCCAGGCAAAAGAAAAAACCCGCAAACGGCGGGTTTTTTTGTACCTGAGGCGAGGCGTTCCGTGGGGCGGCGGCGAGCAACATGGCAGTCGAGCCTCGCCACGTCTGCGCCGAGTACCAAGCAAAAAAGCCCGCCGAAGCGGGCCTTTCTGTGCAGCGGAAACAGGAGGTCGCCCACCGAAGCGGGCTGACCGCAATTACTGGGCTGCGGACGCCTGCAGACCCTTGATGGCTGCAGCCAGACGGCTCTTATGGCGAGCAGCCTTGTTCTTATGAACGATTTTCTTGTCGGCGATGATGTCGATGGTCTTCGACGATGCGAGGAAGATTTCAGCGGCCTTGGCCTTGTCGCCGGCGTCGATCGCCTTGCGCACAGCCTTGATGGCCGTGCGGAACTTCGAGCGCAGTGCCGAGTTGTGCGAGTTTGCCTTGGCGGCCTGGCGGGCGCGCTTGCGTGCTTGTGCGGAGTTAGCCATGACGGTTCCTTATCCTGTTCCTGTTTCCAGTACCTGACCTTCAAGTGGTGAGGTGCTGCTTTTAATCCGAACTCCTGGAAGCGATTGCCCAAGAGCGCAAAAAGTGTCGAAAAATTCGATCGAAACTACGCGAAGGCTTGCCGGCGTTTTCAGCTTCTGGAGGATCTCGGCGAGGCTGCGTGAGACCAACCCCTTGTCTGCTTCCTCTGCACCCGTGGGCGCGTCCGAAAACTGAGCGAGCTTCGAAACCGGCGATTATAGCAACAAAATCAGTCATGTGGCAACGGCACTGCGCACCGGGACTGCTCGGCACCGCGCGATGCCGTCGCGCGCCGGTCGGCGGGCGTGCGGTAAACCAGGCCCTGACAGTGCAGTGGCGCGAAACGGCATAGGTGCTTCGCGCGAACTCGTGCGAGGCGCCATGAGCCGGCAAGCCGCAAAAAGTGCGGCGATTTGCCCGGCCGATCGAACGTATGCGAAGCAAATCGGTCCGATTCGCGTTCCAGCTCGTCGTCCGCACTTGCGGCACCCGTATAATAAGCGCCCCATGAATCTAATCCGAGCCCTGCTGACGGTCAGCGGCTTCACGCTGCTGTCGCGCGTGACCGGACTGGCCCGCGAAACGCTGATCGCTCGCGCGTTCGGCGCCAGTCAATACACCGACGCATTCTACGTCGCCTTCCGAATCCCGAACCTGCTGCGCCGCATCTCCGCCGAAGGCGCGTTCTCCCAGGCCTTCGTCCCGATCCTCGCCGAGTTCAAGAACCAGCAAGGCCACGACGCCACCAAGGCGTTGGTCGACGCAACCTCGACCGTGCTCGCATGGGCGCTGGCGGTGCTTTCGCTACTCGGCGTGGCGGGCGCGTCGGCCGTGGTGTTCGCAGTCGCGTCGGGTCTCGCCCACGAAGGCCATGCGTATGCGCTCGCGGTCACGATGACGCGCATCATGTTCCCGTACATCATCTTCATCTCGCTGACCTCGCTGGCCTCGAGCGTCCTGAACACGTACAAGAACTTCTCGCTGCCCGCGTTCGCGCCGGTGCTGTTGAACGTAGCGTTCATCGTCGCGGCTGCGTTCGTCGCGCCGCGTTTGCAAACGCCGGTCTATGCGCTCGCATGGGCGGTGATCGCCGGCGGCATCCTGCAGTTCATCGTGCAACTGCCCGGTCTGAAGAAGATCGACATGGTGCCGCGCATCGGCCTGAACCCGGTGCGGGCGCTCGCGCATCGCGGCGTGAAGCGGGTGTTGTCGAAGATGGTGCCGGCGATGTTCGCCGTGTCGGTCGCGCAGATCAGCCTGATCATCAACACCAACATCGCGTCGCGCATCGGGCCGGGCGCGGTGTCGTGGATCAATTACGCCGACCGGCTGATGGAGTTCCCGACCGCGCTGCTCGGCGTCGCGCTCGGCACGATCCTGCTGCCGAGCCTCTCGAAGGCTCACGTCGACGCCGATTCACACGAGTATTCATCGCTGCTCGACTGGGGGCTGCGCGTTACGTTCCTGCTGGCCGCGCCAAGCGCGGTGGCGCTGTTCTTCTTCGCGCAACCGTTGACCGCCGTGCTGTTCAACTACGGCAAGTTCGACGGCAACTCGGTCGTGATGGTCAGCCGCGCGCTGGCCGCGTACGGCGTCGGTCTGATCGGCCTGATTCTGATCAAGATCCTCGCACCCGGTTTCTACGCCAAGCAGGACATCAAGACGCCGGTGAAAATCGGCATCGGCGTGCTGATCGTCACGCAGTTGAGCAACCTGGTGTTCGTGCCGGTTTTCGCGCATGCGGGGCTCACGCTGAGCGTCGGGCTCGGCGCTTGCGTCAATGCATTGCTGCTGTTTCTCGGCCTGCGCAAGCGCGGCATCTATATGCCGTCGAGCGGCTGGCTCCAATTTTTCGTGCAATTATTCGGCGCCTGTCTGGTGCTGGCGGGCGCGATGCGTTGGCTCGCGATCAGTTTCGACTGGATCGCGATGCATCAGCAGCCGGTCGAGCGCATGGCGCTGCTGGGCGCGTGCCTCGTGCTGTTCGCAGCGTTATATTTCGGTATGCTGTGGCTGATGGGCTTTAAGTACGCGTATTTCAAGAGGCGAGTGAAGTGATCACGATGACGCGAGTTCTCGATTATTTCAGCACGCTCGTGGCCGAAGACGAGAGCCTGCCGTTGACCGAGACGGCGCTCTCTCTGGCGCAGGACGCTTATCCCGATCTCGACCTGCAAGCCGCGCTGGCCGAGATCGACGAGCTGGTGGTCCGTCTGCGGCGGCGTATGCCGGACGACGCCGACATCAGGCAGAAGGCGGGCATACTGAACCGGTTCTTCTTCCGCGAGCTGGGCTTTGCCAGCAATCTCAACGACTATTACGACCCCGATAACAGTCATCTGAATGCGGTGCTCAAACGCCGCCGCGGCATTCCGATTTCGCTCGCGGTGTTGTACCTGGAGATGGCCGAGCAGATCGGCATTCCGGTGCGCGGCGTGTCGTTCCCCGGGCACTTCCTGCTGCGTGTCACCACACCCGACGGCGAAGTGATGCTCGACCCTACCACCGGCCATTCGCTGACCGAGGCTCAGATGGTGGAGATGCTGGAGCCCTATGTGGCGTCGGCGGGCGAGTCGGTGAGCCGGGCGCTGCGCATGCTCCTGCAACCGGCCACGCGGCGCGAGATCATCGCGCGGATGCTGCGCAACCTGAAGTCCATTTATCTGCAGACGGAGCGTTGGCAGCGCTTGCTGGGCGTCCAGCAACGGCTTGTGATCCTGCTGCCCGAAAACATCGAAGAGGTGCGCGATCGCGGCTTTGCGTATGCGCGGCTCGACTACCTGCGTCCGGCGGTCGAAGACCTGGAAAGCTATCTGTGCGACCGGCCGGATGCAGAGGACGCAACCATAGTGGAGTCGCAGTTGCACGAGTTGCGCCAACGCACGCAGCACGACGATCGCGACTAGCTGAATTACGCTGCGAGAGCCCCAAAACGGAAAACGCCTGCTCATGATTCATGGGCAGGCGTTTTTTTGCGTGCGCCGCGCTCGGGCAACGCGCAGGCGCCGCGCGGCTTACTTCGGCTGCATGCGGATCGCGCCGTCCAGACGAATGACTTCGCCGTTGAGCATCGGATTGTCGAGGATCTGCTTGGCCAGCATCGCGTATTCGGCCGGTTTGCCCAGGCGCGGCGGGAACGGCACCATGGCGCCCAGCGCGTCCTGCACTTCCTGCGGCATGCCGAGCAGCATCGGCGTTTCGAAGATGCCCGGCGCGATGGTCATTACGCGGATTCCGCTGCGCGACAGGTCGCGCGCGATCGGCAGGGTCATGCCCACCACGCCGCCCTTCGACGCCGCATAGGCGGCCTGGCCCATCTGGCCGTCATATGCGGCGACCGATGCGGTATTGATGATCACGCCGCGCTCGCCGAGCGCATTCGGCTCGTTCTTGGACATGGCCGCGGCGGCGAGCCGGATCATGTTGAACGTGCCGATCAGATTGATCGAGATGGTGCGCGCGAAGGAGTCGAGCGGATGCGGGCCGTCCTTGCCGACGGTTTTGGTGGCCGGCGCGACGCCCGCGCAGTTGATCAGGCCGCGCAACGCGCCGAGCTTCGTTGCGGTTTCGACGGCTTGCATGCCGTCGTCTTCGCGGCTGACGTCGCATTTGACGAAGACGCCGCCGAGTTCCTTCGCGAGCGCCTCGCCAGCCGCCTGATTCAAGTCGGCGAGCACCACCTTGCCGCCGTTTTCGACGAGAATGCGCGCGGTGGCGGCGCCAAGGCCCGAAGCACCACCGGTGATCAGGAATGCATTGTCGCGAATCTCCATGTCTTCTCCTTGGCTACGGTTATTCAGCTATGTCTCGATGGAATATCTTTTCGATGGTCGATTGTAGCGGCTATGTTGCGGCGCGGAAAGCGACGCATCAGTGGGCGCGAGTGGCGCGCGGTGTCGGGCGGATCGAACGCAAACCGATACGCAGACCTAACTAACCGATGCCGGGATGCGTACCGCGTGCCCGCAACGCGCGCCGCGCACTGCGAAAAAAACCCGCCGGCGCGGGCGGGTTTTTATACGACGCAAACAGTCGGCAGCGAGCTACTTCAACGCGTCCAACGCGCGAGCCCGAATTTCATCGACGCTGCCAAGGCCCGAAATACGGCGGTACTGTGGCGCCTTGAGCGCGGTTGACGGATCGCCGTTCGTGGCCCAGTTGTTGTAATACTCGATCAGCGGCTTGGTTTGCGCTTCGTACACTTCCAGGCGCTTGCGAACCGTTTCTTCCTTGTCGTCGTCGCGCTGGATCAGCGGCTCACCGGTTACGTCGTCCAAACCCTCGACCTTCGGCGGATTGAACTTGACGTGATAGGTGCGGCCCGAAGCGGCGTGCGAACGGCGGCCACTCATACGTACGATGATCTCCTCGAACGGCACGTCGATTTCGAGCACGTAGTCGATCGCGACGCCAGCCTGCTTCATTGCCTCCGCTTGCGGAATGGTGCGCGGAAAACCGTCGAACAGATAGCCGTTTGCGCAGTCCGGCTGCTGCAGGCGTTCTTTCACGAGGTTGATGATCAGCTCGTCGGTGACCAGCTCGCCCGCGTCCATGAAGCGCTTTGCTTCGAGACCGAGCGGCGTGCCGGCCTTGACCGCCGCGCGCAGCATGTCACCCGTGGAAATTTGCGGAATGCCGAATTTTTCCTTGATGAAGTTTGCCTGGGTGCCTTTCCCCGCTCCGGGAGCACCCAAAAGGATCAAACGCATGTGATATCTCCAGATCTATGTGAATTCTTTGGGGACGCGGCATGCTCCCACGATTTGCCCAAGGACCCGCATCGGTTGCCGTTGCGATAGCCGCGCTGCACGTCTACATCGATCCGATGACGACGGCGCTGCAAGACGCGCAACGGTGCGACCGGGTAAAACCCGAGCTTCGTTGGTAACGGGAGGTGCGCTGAACCGTCCGATTATGCCATGGGATTTTGTGCTCAAGACCCGAATAACGCCCGTACGCGTGCGAGATCGGCGGGCGTGTCGACGCCGGGCAGCGGCACGTCGTGTGTGACGAGGACCGCGATGCGCTCGCCATGCCACATTGCGCGCAGCTGTTCGAGCGCTTCGGCCTGTTCGATCGGCGAGATTGCGAGAGCGGGGTATGTGCGCAGGAATTGCGCGCGATAGGCGTACAGCCCGATATGACGGTGAACCACCGCAGGTCCGGGCGGCGCGGGCATCGACGCGACGTCGGGCCAGTGCGGCAGATAGGCGTCGCGGGCCCATGGGATCGGCGCGCGCGAGAAGTACAGCGCCACACCGCGCGCGTCGAGCACGACCTTGACGACGTTCGGATTGAAAATTTCGGCCGAATCGCTGATGGGGTGCGCGGCGGTCGCGATCGCGCAGCCGGTGCTTGCCGCGAGGTGGGATGCCACGCCGCGCACCAGCGCCGGATCGATCAGCGGCTCGTCGCCTTGCACGTTGACGACGATCGTGTCGTCGCTCCAGCCGAACCGGGTCGCCACTTCGGCGAGACGGTCCGTGCCCGACGGATGATCGGCGCGCGTCAACACGGCTTCGAAGCCATGCTCGCGCGCGACGTCCAGCACCGCTTGTGCGTCGGAGGCGACCAGCACCTGCTGCGCGCCCGATTCGCGCGCGCGCTCGGCGACTCGCACCACCATCGGCTTGCCACCGATGTCGGCGAGCGGCTTGTTCGGCAGACGCGTTGAAGCGAGCCGGGCGGGCACGACGGCGATAAATGGTGCGGTGAGGGCAGCGGCGGGATTGGCGTGGGTCATCGAAAAGAAGGGCGGCGGAACAACTGGGGTAAGTGCTCAGCGTGCAGCGAGCGCGACGCAAACGGGAACAACAGCAATGAACAACAGCGATGAACAAACCACGGCGATTGATGCCAACCCGCGGCGCGGGCGCTGGTGGTTGACGCGTGCTCGCGCGGACAAAGCCGACTCAGGCGACCGAGCCCGGATTCAGGTCGACCGGTGTGCCTTCGACGGTCTGCCGCGCTTCGTCGACGAGCATCACCGGGATGCCGTCGCGGATCGGATAGGCGAGCTTGTCGGCATTGCAGATCAGCTCCTGCGCGGCACGGTCGTAGCTGAGCGGGCCCTTGCAGATCGGGCAGACGAGAATTTCAAGCAGGCGAGCGTCCACGAACTTTCTCCACGACTAATGCGATGAGGCGATGATCGAGCGCGGCTTCGACCGGGACAACCCAGATGCGCGCATCGTGCCAGGACCCCAATTTTACCGCATCCTTTTCCGTTATCAGGATCGCGTCGGCGTCGACGTCGGTGAAGGGATTGCGCTCGAACGCATAGTGATCGGGCAGCGCGCGGGTGGCCGGCGCGAGGCCTGCGGCGCGCAATGTCGCGAAAAAGCGCTCGGGCGCGCCGATGCCGGCCGCGGCCAGCACGCGCTCGCCGCTGAACTGCGCGAGCGGACGGCGCAGGGCGGGGTTCTCGAGATGCCACGCGTCGGCGGGGGCGAGTTGCAGCGCGAACGTATTGGGCCACGCGGGCAGGCTGCGTGCGTACGGATCGTTGATCAGCGTCGCGTCGCGGCGGCGCGACAGCGGTTCGCGCAACGGACCGGCCGGCAACAGAAAGCCGTTGCCGCCGAGCCGGTGATCGAACACGACCAGTTCTGCCTCGCGCGCGAGCCGGTAATGCTGCAAGCCGTCATCGCTGACGATCACGTCGACTTCGCGATGCGCGGCGCAGAGCGCCTGGGCGGCGCGGACGCGGTTCGGGCACACCCAGACCGGCGCGCCGGTGCGGCGTGCGATCAGCAAAGGTTCGTCGCCGCCGACCCGCGCCGCCGACGCGGGCGTCACCGGCGTCGGCGTCCTCACGCGCGCGCCGTAGCCGCGCGACACGACGCCGGGCGTGAGGCCGGCAGCGCGCAGCGCTTCGACGAGCGCGATCACAGTGGGCGTCTTGCCGGTACCGCCGACGGTCACGTTGCCGACCACCACCACCGGCACGCCGACTCGCACGGCCTTTAACCAGCCGAGCGAAAACGCGGCGCGGCGCGCGGCGGCGAGCGCGCCGAACACGGCGGCAAAGGGCGTGAGGGCCCACGCGAACGCGCCGCGTTGTTGCCACTCGCGCGCGAGGCGGGCTTCGAGACGGCCTTTCAGTTCGCTCATGGGCAAGTGGCCGCGCCGAGCGGCACGCGGTTCGCAGCGACGGGGCGGCACGGCAACGTGGAGGCGCCGTGCGCAGTACGCGGGTTCAGCATCGACGCAGTTCTCCGGAGAATGGAAGGTGAGGGCAAGAATGGCGCAGTGCAGCGCGTCACGCACATGCAAGAGCGCTGTGCAACGGGCAACCGGGCGACTTCGCGGTTGGGCCGCCGCAGTCGGCACGCGGTTGTCCACCCAGTCGGCACGCAGTTGCCGCGTCGTTGCCGCAACACCACCCGCCGCGACCGCCCGACCTGCTGTTGAACCCGCCACTCTAGCGCGCGGGCGTGTCGCCGGGCAAGTCGCGCGGCGGGAGAAAGTCGATTAGCCGTCGGTGCGCAGGCCGCCCGCGCCCTGTGGATAACTTTGTGGAGAACCTGCCGTTCAATGGGCTGAAAGCACCACGGCGCGCCCTAAGTATCGGCAATCGTTCTCATTGGCGACATGTAAACTCCATGCAAATCAAGGACATGTTCGCGACTTCCGGTGCCTGGCGGCGGGTTTGGCGCCACGCGGCCGGTCCGTCCCGACATGTGGACACTTTCGACGATCCAGCGACTGCGCTGGACGCCGATGGCCAGTCGGTCTATCGTCTGTCCGGCCAGTCACAGATACTTCCTCGCATGAACCCCGAAAGTCCCTTTTTTTCGTCGCCCGCCCCCGGCGGCGAGGTGGTCGTTCCCGTTTCCGCCCTCAATCGCGCAATAGGCACGATGCTGGAGCGCTCGTTTCCGCTCGTGTGGGTGGCCGGGGAAGTGTCGAACTTCACGCGCGCGGCGAGCGGCCACTGGTATTTCTCGATCAAGGACGCGCAGGCGCAAATGCGCTGCGTGATGTTCCGCGGCCGCGCGCAGTACGCGGAGTTCACGCCGCGCGAAGGCGATCGCATCGAAGTGCGCGCGCTCGTCACGATGTACGAGCCGCGCGGCGAATTGCAACTGAGCGTCGAAGCCGTGCGCCGCACCGGGCAGGGACGCTTGTACGAAGCGTTTCTCAGACTCAAGGCGCAACTCGAAGCCGAGGGTCTTTTCGCCGCCGAGCGCAAGCGCGCGTTGCCGAGTCATCCCCGCGCGATCGGCATCGTCACCTCGTTGCAGGCGGCGGCGTTGCGCGACGTGCTGACCACACTGTCGCGCCGCGCGCCGCACATTCCGGTGATCGTGTATCCGGCGCCGGTGCAAGGCGTGGGCGTCGGCAGCAAGCTCGCCGCGATGGTGGAGGCGGCCAGCGCGCGGCGCGAGGTCGACGTGCTGATCGTGTGCAGGGGCGGCGGTTCGATTGAAGACCTATGGGCCTTCAATGAAGAAGTGCTGGCGCGCGCGATTGCGCAAAGCGCCATCCCGGTGGTGAGCGGCGTCGGTCACGAAACCGATTTCACGATCGCCGATTTCGCCGCCGACGCGCGTGCGCCCACGCCCACCGGCGCGGCTGAACTGGTCAGCCCGCAGCGCGTGCTGCTGCTGCGCGAACTCGATCAGCGGCACGCGGCGCTTGCACGCGGCTTCGGCCGCATGATGGAGCGGCGCGCACAGCAACTGGACTGGCTTGCGCGCCGGCTGGTGTCGCCCCTCGAGCGTCTGACGCGCCAACGCACGCATCTGCACCAACTGAGCGTGCGGCTCGCGTCGGCGGGTGCGCGTCCGGTGCGCGAGGCGCGCGCGCGCTTTTCGTTGCTGCAGATGCGTTGGCAGCGCTGGCGCCCCGATCTCGCCGCTCACCGAACGAGGCTCGGCAACCTCGCCCAACGACTGGATGCGGCTCTGTTGCGTCAGCACGAGCGTCAGGTAGCGCGCATCGATACGCTGGCCGCTCGGCTGGAGGTGCTGAGTCCGCAACGCACTCTGGAGCGCGGTTACGCAGCCATGATCGATGCACGCAGCGGCCGCGCCGTGCGCGCGCCATCATCATTGAAACCGGGGCGGCGCCTGACGGTACACCTCGCCGAGGGTTCGGCCGACATCGCATTGGCGGATGTACAGGAGCGTCTCTCCGACGGTTTCTGACACTTCGCCGACATCCGTGCGCGCCGTATCTTTGCCTGGTCGATGAGCCGGGCACAGGCGATGCGGATGCATCATTTGCGCTTGGTGCACGGCCTTTTGCGCATGCACGGAATAAAGTCCGTTGGTTTGCGGGGTTATTCCAACTCGCCTACAATCGAGTGTTCCAAAGCGTTATCCGCAGCCTCCCCCACAACAGATACAGACAGAAGGAAAGCACCATGGAACATACGCTCCCGCCGCTGCCGTTCGCGAGAAACGCACTCGCTCCGCACATGTCGGAAGAGACGCTCGAGTTTCACTACGGCAAGCATCACCAGACCTATGTGACCAACCTCAATAATCTGATCAAGGGTACGGAGTTCGAGAGCCTGTCGCTGGAAGAGATCGTCAAGAAGTCGTCGGGCGGCGTGTTCAACAACGCGGCTCAAGTGTGGAACCACACGTTCTTCTGGAACAGCCTGTCGCCGCAAGGTGGCGGCGCACCGACCGGCGCGCTGGCTGATGCAATCAACGCCAAGTGGGGCTCGTTCGAGAAGTTCAAGGAAGAATTCGCGAAGACCGCGGTCGGCACTTTCGGCTCCGGCTGGGCATGGCTCGTGAAGAAGGCCGACGGTTCGCTCGACCTCGTGTCGACGAGCAACGCCGCTACGCCGCTGACCACCGATGCAAAAGCACTGCTGACGATCGACGTGTGGGAACACGCGTACTACATCGACTACCGCAATGCGCGTCCGAAGTTCGTGGAAGCGTACTGGAATATCGTCAATTGGGAATTTGCTGCGAAGAACTTCGCGTGATATTGCTGGCTCTCGCATGACGGGCGAGTTCGCAGCGCCTGTTCAATCGTGCGATTTCGCCTTGCGTACCGCCCAAGGTGGTCGGCAGCATGAGTGAAAAGTAAAAGCCCTCCTGTGCGAGGGCTTTTTATTTTGGCGACTCGGGTAATCGACCGTACGAGTGCTTAGGCGCCCGTTGCTCGCCGCAAGGCCGAGCGAACGCTTGCTTTTGCGAGATAGCAAGCGCTTTCCGCGCGAATTTGTCACAGTTGGTAACCGCGCTCGCGCGACCGGCTCTTGGTAAGCGGGACCGTTTTCGATCACACAGATCCCGAGTGTGGGCGAATCAACGTTACGCTGATATGACGTTATTGGAATTCACCGACAATCGTCGATTCCCGTGATTGGGGGCCGCCGCGTATATGCGCAAAGAAGCTGCGCGGTTGCCGACCCGGAAGATGGTTCATTCCTGAAAGGTTGTGGACGGCGGTGGCGGGAGATGTCGTCTGCGCTTGCAGTATTTCGTCGCTCGGCGGATTCGAAGATGACGGCTCGAAACCGGCGAATTCCAGACGGCGCGGGCGACGCTCACCGCTCGTACGAACCCGTTTATTGAGGCCGTTTTCGTTCAATCATGGCCCGGTGCCACGCGACACTGCTGGTCTACATACATCGTCGTCAAGGTGGCAGATTGGTTGCACCGCGCATTCGGTGAGTGGCTTGCGCGATAATGGTTGAGGGGCGTCGAGGTGTCGGGGGGTTTGATTTCCGACGCATTGGCGACGCGCGCAACGGCCGCCCGCAACGCGACTCGCGCGCGGCGACCCAACAACGCGCCGGACAAAGCCAAAACTTTCTGTAACGATCCGGTAACCATAGCGACCACCAATTGGCCTAACGTTTATCTTCCACCGTTCAGAAGCGCACTAGCATGACCTCCCGCACTAAATCGATATCAATGGCAATACCGGCTGCCCTTATCGCGCTCGCGCTGGGCGGCTGCGCAGTCGCGCCCCCAAGCAGCCCGAGTGTGGTCGCGCTGCCGCACAGCGGCGAATCGCTCGATCAGTTCCGGCAGAACGACTATGCATGCCGTGACTACGCCTACCACTCGACTAACTCAACTGGGGCTGCGCAGGCGGCCACCACCAACAGCGTGAACAGCGCGGCGCTGGGCACGCTTGGCGGCGCCGCGATAGGCGCGCTGTTGGGCGCAGCGGGCGGCAATGCCGGGGCGGGCGCGGCGATTGGGGCCGGCAGCGGGCTGCTGATCGGCGGCGCAAACGGCGCGAACGGCGCCGGCTATTCCGCCGCCGGCTTGCAGGCGCAGTACGACGCCGCCTACGCGCAGTGCATGACATCGAAAGGCGATGCCATTGCGCCGCGGGGTTATTACGCAACGCCGCAACCCGTCTATGTTGCGCCGCAGCCTTATTACGCACCCCCGCCGGTCATGTACGCGCCGTATTGATCGTTGACGTGTCGATGCGTGGTCGCGAGGGGCGGCCGGTTCGCAAGTTTAGCGATTGTCCGTGCCCGGCAGTTCGTTTCAAGCTTCGTGGCGGCTGCTGAAGCGTACTAGTTCGTCCGCGCTCCGGGTGGCGCAGAGAAGTGAATGACAGCAAGGCCCCTGCACCTGAAGAGCAGGGGCTTTGTGTTTGACGCGCAGGTTCCAGGCACTTGGAATCGTCACGGTGAGCTGGACGCGTCGCCACTGACCCGGCCGAAGCGCATCTTCTGAGCCGCTCATTCCACGTCGTTTGTCGCAGCGGTCTTGCGCGGACGACGGCTGCGCGGCGCGGCTTTTCGCGCTGGCTTTCCTGGGGTCACCGGTGTGCCTTCCGCGTTGGACGCCGGCGCTTGCATTTCGGGCATTTCGGGCGGGGCGGCGATCTCCGGTGTGTCCTCGATCGTTCGACGCGCGCTCGTCTTCGCTTTCCTCGCGGCGGTCTGACGCGGTGCGCGCGTCTTTCGACGCTCGGCTTGGCCGCTGTCCGGTTCTGTGATTGGCTCGTCGATGCCAGCGACAGGCTCCATGACCTGTCCCGCGTCGGGTTCATTCATTGGTTCGGCGGCGGCAATCGCCGGTGTCGGCCGGAGGATCTCGGGCTGCTCGACAACGGGCTCGCCCGCCGACGAGGGTGGCGATTCTCCCGGATTCTCCCAAGACCGAACCTGGTTCTCCTGCTCGACCGTGGTTCGGTCTTCGTGAACGGGTTCCTGCTGAGCGCGGGCCGCCTTGCGACCGCCACGGCCTCTGCGCCGCGATTCGTGCTTGCCGCCCGACTCGCTTGCGACCGTCTCGGCAACCTGCGCCTCATACAACTGTTCCGCCGATTCCAAATCGGCAGCCTCGTTCACAGTCTCTCCGGTGACGTTCGGTGCCGCACTACGGTACACATACGCGCCGGACTTTTCGTCGCGGCCGAATTCGAGTAGGCCGCGCGCATGCGCTTCTTCCAGCAGATTGCCGAAGGCGCGAAATCCGTAGTACGTCTCGTTGAAATCCGGTTTCCGGCGCTTGATCGCGTCCTTCAGCACGGATGCCCACATCTTGCCGCTGTCACCGCGTTCGGATGCGAGCGCGTCGAACGTCTGCACCGCGATTTCGATCGCTTTGGTGCGGCGTTTCTCCAGGTCGTCCTTATGTCGGGTCTTTTCTTCATCCGGTGCGCGTCGCGCAGCCTGCGGGGCGTTGTGCGCCGGGCGTGCCGAGTCCCGTTTGGCGACCGTTCGCTGGCTCTCGCGAACCAGGTCGTCGTAAAAGAAGAACTCGTCGCAGTTCGCGATCAGCAAGTCCGACGTCGATTGCTGCACGCCCACGCCGATCACCTGCTTGGCGTTTTCGCGCAGCTTTGACACGAGCGGCGAAAAGTCCGAATCGCCGCTAATGATGACGAACGTATTGACGTGCGCTTTCGTATAACAGAGGTCGAGTGCGTCGACCACCAGTCGGATATCGGCGGAATTCTTGCCCGATTGGCGCACGTGGGGAATTTCGATCAGTTCGAAGTTGGCCTCGTGCATTGCGCCTTTGAAACTTTTGTAGCGATCCCAGTCGCAATAGGCTTTTTTCACGACGATGCTGCCCTTGAGCAGCAGGCGTTCGAGCACCAGCTTGATGTCGAACTTGTCGTACTTTGCATCGCGCACACCGAGCGCGACATTTTCGAAGTCGCAGAATAGCGCCATGCTGACGGTTTCGTTGGATGACGCCATGTGAATCTCCATTGAAGCGATCGTCGGACTGACGATTCGCGACCATGATAGCGACTCCAGCCGAGGCGACCATCTTTTGTGATGCGCGCGCACCGACGCTTAGGTCGAAAAACCGCCGATGACACGAACGATCACCGTGGGCGCCAAGTCTGATTGCGTTGGCGGATGCAGGGTCCGCGCACGGGCGCTGAGGGCATCGGGCTTGCTTGAGTCATTGCGTTCGGCTTGAATAAGTTGAAGAGTGACGCTCCAGTGCTCTGCCGGTTTGCGGACGAAACGCGAGCTAACACGAGCTATCACAATCGAGCGACTGCGACCGCTGCGCTGCGCGAGCGCGAGTGGTAACAACTCCTGAGCCTGGACCTGTTTCGAACTGGAGTTGACCGGTCAGCGGCGCTATGTTGCATGATGGCGAAGCACGTCGCCAAGCGCCGCGCGCGTTTGCAGTACGTCATCGATCAATCCATACCCCTTTGCCTCTTGTGCCGACATGAAGTTGTCGCGATCGGTGTCGCGCGCGATTTCTTCGATGCTGCGCCCGGTGCGCTCGGCCATCATGGCATTCAGACGTGCACGCAGATACAGCACCTCCTTTGCCTGGATCTCGACGTCTGCCGCGGTGCCCTGGCTGCCGCCGGACGGCTGGTGAATCATGATGCGCGCGTTGGGCAACGCATAGCGTTTGCCCCGCTGACCAGCGGTGAGGAGGAACGTCCCCATGCTCGCGGCAAAGCCCGTGCACAGGGTCGACACTTCCGGCTTGATGAACTGCATGGTGTCGTAGATCGCGAGGCCGTCGTAGACAGAGCCGCCCGGCGAATTGATATAGAGGGAAATATCCTTATCAGGGTTCTCCGATTCGAGAAACAGTAACTGCGCGACAATCAGACTGGCCGATTGCTCGTTCACCGGCCCGACCAGAAACACGATGCGCTCGCGCAACAGGCGGGAGTAAATGTCGTAAGCACGTTCACCGCGCCCTGACTGTTCGATGACAGTGGGCACGAGACCGAGACCCGTGACGGATGAATGTTTGGCGTGCATAGATTTCTCGTCATGCGCCGGGCGTGAGCCGCGGGCGCTTCAAAAACCGCACGCCCCCTGCGCCGGTTGTTGCTCGTTTGACGAAGCAGCACGCGGCCGCGTGACAGGAATATTTTTTTGTTGCGCTGTCACATCGCCAAGTGCTCGGGCGTCAAGCTGAAAAGGATGCAGACTACGGCGAGCGCCGCGACAATCCGCAGGCAGGCAAGGCGCGCTTTTTTCACACCACGATCTGGAGGTCAACATATGACGGAACAAGGAATCAACCAGGCATCCAGTTTCGAGGCCGTGCGCGCACGCCTGCTCGCGCTGGCGTACCGGATGCTCGGCAGCCGCGCCGAGGCGGAAGACGTGGTGCAGGACGTCTGGCTCAAATGGCATCTGGCGGACACGCAAGCTGTGCAAACGCCGGCTGCCTGGCTCACCACGCTCGCCACGCGTACCGCGATCGACCGTTTGCGGCATGTGCAGCGCGAACGCGCGTCGCAGGCTATCGGCTGGCTGCCCGAACCGTGGCTGGACGAGGCGGCGCCGTCGGCGGAAGAAATGGCGGTGCGCGCTTCGGAAATGTCCTACGGCGTGATGCTGCTGCTCGAACGTTTGAAGCCTGACGAGCGCGCCGCTTTTGTGTTGCACGAAGCGTTCGATTGCGACTACGCCGAGATCGCAAGAATTCTCGAACGCACACCGGCGGCTTGCCGGCAGATCGTCCGTCGCGCCAAAACCCGCTTGCAGCGTGCGGGGGCGCCGTTGCAACGCCCCGACCCAGCCGCACACGCGAACATCGTCGAGCGCTTGCGCACCGCGTTGGAGCAACAGGACAGAACAGGCCTGTTGCAGCTGTTTAGCCACGCGCCTGACGTCGTCAGCGACGCGCCACTCCTTGCGCCTCTTCGTGCACGCGAAGCGGCTGCGGCTGAGTGGGTGGATACGGTGACGTCGCTTGCGCAACAGGCGAGTAGCGCTGAGGTCGTGTCGGTGGAGGGCGCAATGGGCATCGCGCTGTTTCTGGACGGCGAAATCGTCGGTGTGCTCGACGTGCGGACGAACGGCGACACGGATGGCCCGGCGAAGATCGTCGCGTTGCGCATTGTGACCAGCGCGGCGCGTTTGCATGCGGCCAACCGCGTGGTAGGCCGTGCGGCCGTCGCGCAATTGCTCACGCGGATCCGGCAGAACCCGCCAAGGCCTGCCATTTCGCCCAGAATCGCGCCCTCCACCTCGCCCTCAATTGCGATGGGCCGCGACTTCCCAATTGATGTCTACGCATAGTACCTGGGTACCGTACGGCGTGTGGGCGGCGATCGAGGCGGTCACACACAGGTGAGCTTCGTTGATCGACAAATAAGGCGGCGTGAGATGCACGTGACCGGGCACACGCATCGCCTGAATGAAGTACGGCCGGCGTTCCCAACTCGCCCCTTCCGAATGCAGCAGCGGCCGAAAGCGTTTCGCGCGCTGCGACGTACGTCCCGGCGGCAGCAGGTTATCGCCGATCTGCCGGCCAGAACCGTCGAGCACGAAGCTGCGCGCCGTTTCGCCGAGCTTCAGCAGTGGCGCGGTGGCGTGGTCGATGGACTCGCCGGCAACCAGTTCCGCGGCGGCCGCCTCCAGTGCCCGCACGTAGGGTGCGAGCCGTGCGGATTGTGCGCGTTCACGGGCGGCGACCCGCTCGCGCAGCGCGGCAGACAGCGAGTCCATCAGACCGGCTGCAACTTGCGGTTTGACCGGCTCCACGCTCGGGCCCGCGAAGAACGCGCCCTGCACGAAATCCACGTTGCACTCCAGCGCGATCAGCGCGTCGCGCTCGGTGCTCAGGCCGCCCATCAGCACGAGTTGCCCGGATTCATGCAGCAACGAGACGATCCCCGGCAGCACGCGTTCGATGTGCGAGTGTTCGCTGGCCTGGGCCAGAATGCAGCGGTCGAGCGTGACGATGTCCGGACGCAGATTCCACACGCGGTCAATGTTCGAATGCTTCGCGCCGAAGCCGTCGAGCGCGATCAGAAAGCCGGATTTGCGCAGCGCGTCGATGATTTCGGCAAAGCGCGTCGTCTCGCCGCCTGCCTGCTCGGACACTTCGAGCACCACGCGTTGAGGCGGGAGGCCGAGCGCCTTGAGGCCGGCAAGCAGCGCATCGCCATAGCTGGTGTCCATCAGCGCGGCGGGGTGCAGGCTCAGGAAGAGCCATTCGTCGTGGCTGTCGAATGCGTTGAAATTGCCGAGATGCAGCGACTCCGCCAACCGGCCCAGTTCCAGCAAATCGCCACGCCGTGCCGCCTGCGTGAAGACTTCGTGCGACGGCACTTGCTGCGCATGTTCGTCGTGAACGCGCAGCGACGCGTGGTAACCGATCGCGCGCCGGTGCGACACGGAGAAGACCGGTTGGAACACACTGAAAACCGTGTAGCCGCCATACAGAACGGTGCGCCGGGAACCTTCGTCGCCGGCCATCGGGCGCGGTGACTGAAAGCCGGGAGGATCGAGTTCGATCATGCTCATCGTATCGGTCGGGTGGAATGGCGTGGAGCTGCGCGCTTAGGAGGAACGCGGTGGCGCAAAAGCAAGAGTTTACAGGATAGATCAGCAAGAACTATGCGCGCGCTGAAACCCAGCAGCGGCCGGCAGCTGCCGCGTTGCCGTACGACGATTGTGCGCCAGCACGGGGTGGAAGCCGGCGACCCGCACTGCGCTGGTGCGGTTTGCACCCGTTGCGGTACTGCAAGCGGGCAGACTCCGTGTCAGGTTCGCTCGGACGGATCCGTCTTTTTCGCGGGCGTGCGGATGTCCGGCGACAGTTGCGCGAAAATATACGACGAGCACGCGGTGATGATGCCGACACACAGGAACGTCGCATGAAACGCCGGCAGGGAATTGATCGCGGTCACGCGCTGCAGCAGGCCCGTGAACGTCGCAAGCAATGCGCCCGCAACGGTCACGCCGAGACTCATCGAAAGCATCTGGACCAGTGAAAACAGGCTGTTGCCGCTGCTTGCGCCGCCGGTGCCCAAGTCCTTGAGCGTGAGCGTGTTCATTGCGGTGAACTGCATCGAGTTGACGCTGCCGAAGAACGCCAGTTGCACGAGCCGTAGCCACAGCGGCTGGTTTGCGCTGGTGAGCCCGAAGCTTGCCATGGTCAGCCCGACCAGGACCGTATTGACGATCAGGACGCTCCGGTAGCTGTATTTCATGATCAGCTTCGTGACGAGGCGTTTGGACGCCATGCCGGCGGCGGCCACCGGCAGCATCATCAGGCCGGCTTCGAATGCGCTGTAACCGAGACTGACCTGCAACAGCAAAGGGATCAGATACGGCATCGCGCCGCTGCCGATCCGCGCGAACAGATTGCCGAGCAGGCCGACGCTGAAGGTATGAATCTTGAACAGATCGAGCGGGAAAATCGGTGAAGGTTCGCGCACGGCGTGCAGCGCGTAGGCGACGAAGCACGCGAGACTCAGAATCAGCAGCACGAGTACCGTGGCGTGTTGAATGCCCAACTCCGCGCGCCCGTCGAGCGCGAACGAAATCGCCACCATGCCGACAACCAGCAGCAGGTAGCCCTTCACGTCGAACTTGCCGGCATTTTCATTGCGGCTGTCCGGCATGAAGACGAAAGTCGCTATGCAGCCCGCGATACCCACCGGCACGTTGATCAGGAAGATCCAGTGCCACGATGCGACCTTCACCAACCAGCCGCCCAGCGTCGGACCGATCAGCGGGCCAATCAGCCCCGGAATCGCCACGAACGACAGCGCCGGCAAGTAGCGCTCCGCCGGAAAGGTGCGCAGCACCGCGAGCCGCCCCACTGGCAGCAGCATCGCGCCGCCCACGCCTTGCACGATGCGCCAGGTCACCAACTGGTTCAGCGTATGCGAGTTCGCGCACAGCAACGAGCCCACCGCGAACACGAGGATCGCGCTGAAAAACACCCGGCGCGTGCCGAGCTTGTCGGCCAGCCAGCCGGACACGGGAATCATGACCGCCATCGTCAGCGAATAGGCAATCACCACCGATTGCATGCGCAGCGGCAATTCGCCGAGGCTCGTCGCCATCGCGGGGAGCGCGGTGTTGACGATCGTCGAGTCGAGCGTTTGCATGAAGAAGCCCGTGGCGACGAGCCACAGCATCACGGTAAGCGAGCGGGCCGAAGGGGCAGAGGGGGCGTTGACGGCGGAGGCGGGCGGAGTCGGCGTGGACATGAAAAGCGGCTGGGCGCGCTGGGGCGGGCTGGGACTCGCTATTGTAGGGAAAAGCGCGGCGCCGCGCAGTTACGCGGCTCAGGCATCGGCCGGCAGTGCTGCCGCCGCATGAAAAAATGCCTGTGCTCGCGGGTCGTTCGCGAAGGCCACATGAATCCTGATCCACGGGCTCGCTTCCATGTTCGGCCGGAAGTAGTTGCCAGGCACCACCGTCACGCCGAGCGGCGCGCCACATGCCACCAGCCGTTCTGCGTCGGCGACATGGGGCACCCGCGCCCACACGAACTTGCCGCCCACGGGCTTCTCGAAGATTTCCCAGCCGGCGTCTTCAAGCGTCTGGACCGTCGAGCCGAGCGCGTCACGCATCCGGCGCCGCAGGCGCTCCAGATATTTGCGATACGCGCCGCGCTCCAGCAGCGACACCGCGACCGCTTCGGCAAAGCGCGAGCCGCCGATGCTCGTCAGCATCTTGATATCCACCAGGTCCTTGATGATCGCGTGGCTCGCCACCACGCAGCCGATTCGCAGCGACGACGACAAGGTCTTCGACAGGCCACCCACGTAGATCACGTGCTCGAGCTGGTCGAGCGTTGCGAGGCGGTCGGTGACATCGGTCTGGAAGTCGGCGTAGATGTCGTCTTCGATGATCGAGAAGCCGTGCTCGCGCGCCATTTGCAGTAGGCGGAAGGCCACCTGCGGTGCGACCGTGGTGCCCGTCGGATTGTGGAACACCGTGTTGATGAACAGCAGCTTGGGCCGGTGCAACTTGAGCTGCGCCTGCATCGCGTCGAGGTCGGGCCCGTTGCGAGTGCGCGCAATGCCGACCAGTTTCACCCCGTGCAGCTTCAGCAGGCCGTACAGGTTGTAGTAGCCCGGGTCCTCGACAAAGATCGTGTCGCCGGCCCGGAGCATGTAGCGCATCAGCAGATCGAACGCCTGACTCGCGCCGTTCGTGATCAGAATCTGCGAGGCGTCCGCCTGAATCCCCAACTGCGCGATCCGGCTTTGCAGATGCTCGCGCAAGGTCAGATTGCCGAGCGGCGTCGCGTAATCGACCATGCTCGACGGGTCGGTGCGCGACACGTGGCGGATCGCTTGCGCGATGCCGTCCATGTCGCGCCAGCTTTCCGGAACGGAACCACTGCCGACTTTGAGCGTTTCGCCCGGATAGTTGAATTGCTGCAGCAGATGCCCCGACTCGTCTTCGGCGCGGCGCGGGTCCGAGGTGCCTTGGCAAGGCGTGCCCGCCGGCTGACGGTCGGAGATATAGAAGCCCGAGCCGTGGCGCGAATCGACATAGCCGAGCGACACCAAGCGGTCGTAGGCCTCGATCACGGGAAAGCGGCTCACGCCAAAGTCGGCGGCGAACTGGCGGATGGACGGCAGCTTCGAGCCGGGGTGCGCGACGCGCGAGCGGATCCACGCGGTGACACCGGTGACGATCTGGTCGGTGAGCGGCACGCCGTTGTCGCGATCGAGCTGGATGTCGAGTTTCATGCGCTGCTTCCTTGACGGATGACCTGACGCTCAGTGCGGTCCCGCTGACGGCCGTGTCAACTGTCCGGCTTTTCGGCTGAACAGTTCCGCTGAAAGTGTTCGGAACTGTGCATGGGACTTCCATCATCGCACGTCAATAATCGGTACAACAGAAAACCCTTTGGAAGGAGAGCGGCGATGCGAGAAGTCCGGATTTTCGAATTGGAACATGGCGAGCCTGTCGCGGCCTGGCGTGTCGCGCGTCCGTCCACCTTCAAGGTGATTTCGGGCGAGGTCTGGCTGACGATCGAAGGCCACAGCGAAGATCACTGGCTCGCCACCGGCGAGTCTGTCGAGTTGCCGCGTCGCGCGGTGGCGTGGATCAGCGCGGGTCGGGCGGGGGCGCGATTTTCGCTGGCGAGCGGCTCCGAGCGCATCGCGCCCAAGCCCGCGCAAGGGTTGCCGGTGTTGAGCCGGTTGCCGCGCTGGCTGGATGCGGCCTGAGGCATTCGAGGCGCGGCCTGTCATTGAGCGATCGGCGGCGGTCAGGTGGTAGAAGAACCGCAAGCGCGCCAGACAGGGCACACGGACGACGGCTCGAACCGTCGTCCGTGTGCAATTCAACCGCCTCGTGCCGCAGCCCCAGTCCCCGCAGGGTCAACCGGGCGCGCCCGCCGCGTACTTGCCGACATGGTCGCATGGGCGGCCGGATCGTTCGGTCATCGCACCCACCGCGGTCCAAACGCCGCCCAGCAACTCCCCAATCCCGCCGCCTGATATTCGCCGATAGGGCCGCACGTGCGGGCACACCGACCCGTCATCGCAGCCACAGCGCTCGAAACGCTGCACAGCAACTCACCCCCGCTCCACCGCCTCGTATTCCCCGACATACCGCGCGCGTGGCCGGATCAACCGACCATCGCTCGCCTGCTCCATCGCATGCGCGATCCAGCCGACCACCCGGCCCGTCGCGAACAGCGTGAACGCAGCGCCAGCCGGCAAGCCCAGCACCCGTTCGAGCGCAGCGAGCGCGAAATCGACAGTCGGCTGCGCACCGGTCGTATCGCGCACCGTGCGCGCGAGCCGCAGCACTTCGCCAAGCGGCGAGCGAGCGGGCGCACAGTCGGCGAGCATCTGCAGCAACAGCCGCGCACGCGGGTCGCCGTCCGGATAGAGCGGATGTCCGAAGCCCGGCAGCGCCGGCCCGGGCGCGCCATGTTCGGTTAGCGCCAGGCGGTTTGCCAGATAGCGGTCGAGATCGGCAGCGCGCGACGTCTCGTCGAGCAGCGCGGCGATGCGCATCGTCTCGCCGCCGTGACGCGGGCCCGCCAACGCCGCGAGCCCGCCGGCCACGGCGCCGAACAGGTGCGTCCCGGTCGACGTGATGCAGCGAACCGTGAACGTGGACGCGTTGAGCTCGTGATCCGCACAGGCCACCAGCGCCGCACGCAGCAGCCCGGCATGCTGCCGGTTGCGCACCTGCCATGCAGAAGCCAGTTGCCGATGCACCGGCTCGTTCGACGGCGCCGCCGAGATCATCGCACCGGCCAGCAGCCGCATGACGGCGCACGCGGTGTCGAGCTGCGCGTCGCGGCCGAGCGCCCACACGCGCGGCATTTGCGCGGCGGCGGCGGGCAGCAGCACCAGTGCGCGATCGAGCGGCGTGCTGTCGCTCCAGAGTTTGAGCCATGCGGCCCACTGTGCCGGGGCAAGCGGCGCCGCCGGCGCGTCGGCGATGCGCCGCGCGCTGCATTGCCACAGCAGCGCGGCGATGTCCTCGAGCGACGCGGCGCGCGCCAGTTCCATCGCGTCGTGCCCGCGATACAGCAGGCGGCCGTCCGCCACCAGCGTGATCGACGATTCGAGCACCGGCACGCCCCAGTCCAGCACCTTCTGCGCGACCTTGCCGGCGCGTTTGCCGTCCGCCTTGCGACGCGCGAGGCGCCGGACCTCGGCCGCGTCGTAGCGGCGGTGCTTGCCGTGCGCATCCGGCGACGAACTCAGCATTCCGCGGCTCACGTACGCATAGAGCGTAGGCAAGCTGATGCCGAGGGTTGCAGCGGCCTCGGTGGCGCTGAGAAAGGTCGAAGTCGGCATGGAAAGACGGAGAGACCCAATAAATCAATCTATGTTGATTATCATAATCAAGATTGATTGTCACGGTTCGTAATTCTAGACTCGGTTCCATTCACGCTCCATTTCACCGTTACTTGCCATCTGCTCGGAGCCGAACGCCATGACACCCGAACTCGCTCTCAAACATATCTGGACCCTCGCGGGATGCGACCCGGTGGCGCTGCGGTCGATCTCGCTAACCGGCGCGGATCCCGGCTTGCCGTCGGTCTACCGCGTCGGCAGCCTGGCCACGGCGACCATCGCCGCGACTGGCCTCGCGGCGGCCGAATGTCAGCGCCTGCGCACGGGGCACCGACCGTCGGTGTCGGTGGAAATGCGGCGCGCGCTGGCGGCGTTTCGCAGCGAACGCTATCTGCGCATCGACGACGGACCGCCGCCTGCCTTGCGCGATCCCGTCACCGGCTTCTACGAAACGCGTGACGGCCGCTGGATTCAACTGCACACGAATTTTGCGCACCATTTGCAGGGCGTGCTGAACGTCCTCGGCTGCGACAACGCACGCGCTGCGGTGGCCGCCGCGATCCGCGGCTGGGACGGTGCGGCGCTCGACCAGACGCTCGCCGACGCGGGCCTGTGCGCGGCGTTGATTCGCACGCCCGACGAATGGGCCGCGCTCGACCAGGCAAAAGCCATTGCGCGGCTGCCGCTGTTCGAGATCGAGCGCATCGGCGATGCGCCCGCCGAGCCGCTACCGGATGGCCGCGCGGACCGTCCGTTGGCGGACGTGCGAGTGCTCGACCTGTCGCGAATCATCGCCGGGCCGGTGGCCGGGCGGGCGCTCGCGCATCATGGCGCCGACGTGTTGCTGATCAACGGCCCGCATCTGCCGAACATTGCGCCGCTGGTGATCGACAACGGGCGAGGCAAGCGTTCGGCGGTGCTGGATCTGCGCGCCGCCGCCGGATGCGAAGCCCTGCGCGGCCTGGCAGCCGACGTGGATGTGTTCCTTCAGGCCTATCGTCCAGGCGCACTGGCCGCGCGCGGCTTTGGACCCGAGGAGCTGGCACGGCTGCGGCCGGGGATCGTGTATGTGTCCGTGTCCGCTTATGGGCACGAAGGGCCGTGGGCGAGGCGGCGCGGGTTCGATAGCCTGGTGCAGTCGGCGAGCGGCATCGCTTCGACCGAGCAGCAGGCAGCGGGAGATGCGCAGCCGAGGCATCTGCCGTGTCAGGCGCTGGATCACGCGACCGGCTACCTCGCCGCGTTCGCTGCGATGACTGCGTTGACGCGGCGGGCCGTCGAAGGCGGAAGCTGGCACGTGAGGGTATCGCTCGCGCAAACGGGACGGTGGTTACAGTCGTTCGGCCTGCTCGCCGACGGCTGGCGCACCGCCGATGTCACGCTGGACGACGTGCGCGATTGCATGGAGAGCGTGCAGTCCGAGTTCGGGCGCGTACTGGCGGTGCAGCCGGCCGAGCAGCTCGCGCAGACGCCCGCGTTTTATGCGCTGCCACCGGTTCGGGTGGGCGCGCATGAGGCTAGATGGGAGTGATTGGGCCTTCGTCGTCGCACGTGGCGTCGCTCGAACTTGGCGGCGCGCGCACGGCGCAAGCGCGTTGCAAACGTCCTGCAAGCGCGAAACCGGCACCAAACCAGCGCGAGGAGAGCAGCTCGCAAGCGAGTCTTGCGCAACCCCCAACCTGCTACTTCCTCAACTCCGCGACGAAGTCGTAGTAATCGTTACGGCAGTAGGTATCGGTCAACTCGATCGCTCGCTGGTCCGCGGTATAGCCGACCCGTGTGATCAACAGCAGCGCTTCGTTCGGCGCGATGCTCATCTGCTGCGCGATTTCCTCGCTCGCGTTCACCGCGCGAAAGTGCTGCAGCGCCCGCACGATGGTCAGTCCGCGATTTTCCAGGTATGTGTACAACGAATCGCCGATCGCCTGCGGGTCCGGGATCACCGACGCCGGAAACGTGGAGTTCTCCACCGCCATCACGATGCCGTCGGCGAGCCGCAAACGCCGCAGCCGTGTCACCGCCGCGGCCGGCGACAAGCCGAGCTGGATGACTTCGTCGCGGTTGGCCGGCGAGATCTCGCGCGACAACCACTTCGAGCTCGGCGTAAAGCCGCGCCGTCGCAGCATTTCGCTGAAGCTCGACAGACGGGACAGCGGATCTTCATAGCGCGGCGTGATGAAACTGCCCGCGCCTTGGGTGCGGCGGATCAAGCCCTGTTCGACCAGCAGTGCGATCGCCTTGCGCGAAGTGATCCGCGATACGCCGAGCGCCTCGGACAGCACGCGCTCCGAGGGCAGCGCTTCGCCCGCGTTCCAGCGGTTTTCGTGGATGGCGCTGCCGAGCTTGCGAGCAAGTTGCAGATATAGCGGCGTGTCGTTTTCCGGGTCCGGGCGCAAGTCGCGCCAGCGGTCTTCCGAGGCAGAGGTCATGGGGCTCACGCAAGATAGGCAAGCGGCAATTCTATGACATCGGCGCGCGGCGTTATAGCGGGCTTTCGCCTGGGAGACGGCCGAACGCTCGTCGAGCCGCTAAACTCGTCGCTATGAGTTTGGCGGCTGGCGTCGCGCGGCGCCGGGCAAAACTGCATCGGATGCATTAAGCCACTTCGAGGAGTCAGCATGACAAGTGATATCGCAAGCGTGAACTTGCCCGACGGCGAGCGTATTCCCGCGCTGGGGCAAGGCACCTGGGAAATGGGCGAAGTGCCGGCGCGCCGCGCCGAGGAAATCGCCGCGCTGCGTTGCGGCATTGAACTGGGCATGACGCTCATCGATACGGCGGAAATGTACGGCGAGGGCGCCACCGAGATGCTGCTGGCCGAAGCGCTGGCCGGTTTGCGCGACGAAGTGTTTCTGGTCAGCAAGGTGTATCCGCATAACGCGAGCCGACGCGGTGTGATCGCAGCCTGCGAGCAAAGCCTGAAGCGATTGAAGACCGACCGGCTCGATTTATACCTGCTGCACTGGCGCGGTTCGGTGCCGCTCGCGGAGACCGTCGACGCTTTCGAAACGTTGCGCGAGGCCGGCAAGATCCGGCATTGGGGCGTCAGCAATTTCGACACCGACGACATGGAAGAACTGGTCGCAACGCCCGGTGGGGACCGATGCGCGACCAATCAGATTCTCTACAACGTCGCGCGCCGCGCAGCGGAATTCGACCTTTTGCCGTGGCTTGCCGCGCGCGGCATTTCGGCAATGGCCTATAGCCCGGTCGATCACGCTCGCCTGCCCAAACGTTCGCCGCTTGACGACATTGCCGGCGCGCGTGGCGTCTCGGTATTTCAGGTGGCGCTCGCGTGGGTGTTGCTCAAGCCCGGGATGTGCGCGATTCCCAAGTCGGGCCGCGTCGAACACGTGCGCGACAACTATCGCGCCACGCAGTTGCGGTTAAGCGGCGATGAACTCGCCGCGCTCGACGCTTACTTCAAGCCGCCGCGCAGCAAGCGCCCGCTCGAAATGCTGTAGACGCCGCGCTCGTTGGCGGCACGGGCGGCAGGGCGGCACGGTGGCTCAGCGCCCGGATGACATCAGGTGCACGCGTGATGCATATGCACGGAGCCCAACACCGCGACTTCGGCGGGGGTGTGCTTGAGGGCGTCGTCGTCGACCTGAGCGGCGTCCGCGAGGAAGTCGTCGACGATGCTCGACACCGGCACGTCGCGCAGACACAGCGAGACGCGCTGCGTCTCGTTCGGCGGGAGCGTGGTGCGCTGGCCGAGGAACAACACGCCGTATTGATAGCCGTGGATGATGCCCCGGATCGCGCCGACGCACTCGCCTTGCGTGACGTTGTCGTTTCTCTGTTTGCAGGTCTGGACGAGCCGGTAGGCCGAGAACGTGGGATCGACGGGCGGCGCGGCCTGGGAGATGGTCGGCGCCATGGGCTGCGCCGTGGTGGGCGCGGGCGTTTGCGCATGAGCGAGCGATGCGAGCCCCAGCGCGGCAACCATCAGCAGGCCGGTGGCCGCGCGCGCCGCGCAGGGGTGAACGTTTCGTTGCATGTCGTGGGCCCTCATATCGAACGTTGAATTGGATATGAGGCGCGCGGGTCGGATTGGTTCCATAACACGTTTGCGCGTCGAGCTGTTTTATGCGCTTCACTGCGCTCGTCGCCGCCCATGCGTTCGGCCGTGATTACCGCTATCCATGCCACCGGTCGCCAGGCGTTGCCGCGCCATGCACCCGTTGCCAATGGAAAACGCACGAGAGCTTTGGGGCGATGATCACGCGTCGCAGAAAGTCACGTTGAAAAGCGCTATGGGTTGCGCCCAGCGGTGCGCGGCGCGCTTGCGGAGCGTTCTTGCGAGACGCCGTCTGGAGCTTCGTCTGGCGGGTTGCGGGCAGCACTTTGCAGCGCTCGCAGCGTGGCCACCGGAATATGGCAGCGGATCCGATGCCCGACCGGCTGCGCCGCGTCGCCTTGCTCGCCGGCATCGACAAACGGCGGCTCCTGCTGTTCGCAGATCGCGCCGAGCTTGCGCGGACAGCGCGTGTGAAAAACGCAGCCGGAAGGCGGCGACGCCGCGCTCGGCAGCTCGCCGGACAGACGGATGCGCGTCTGCCCGACCTGCGCGCCGAGCGTCGGCACGCAGGACAGCAGCGCCTCGGTATAAGGATGCTGCGGACCGCCGAACACCGCCTCGGCCGGTCCGATTTCCAGCAGCCGGCCGAGGTACAGCACCGCGATCCGATCCGCGAGGTAGCGCACCACATGCAGATCGTGCGAGATGAACACGTAGCTGACGTTGTGCTCGCGTTGCAGATCGGCGAGCAGATTGAGGATCGCCGCCTGCACGGAAACGTCGAGCGCGGAAGTGGGCTCGTCGCAGACCACCACGCGCGGCGCGCCGGCGAACGCGCGCGCGATGGCCACGCGCTGCTTCAAGCCCCCTGACAACTGCCGCGTGCGCGAGCCGAGGTAGCGCTCGGGCAAGCGCACCGCGGCCGTGAGCGTGGCGAGGCGTTCGTCGAGCGCCGGGCCGCGCAATGCGGTGACGCGCAACAACGCGCGGCCAATCAGCCGCTTCACCGAATGCGCGCGATTGAGCGCCGAGTCCGGGTTCTGGAACACGATCTGCAACGACCTCAACTGCCCGTCGCTGCGCCGGGTGACCCGCGTGGCGAGCGGCGCACCGTCGAGTTCCAGCACGCTGCCGGGATCGGGCGCGAGCAGCCCGAGCATCAGCTTGGCGAGCGTCGTCTTGCCGCTGCCCGATTCGCCGACCAGACCTAGCGTCTCGCCGCTCGCGAGATCGATCGACACGTCGTCGAGCGCGCGCAGCGGTGCGCCCGATACGTGGAAAGTCTTCGACAGTTTGCGCGCGCGCAGCACGGGCGTTGCAGGCGAGTCGTCGCCCGAGGCGTGCTGATGATCGGCCAACGCTTGCGCAGTCGCGCGCGGCAACTCGATCGCCCGCTCATGGTGATGGCAGCGCGACATCTGCTCGCCGTGCCCGGCGATCAACCGGTACGGCGGCGGCGCTTCGCGGCGGCAGCGGTCGTCGGCGAGACGGCAGCGGTCCGCGTAAATGCAGCCCTGCGTGACCGAGCCCGGCTGCGGCAGGCCGCCTGCGATCGTATCGAGCCGTCCGCTGTCCTTGTTGCGCCCCGCCGTGGGCAGGCAGCGCAACAAACCGACCGTGTAGGGATGACGCGGCCGCGTGAACACGTCGTCGGTCGAGCCTTCCTCGACGAGCTTGCCCGCGTAAAGCACGCCGACGCGCTCGCACATCCGCCCGATCACCGCGAGGTTGTGGCTGATGAAGAGCACGGCGGTGCCGAGTTCTTCGCGCAACTGCGCGATGAGGTCGAGGACTTCCGCTTCGACGGTGGCGTCGAGGCCGGTGGTCGGTTCGTCGAGAATCAGCAGTGCGGGGTTCGACGCGAGCGCCATCGCGATCACCACGCGCTGCTGCATGCCGCCGGATAATTGGTGAGGATAACTATCCATTACGCGTTGGGCTGACGCGATCCGCACGCGTTCGAGCATTTGCCGCGTGCGCCGCAGCGCATCGTCTCGCGCGGCGCCGGCGGCTTCGAAGGCTTCGGACACTTGCCGCGCGATGGTCAGCGACGGATTGAGTGCGCGCGCCGGGTCCTGATAGACCATCGACACGGTGTTCGCGCGCAGCTGGCGCAACGCATCGGCGTCGAGCTTCTGGACGTCCGCGCCGGAGATCACGATCCTGCCCGCCTTCAGCTTGCCGTTGCGCGGCAGATAGCGCAGCGCCGCCATTGCGACCGTCGTCTTGCCGCAGCCCGATTCGCCGACGAGTCCGTATGCCTCGCCGCGCCGCACGCGAAACGATACGTCCTGCAGCACTTCGCGGTCGCGTCCGCGGATCCGGTAGGTGACCGTCAGGCCGACGACCGTCAGCGCGTCCGTGCGGTCGCTCTTCGACACGTCGAACGCGGCGAACGGGGCGGCGGGGGTGGGCGGGGCGACGCTCATCGGTCGAGCAGTCCTTGCATGCTGTCGGCGATCAGGTTCACGCCGACCACCAGCGACGCGATCGCACCGGCCGCGAACACGACGGTCCACCATGCGCCGCCCGCGATCAGCGTGTACGACTCGGACAGCGCGAGACCCCAGTCGGCCGACGGCGGCTGAATGCCGAAGCCCAGAAACGATAGCGTGGCGACCGCGAAGATCGCGTAGCCGAGCCGCACGGTTGCCTCGACGATGATCGGCGGCAGCACGTTCGGCAGGATCTCGACGAACATGATGTAGGGCGCGCGTTCGCCGCGCAGTTGCGCGGCCGCCACGTAGTCCAGATGCCGTTCGGCGAACACTGCAGCACGTACGGTGCGGGCGGTGATCGGCGTGAAGGTGATGCCGATCACGAGGATCACGGTCAGGTTCGATGCGCCGACGGCGGCCAGCGCGAGCAGTGCGACGATCACGAGCGGCAGCGCCAGCACGGCGTCGATCCCACGGCCCACCACGTTGTCCACCCAGCCCTCGAAGTAGCCGACGATCAAACCGAGCGCCGTGCCCGCCACCGTGCCCAGCAAAGTCGCGAGCGGCGCGATGGTGAGGATGTCGCGCGCGCCGACGATCACGCGCGAGAACACGTCGCGGCCGAGCTGGTCGGTGCCGAACCAATGCGCGCGATCGGGCGGCAGCAGCGAATTGAGCGGGTCGGACGCATAGGGGTCGGCGTGCACGATCCATGGACCGGCGAGCGCGCACACTACCCACCATGCGACGATGATCGCGCCCACCACGAAAGTCGGCGAGCGCAACAACTCGCGCAGCACCTGGAAGCGCGGCTCGGAGCGCGGCACCGCAGACGAAGGCTGAGTCGGCGGAACGACGCTGCTCATTCCGCGCTCCTGATTCGCAGCCGCGGATTGAGCAGCACGTGCAGCGCATCGGCGACGAGATTGGCGAGCGTATAGACCACGCCGATTGTCAGCACGCCCGCTTCGAGCATCGGAAAGTCCTTTGCCTTGGCGGCGTTATAGATGAGCGAGCCGATGCCCTGATAGTGAAACAGCGTCTCGACCACCACCAGGCCGCCGATCATATAGCCGAGCTGGGTTGCGGCCACGGTGATGGTCGGCAGCAGCGCGTTGCGCAGCACGTGCCGCCAGATCACGATGCGGCGCGGCAAACCCTTGAGGATCGCAGTGCGCGTGTAGTCGGAGTCGAGCGCCTCGACGGTGCCCGCGCGCGCCATTCGCGCGATGTAGCCGAAGAAAACCAGCACCAGCGGCAGCACCGGCAGGATCAGATGCCGCAACTGTTCGAGCGTGCCGGCTTCCGGCGCAAACGCCGCTTCGATCGGCAGCCAGCGCAACCATACGCCGAACACCAGAATCAGCACGATCGAGGAAACGAATTCGGGCACCACGGTCGCCGACAAACCGGCAATGCTGATCGTGCGATCGAGCCAGCGCCCCGCGTGCATCGCCGACCAGACGCCACCCGCGATGCCGAGCGGCACCACCACGATGAACGCAAGCAGCCCTAGCTTCGCCGAATGCGCGAGCGCGTCGACGATAAACGGCGCGACCGGCTCGCGATATGCATACGAAAGCCCCAGGTCGCCGCGCAGACAATGCGTGATCCAGCCGACGTATTGCGTAAGGAGCGGGCGATCGGCGCCGAGTTGATGGTTGAGCGCGGCGACCGCGCGCGCATCGGCGAGCGGCCCGAGCACCGCGCGGCCGATGTCGCCGGGCAGCAACTGGCCGCCCGCGAACACGATGACCGACAACAGCCACAACGTGATCAGCGACAAACCCATGCGCGCGCCGAGAAAGCGCGCGACGCGGCCCGCGTTGCCGCTCGATACGCTGGAGACGGAAGGAGGCGCCGTGGCCGACATCGTAGGCTCCTGTCGAAGGCTGTGCCGGTGCTTACGCGCTCAGCACCGCGCGGTCGAAATACAGTTGCGCGAGCGCCGTGAAGCGCACGCCGTTCACGCCTTTGCGCATCGCGATCAGCTGATCGTAGAAGAACGGGATGATGATGGGTGTCTCGTCGAGCAGCAAGGTCTGGATCTGCGCGGAGATTTTTTTCTGCGACGCGAGGTCGATTGCCGCGACGAACTGCGCAACCAGTTGATCGTACTGCGGGTTTCTGAAGTGCGCCGCGTTCCAGGTGCCGGTGCTGGTGAGCGTCGCGTTCAGGAACACGTTCGGCACGCCGCGATGGCCGTAGTCGGTGATGCCGAGCGGCGAGTCGAGCCAGTCCGATTTGCCCGGCGTGCCGGCGCCGTAATACAGCGACTGGCTCTCGACCTTGAGATTGATGCGCACGCCGATCGTCTTCGCCGCGTTCTGCACGAGCACGGCGAGATCGGGAATCTCCATGTATTTTTCGGTGGTCAGCGTCACGTCGAAGCCGTTCGGCACGCCCGCCTGGGCGAGCAGCTGCTTCGCCTTCGCGATGTCGATCTTGCGTTGCTGCACGCCCGCGTCGGACGACGGAAACACCGGCGCGAACGGACTATCGTTGCCCAGTTGCGCCCGGCCCTTGAAGAGACCGCGCACCAGCACCTCCCGATCGAGCGACAACGCCAATGCCTGACGCACACGCTTGTCCTTGAACAGCGGGTTGTCGTTGCGCATGTGAATCTGCCGGTGCGCGCTCGACTTCACCCCAACCGCCTTGAAGTCGGGATTGTTGAGAATGCCCGCGCCGCCCTGCACGGTGAAGGTGCCCATCACGTCCGCCTGATGGCCTTGCAATGCGAGCAACTGGGCTTGCTCGTCGGCGTAGAACGTGAACTGTACGCGTTGCGGTAACGCTTTTTCGCCCCAGTAATCGGGATTGCGCACGAACGAAGCGCCGACCTTGGGCTGGTACTTCTCGAACCTGAACGGACCCGTGCCGATAAAGGTCTTTTCGTAACCGCCCGTGTAGCTGGCCGGCAGGATCACCGCGTTGTAATTGTCGGACGAGACGTAGTACGGGAAGTTGCCGTTGGGCGCATCCAGATGGAACGCGACCGTGTGATCGTCGACCCGTTTTGCGCCCCCTTTGGACAGCACACCCTTGAGCACCGAAAGCGCCGCCGAACCGCTTGCGGGATCGGCGAGGCGGTCGAACGTCGCCACCACGTCGTTCGCGGTGAACGGCTGGCCGTCGTGGAACCTGACGTTGGGGCGCAGCGCGAAGGTCCACACGTCGCCTTTGTCGTTCGGCTTCCACGACAGCGCGAGCGCCGGCTTCAGCATCAGCTTTTCGCCGTCGTCGTCGATCAGGAATTCGCCGGTCTGGTTCAGGAGCGCGAGGCTGGCGGCATCGGTCACGGTGAGCGGATCGACCGCGCCGGCGGGCGTCAGATGCGCGACGCGGATCGTCTGACCGGATGCGGCGGGCGCGCCTTGCGCCCGCGCCCCCGGCGCATTCAGCAGCACGCCGCCGCCGGCGAGCGCCAAACCGATCACGCTGGCATGCCGCAACAGTTCGCGTCGCGTGATGCGGCCGGCGACGAATTCGTCGATGGCGTGGTTGCCGTAGGCGTCGGCGGTGTGACGCGCCGCGTCGAGTGGGAGAAATCGGTCCACGGGATTTTTCATCGATGGAGAGTCCAGTCCGTTCTGTTGCCGGTTCTGACAAGTCGCGCCGCATGCGCTGCGTGGCGCAAGTCTTTGACAAGCGGCTGTGATGATCGAGGCAAAAGCCTGTGCGAAGCGGTTTCAGTGTAAGCGATTGATCACTGCTGCGTCGCGTCGGGCGTGCTGCGGGCTCGCCGATGGCCGATAAAGGAGCCGCTGTGTATCGCGGTCACAACGGTGGTCACGAGAATCGACGGCGGCAACTCCTACGGTGGCGCCGCCGCCGCGGACGAATCGCGGTCTTCACCGGTTGCGTCGCGTGTGAGGATCGGCCTTTACCGCCACCCGGCCGGACGCCGCCACCGATGCAACAGCACGGAGCCGATCCAGCATGCGATGAAAGCCGCGACGATCGCGTAACCCAACGCGCCGAAGCGCTCGTTCGCGCGCCCGAGCGCATCCCATAGGCCGCCGTTCAGACCGAGCTTGTCCGACAGCAGCCCCAGCGCTTCGACGCCGCCGATCACGATCGCCACCAGCGCCGACACGAACGTGATGCTGGCGTTGTAGTAGAGCTTGCGCTTGGGATCGTCCATGGCCCAGCCGTACGCGTGGACCATCAACACGTTGTCGGTCGAATCGACCAGCGTCATGCCCGCGGTGAACAGGGCGGGGAACACGAGAATCGAATACAGAGGCAAACCGCTGCCGGCCTGCAACGCGGCGATCGACAGCAAGCCGATCTCGGTGGCGGTATCGAAGCCGAGTCCGAACAGCACGCCGACCGGGTACATGTGCCAGCTTTTGGTGACGAGGCGGAACAACGGCCGCAATGCGCGCGACAGCAGCCCGGCGGGCGCGATCGGCTCTGCCGTGTGCGCGCACACGTCGCCGTCGCGGTGAACGTGGCCATAGCGGCGCCACACGTCGCGCAGAATCGCCAGGTTGACGGCCGCGAGCACCAGCAGAAAAGTCGCGGACACGAGCGTGCCCAACGTGCCGCCCACTTGCTTGAAGGTCTCGAAACGGCCATGCAGCGAATGCGCGGTCCACGCAATGCCGATCGTCGCGGCAATGACGATGGTCGAGTGTCCGAGCGAAAAGGCAAGCCCCACGCCGAGCGGTCGCTTGCCGGTTTGCATCAGCTTGCGCGTGACCGCGTCGATCGCCGCGATATGATCCGCGTCGACTGCATGACGCAGACCGAAACCATACGCGAGCAGCGCGGTGCCGAGCAGTAGCGGGTAATGACGGAACGCGATCAGCGCCCAACCCCACGCGCCGAGATTGGCGGCGATCAGCACGGCGTACAGCGAGAGCAGGCGAGGGCGCAGCGAAGCGGTCAGCGTCATGAGTCGCGGGTAGGGAGTCAGTGATCCTGCGGATGCTTGTGAATCGGATCGACCCAGTAGACCGTTTCGGGCGCCTCTACCGCGTCGATGTTCAGATTGACGACCACGGCTTCGTTGTCGCTGCGCACCAGCACGCATTCGAGTGGGTCGTCGGTACTCGCGTTGATTTCCTGATGCGGCACGTACGGCGGCACGAAAATGAAGTCGCCCGGGCCGGCTTCAGCCGTGAACTCCAAATGTTCGCCCCAACGCATGCGAGCCTGGCCGCGCACCACGTAAATCACACTTTCCAGCGCACCGTGATGATGCGCGCCGGTCTTCGCGTTCGGATGGATCGTCACGGTGCCGGCCCAGATTTTCTGCGCGCCGACCCGCGCGGCGTTGATCGCGGCGGCGCGGTTCATGCCTGGCGTTTGCGCAGTGTTGCTATCGAGCTGGTCGCCTCTGATGACTTTCACACCGTGCTCGCGCCAATCGACCGGCGCGTCCGGGTGCTCGGCACGGTAGTGCGGGTGTTCGTGATCCTGGCTCATGGTGTCTGCTCCTGCGCGCAACTTTTGCGTCGACGGACGCGATGCCGTCCGGCAATTTTGCACGGTCAAAAAACGCTTGCGTGGCCGCGCCGTGCGAACGGCGCGGGCGGACGAAAAAAAGCCCGCTCACAGGAAGCGGGCTTCTGGTCGCAAGACGAAGTGATGATGCGAAGTGGTGATGCCAACTGCCGATGCCGGCCGCGAGCAGCATTGACCGCATGCGGCCCGCGACGCGTTCATTGCAGCGCTGACTTTCTACTTATGCTTCGCGTTGATCACGGCCTCGGCGACGTTGTTCGGCGTTTCGGCGTAGTGCTTGAACTCCATCGTATAGGTCGCGCGGCCCTGTGTGGCCGAGCGCAGCGACGTCGAGTAGCCGAACATCTCGGCGAGCGGCACTTCGGCGCGCACCAGCTTGCCGCCGCCGCCGGCGATGTCTTCCATGCCCTGCACCATTCCGCGACGGCTCGACAGATCGCCCATCACGTTGCCCATGAAGTCTTCCGGCGTTTCCACTTCGACCGCCATCATCGGTTCGAGCAGCACGGGCTTGGCCTTGCGCATCGCTTCCTTGAACGCCATCGAGCCGGCCATGCGGAACGCGTTCTCGTTCGAGTCCACGTCGTGGTACGAACCGAAGGTCAGCGTCACCTTCACGTCGACCACCGGATAGCCCGCCAGCACGCCGGCCTTCAGCGTTTCCTGAATGCCCTTGTCGACCGCCGGGATGTATTCGCGCGGAATCACGCCGCCCTTGATCGCGTCGACGAACTCGTAGCCCTTGCCTTGCGGCGCCGGCTCGAGTGTGAGCACCGCGTGGCCGTACTGCCCGCGTCCGCCCGACTGCTTGACGAACTTGCCTTCGACGTCCTCGACCTTGGTGCGCACCGTCTCGCGATACGCGACCTGGGGCTTGCCGACGGTCGCCTCCACGCCGAACTCGCGCTTCATCCGGTCGACCAGAATTTCGAGGTGCAGTTCGCCCATCCCGGAGATGATCGTCTGCCCGGATTCCTCATCCGTTTGCACGCGGAACGACGGGTCTTCCTGCGCGAGACGGTTCAGCGCAATGCCCATCTTTTCCTGGTCGACCTTGGTCTTCGGCTCGACGGCCTGAGAGATCACTGGCTCCGGGAAAATCATCTTTTCGAGGATGATCACGTGGTTCGGGTCGCACAGAGTGTCACCCGTGGTCGCTTCCTTCAGACCGACCGCCGCGGCGATGTCGCCCGCGTAGACTTCCTTGATTTCCTTGCGCTCGTTTGCGTGCATCTGCAGGATCCGGCCGAGACGCTCTTTCTTTTCCTTGATCGCGTTGTAGACCGTGTCGCCCGAATTCACGACGCCCGAATACACGCGGAAGAAAATCAGCTGGCCGACGAACGGGTCCGTCATGATCTTGAAGGCGAGCGCCGAGAACGGATCGTCGTCTTTCGGATGACGCTCGATCTCGTTGTCGTGCTCGTCATGACCGGTGATCGCGGGCACGTCGAGCGGCGACGGCAGATAGTCGATCACCGCATCGAGCATGGCCTGCACGCCCTTGTTCTTGAACGCGCTGCCGCACAGCATCGGCACGATTTCATTGGCGATGGTGCGCAGACGAATGCCGTGCTTGATTTCGTCTTCGGTCAGCGTGTGGCCGTGCAGGTATTTATCCAGCAGTTCCTCGTTCGCTTCGGCGGCGGCTTC
Source organism: Paraburkholderia suaedae (assembly GCF_040812055.1). Taxonomy (NCBI): domain Bacteria; kingdom Pseudomonadati; phylum Pseudomonadota; class Betaproteobacteria; order Burkholderiales; family Burkholderiaceae; genus Paraburkholderia; species Paraburkholderia suaedae. Next base: position 29,668 of record NZ_JBFOAH010000006.1, on the reverse strand, counting down.
GACCATCTTGTCGTGCCACTCTTTCGCGCTGGCCGCCAGTTCCGCCGGAATCTCCCGGTACTCGAACTTGATGCCCTGGTTTTCTTCGTCCCAGAAGATCGCCTTCATCTTGACCAGATCGACCACGCCCTGGAAGTGGTCTTCCGCGCCGATCGGAATCTGGATCGGCACGGCGACGCCTTTCAGACGATCGCCGATCTGCCGCTGCACGCGAAAGAAGTCCGCGCCGACGCGGTCCATCTTGTTGACGAATGCGATGCGCGGCACCTTGTACTTGTTCGCCTGGCGCCACACCGTTTCCGACTGCGGCTGCACGCCGCCGACCGAGTCGTACACCATGCACGCGCCGTCGAGCACGCGCATCGAGCGCTCCACTTCGATCGTGAAGTCGACGTGGCCGGGGGTGTCGATGATGTTGATCCGATGTTCGGGATAGTTGCCGGCCATGCCTTTCCAGAAGGCGGTGGTGGCCGCCGACGTGATGGTGATGCCGCGCTCCTGCTCCTGTTCCATCCAGTCCATCGTCGCCGCACCGTCGTGAACCTCGCCGATCTTGTGGGTCACGCCGGTGTAGAAGAGGATGCGTTCAGTGGTGGTGGTTTTGCCGGCATCGATGTGAGCGCTGATGCCGATATTCCGGTAGCGCTCGATGGGAGTCTTGCGGGGCACGTGAACCTCCTTGGAATAGCGCGCCTGAAACGCTTGCCGGACGGCAGTCTGTGCTACCCGGCGAGTCTGGGTGCTGCTTTGCGAGACTACTAGAATAGCGCGTCGGCCCGGCTTTTGCAGGAATCTTGCCAGGCGGCGTCAAGGCCGGCTGGCGGGGCTTCGGCGCGCTGGCATCGACAGTGCGGCAAGCGCCGCGCGCGACAGCAGCGCGCCCGGGCACGGGCACGGGCAATGACAAAAAAGCCGTTGACCTGACGAGGTCACCGGCTGCTTCGAAATGAGCGAAATGAAGCGGCGGTCCGCGGCGCGGCTCGCCGCGGACCGCCCAGCTTATTGCTGAACGGCTGGCAAGCCCTGGATTTGCACACCGGGCTTGATGCCCTTCGACGCGAACCAGCCCTTGGGCATCTCCAGCGCGAACACGCCGTTGTGCGTCGGGCAGTGGTTGTTGGTGGTCTCGGCCTGCATCTCGTCGATGTCGGTGATCGTGCCGTCCGCGCGCATGAACGCGATCGACAGCGGGATCAATGTGTTCTTCATCCAGAAGCAATGGCCGGCGTTTTCGTTGAACACGAACAGCATGCCTTCGTTCGGGCCGAGTTTCGTGCGGTACATCAAACCTTGTTCCCGGTCGGCGTCGTTGGCCGCGACCGCGGCGTCGATCACGAACATGCCCGCGGTCAGCTTCACGCGCGGAAATTCGCCGGGTTGCTTTGCGCCGGGCGGCATCTGCTGCGCATGAGCCGGTGCGGCAGTGCTGGCCGCGAACGACAATGCGGCGAGCGGCACCGCAACGGCAACGGCGAAACGCGCAATCAACGAGCGCATGAGAAATCGCACGGCATGACTCCTTGCTGGGAATTGAACCCGCGAATGTTACGCGAGCGCGTCAAAAACAAAAAGGCAGATCGCCTTGCGGGGATCTGCCTTACAACGTCGTAAGAACGGCAATGAAGCTAGTTCTGACAGCGTTTTTACAACGAACTTACTCCGATGCTGCCGAAGCTGCAGCAGCAGTCGCCGCCTTCTTGTGCGACTTCTTGTGAGCGTGCTTGGTCGTCTTCTTTGCCGGCTTCGCTGCTGCTGCGGGAGCTGCCGAAGCTGCTTCCGGTGCCGAAGCTTGTGCAAATGCTGCCGTTGCGAAAAGGCCAGCGACCAGAGCGGCGATCAGTTTGTTCATTTTGTGAATCCTCAGCTTTAGTTAATTAACCCAATGACCCGGCTATATGTAGAGTCATGTCGGTAAACGTGCCATCCACCTTTCGGTTGACAGCCGCCTCGAACAAATATTTCCGATACGGCTGCGTAGCGCTCAGACTCCCTGCATTCACCGTGCGAACGGCTTGTGCAAAGGCCCTTAAGGCTGAATGCCGGATAGCTTTGGGCGGCATCTGCGTCGAATAACGCGTGAGCCTGGGCAGCGGTTGACGCGTTTTTTCGAAAAAATGTGTATCGCGAGAGCGCACTTCAAACGCGTGTTTGTTTCACGCTTTATAGCGATGGTTTCACGCGTGATTTGGCTTGCCGATACAACGGTTTAGCTACCCGCTCGCAATCAGTAGCCGCCACGTCCCACGATGTTCGATGACCGCGCGTGTTTTCAGACGACACCGTCCCAAGGCGCATTCAATGGCAACTCGACGCTCTTTCCCGGCTGAAGCCGGAGTGAAAAAACGTCGAGCGCGCCGATGCCTACGCGCACCAGACGCAGCGTCGGAAAACCCACCGCGGCTGTCATGCGGCGCACTTGACGGTTCTTGCCTTCGGTGATCGACAGCTCGATCCACGTGGTCGGTATCGCTGCGCGGTAGCGAATCGGCGGCGTGCGGGTCCACAGCGCGTCGGTCGGTTCGACGTAATCCGCGCGACACGGACGTGTCACGTAATCGCCGAGATCGACGCCGCGCGCGAGCTTCTTCAAGGTCGCGGGATCGAGCGCGCCTTCCACTTGCGCCCAGTAACGCTTGACGAGCTTGTGACGCGGCTCGGCGATGCGGGCCTGCAGCGCGCCGTCGTCGGTGAGGAGGAGCAGGCCCTCGCTGTCGGAATCGAGCCGGCCCGCCGGATAGACGCCCGGCGCCTTGACCCAGTCCGCCAGCGACGCGCGCGTTTCGTGCGGCGAAAATTGGCAGATGGTGCCGAACGGTTTGTTCAGGGCAATAAGGCGCATAGGGACAAGGACAAAAGTCGCGCGGGCACGGCCGCGCCTGCAGCGTCGCGAGGGGCTGGAAAAAAGCCGTCGCGCCAGCGATGAACGGCGCGATGATAATGCATAAACCGAAAGCGCCTTTCCAGTTTCCAGTATCTTATAGAAGACATGAAAGGCGGGGGCGTTGGAAAACCCCGAGCCGTAGCCGCCTCGTTGCGGTGAGCGCGTGGGCTAGAATAGCGGCGAGGCCGCTTGCACGGCGTCCGGCATTGCGCGCGGCGAGGAGCGCCCATTTTCGCAGTCTCCCATCTGCTTTCTGCACAGTCTTCACTGGAGTCCGATCATGCCGTATCAGCACATCAAGGTTCCTGCCAGCGGTGACAAGATCACCGTCAACGCCGACTTCTCGCTCAATGTTTCCGACCAGCCGATCATTCCGTTCATCGAAGGCGACGGCACGGGTCTCGACATCACGCCGGTCATGATCAAGGTCGTCGATGCGGCGGTGGAGAAAGCCTACGCGGGCAAGAAGCAGATCCACTGGATGGAGATCTACGCGGGCGAAAAATCCACGAGGGTGTACGGCCCGGACGTGTGGCTGCCGGACGAAACGCTGCAGGTGCTCAAGGAATACGTCGTGTCGATCAAGGGGCCGCTCACCACGCCGGTCGGCGGCGGCATCCGTTCGCTGAACGTCGCGCTGCGCCAGGAACTCGACCTGTATGTGTGCTTGCGGCCGGTGCGGTATTTCAAGGGCGTGCCTTCGCCGGTGCGCGAGCCCGAGAAGACCAATATGGTGATCTTCCGCGAGAACTCGGAAGACATCTATGCGGGCATCGAATGGCCCGCCGAATCCGAGCAGGCAAAGAAGGTCATCAAGTTTCTGCGGGAGGAGATGGGCGTGAAGAAGATCCGCTTCCCGGAGTCGTCGGGAATCGGCATCAAGCCGGTGTCGCGCGAAGGCACGGAGCGTCTGGTGCGCAAGGCGATCCAGTATGCGATCGACAACGACCGCCGCTCGGTCACGCTGGTGCACAAGGGCAACATCATGAAGTACACCGAAGGCGCGTTCCGCGACTACGGCTATGCACTGGCACAGAAGGAGTTCAGCGCGGAACTGATCGACGGTGGTCCGTGGATGAAAGTGAAGAATCCCAAGACGGGTGGCGAGATCGTGGTGAAGGACGTGATCGCGGACGCGTTCCTGCAACAGATCCTGCTGCGCCCGGCTGAGTACGACGTGATCGCCACGCTGAACCTGAACGGCGACTATGTGTCGGATGCGCTGGCCGCGCAGGTCGGTGGCATCGGGATCGCGCCGGGCGCGAACATGTCGGACTCGGTCGCAATGTTCGAAGCGACGCACGGCACCGCGCCGAAGTACGCCGGCAAGGACTATGTGAATCCGGGCTCGGAGATTCTCTCAGCGGAAATGATGCTGCGTCACTTGGGCTGGACCGAGGCAGCGGACTTGATCATCGCGTCCATGGAAAAATCGATCCTGCAAAAACGCGTCACCTACGACTTCGCTCGGCTGATGGAAGGTGCGACGCAGGTCTCCTGCTCAGGCTTCGGACAGGTGCTGATCGAGAATATGTAGAACGAAGCTATACAGCGATGCGAAGCGGGTGACCCGAATCGCATCGAACACCCGGCGCCGCGAAGGTGTCCGGGTTTTTTTGCGCGCCCAAATGCCCGATATTTGGGATTTGCTCGGGGCAAAAAAGAAACCCGGCGCAAAGCCGGGTTTCAAACGACGGGAACGAACCGCCTCAGGCAGGTGCCTGAATGTTCGATGCCTGTTTGCCTTTGGGGCCTTGCACGACCTCGAAGGTCACCTTCTGGCCTTCCTTGAGGGTCTTGAACCCATTCATCTGGATGGCCGAGAAGTGTGCAAACAGATCCTCACCCCCTTCGTCGGGCGTGATGAATCCGAAACCTTTTGCGTCATTGAACCATTTGACCGTACCAGTTGCCATTCCAACTTCCCCTGTAACTCATGTCACTACCACGACCACGAGCCCTCGAAAAGCTCCACGACCGCGCGAGCAGCCGCTGCCTCCTAACAAGCTCACCATCGGCATTTTTTCGAAATTATGGCTCAGTGAAAAAAGTGCCAGCTTGATTGTTGGGGCTCTTTATTCGAGTGTCAAGAAAATTTTGAGACGTCGTTGTCGCGTTGCAAACCGGCACTTTCCAAGGGTTTTTCCCGCTTCCGTTATGTGCGGTTGCGCAAGCGGGCACACTTGAAAAGTCGCATAATCCACTCACATGCTGGATTGGCGGGCGCGGCGGCAACAGGACCAACGTGGCCGCCGTCAGCCAGCTCGGGCAGGTTGTGCGATACTCGATCCGACTGCGGTGCAACACGGCCGCGCTGCATCACTGGATTGGGGCCGGCTCCGCAATCGGCTCGTCGAATCGCGCATGCATGGCGGGTCCAATACCCATCAGGCGGCAGCGAACGGGCTCACTGGCCTTGCGGCCGGGTTTTGACAGGATTGCGGGCCTGTCCTAGTTGTTTAGAATGGGTGTATGGCGATTATCCCGGACAAGCAGGACGGCACCGTACTGGAGCGGCAGGAGAAGAAGCTCAAGCCGCCGTCCATGTACAAGGTGGTGCTGCTGAATGACGACTTCACGCCAATGGAATTTGTCGTGATGATCGTGCAGGAATATTTCAATAAAGATCGTGAAACCGCAACGCAGGTGATGTTGAAGGTGCATCGCGAGGGCAGGGGAGTTTGTGGGGTCTATACGCGGGACATCGCGTCGACCAAAGTCGAGCAAGTCGTTACCCACGCACGGCAGGCCGGGCATCCGCTGCAGTGTGTGATGGAGGAAGCATGATTGCCCAGGAACTGGAAGTCAGCCTGCACATGGCGTTCATGGAAGCACGCCAGGCGCGGCACGAGTTCATAACGGTCGAACACCTTTTGCTGGCACTGTTGGACAATCCGACAGCGGCTGAGGTGTTGCGTGCATGCGCGGCCAATATCGAGGATCTGCGCCAGAACCTGCGCAACTTCATTCATGACAACACGCCAACCGTGCCTGGCACGGATGACGTCGACACGCAGCCCACGCTGGGTTTCCAGCGTGTGATCCAGCGTGCGATCATGCATGTGCAGTCCACCTCGAATGGCAAGAAGGAAGTGACCGGCGCGAATGTGCTGGTCGCGATCTTCGGCGAGAAGGACTCGCATGCGGTGTACTACCTGCAGCAGCAGGGCGTCACTCGGCTGGACGTAGTGAATTTCATCTCGCACGGCATCGCCAAGACGAGCAGCACGGACGCCGCGAAAGCGAGCGACGCAAACGCCGAGTCCGACGAGGCCGCTGCGCAGAAGGAAACGCCGCTCGCCCAGTTCACGCAGAACCTGAATCAGATGGCGAAAGACGGCCGCATCGATCCGCTGATCGGGCGCGAGTCGGAAGTCGAGCGCGTGGTCCAGGTGCTGTGCCGCCGCCGCAAGAACAACCCGCTGCTGGTCGGTGAGGCCGGCGTCGGCAAGACGGCGATCGCCGAGGGGCTCGCGTGGCGCATTACGCGCGGCGAAGTGCCAGACATCCTCGCGGATGCGCAGGTGTATTCGCTCGACATGGGCGCGCTGCTCGCCGGCACCAAGTATCGCGGCGATTTCGAACAACGCCTGAAGACGGTCCTCAAGGAATTGAAGGAACGTCCGCACGCGATCCTGTTCATCGACGAAATCCATACGCTGATCGGCGCGGGCGCCGCATCGGGTGGGACGCTGGACGCGTCGAACCTGCTGAAGCCGGCGTTGTCGTCGGGCACGCTCAAGTGCATCGGCGCAACCACGTTCACCGAATATCGCGGCATCTTCGAAAAAGACGCGGCGCTGTCGCGTCGTTTCCAGAAGGTCGACGTGACCGAGCCGACCGTCGAGCAGACGGTAGCGATCCTGCGCGGCCTGAAGTCGCGTTTCGAAGAACATCACGGCGTGAAGTATTCGTCGGGCGCGCTGTCGGCGGCGGCTGAGCTGTCGGCGCGCTTCATCACGGATCGTCATCTGCCGGACAAGGCGATCGACGTGATCGACGAAGCGGGCGCGGCGCAACGCATCTTGCCGAAGTCGAAGCAGAAGAAGACGATCGGCAAGAACGAGATCGAGGAAATCATCTCGAAGATCGCCCGTGTCCCGCCGCAGAGCGTGTCGCAAGACGATCGCAGCAAGCTGCAGACGCTCGACCGCGACCTGAAGAGCGTGGTGTTCGGGCAAGACCCGGCCATCGACGCACTGTCGGCCGCGATCAAGATGGCGCGTGCGGGCCTCGGCAAGCTCGACAAGCCGATTGGCGCGTTCCTGTTCTCCGGTCCCACGGGCGTCGGCAAGACGGAAGTGGCCAAGCAGCTTGCGTTCACGCTCGGCATCGAGCTGACCCGCTTCGATATGTCGGAATACATGGAGCGTCATGCGGTCAGCCGGTTGATCGGCGCGCCGCCGGGCTATGTCGGTTTCGACCAGGGCGGTTTGCTGACCGAGGCCGTCACGAAGAAGCCGCATTGCGTGCTGTTGCTCGACGAAATCGAGAAGGCGCATCCGGACATTTACAACGTGCTGCTGCAGGTCATGGACCACGGCACGCTGACGGACAACAACGGCCGCAAAGCGGACTTCCGCAACGTCATCATCATCATGACGACGAATGCGGGCGCCGAAGCGATGGGCAAGTCGGTGATCGGCTTCACGAACCGCCGGGAAGCCGGCGACGAGATGGTCGACATCAAGCGCATGTTCACGCCTGAGTTCCGTAACCGTCTGGACGCAACGATCAGCTTCCGTTCGCTTGATGAAGAAATCATCATGCGCGTGGTCGACAAGTTCTTGATGCAGCTGGAAGATCAGCTGCATGAGAAGAAGGTCGATGCGCTCTTCACCGACGCGTTGCGCAAGCATCTGGCCAAGCACGGTTTCGATCCGTTGATGGGCGCGCGGCCGATGCAGCGTCTGATCCAGGACACGATCCGTCGCGCGCTGGCCGACGAACTGCTGTTCGGCAAGCTGATGAGCGGCGGCCGCGTATCGGTCGACGTGGACGCGGAAGACAAGGTGCAGTTGACCTTCGACGAGCATCCCGCGCCGCGCAATCCGAATCCGGAAGCGGTGGAAGTGGAGTAAAGCGGGCTAACAAGCGGAGTATGCACGGGGTTCGCTTGTAGCTTAATGTGAAAGCAGAACGGCGCGGGGGCAATCCGCGCCGTTCTGCTTTTGGCGTTCTGGCTTTGGCGCGCTGATCGTCTCGGTCCATGCCGGGCGGACCGGGGCAATCGCGATCGGATCAATGCTTGCCGGTGCTGCCGAAGCCCCCCGCGCCGCGCTCAGTCTGCTCGAAGTCGTCGACTATGTTGAACTCCGCTTGCACGACCGGCACGATGACCAGTTGCGCGAGACGCTCCATCGGGTTCAGCACGAAAGTCGTTTCGCCGCGATTCCACGTGGAAATCATTAGTTGACCTTGGTAATCCGAGTCGATGAGCCCGACCAGATTACCCAGCACGATCCCATGCTTATGGCCCAATCCCGAACGAGGCAGGATGAGCGCCGCGTAGCCGGGGTCGGCGACGTGAATCGCGAGGCCGGTCGGCACCAGCGCGGTGTCGCCGGGCTTGAGCGTCAACGGTTCGTCGAGACAGGCGCGCAGGTCCAGACCCGCGCTGCCGGTCGTGGCGTAGGCCGGGAGTTGCTCGCGCATGCGCGCATCGAGAATCTTCAGGTCGAGTTTCATGCAGATGGAAGTGAGGTTAGGGTGGGGTGTTGGAGCCGAGCTCAAACGCGTCGGCGAGTAGTTCATAGGAGCGCCTGCGGGCGCGATAGCTGCCCGCGACCGTGAGCACGATCAGCTCGTCGGCCTTGAACTGTTCCTGCAGCGCATGGAGCCGTTCGGTAACGGACTGCGGCGTGCCGATGATGCTGCGCTGCTTTTCCCGGTCGATCACCAGCTGTTCGCGCTCGCCGTACTCCTGCGCGATGCCTTGTTCAACGGTCGGAATCGGTTCGTTCAGGCCGTACGCCATTTGCACGCGTCGCAGGTCGACGGCTTTTTCCAGGTCGGCGGCTTCCTGCTCGGTATCCGCGCAGATCACGAAGACGGCGGCGGCCAGGTACGGCTGCGCCGCTTCCGGGCCCGGCTGGAAGCGCTCGCGATAAGCGAGCGCAACTCGCGCGCCGAAATGCGGGTTGATGAAATGCGCGAAGGAGAACGGCAGGCCGAGTTGCGCCGCGAGCAGCCCGCCGAATTCGCTGGAGCCGAGCATCCACAGTTTCGGCCGCGTGTCGATCTGCGGTTGCAGCAGCACGCCTTGCGCCAGGTGACCGTCAGGCAGCGTGCCATGCATCAGGCCGAGCAGATCGGCCACCTGCTGCGGAAAAACGTCGCCGCGATTGTACTCGCCGGCGGCGACCGCTTGCGCCGTGCGCATGTCGCCGCCTGGCGCGCGCCCCACGCCCAGATCGATCCGGCCGGGGAAGAGTGCCTCCAGCATCATGAACTGCTCGGCGAGTTTGAATGGGCTGTAGTACGGCAGCATCACACCGCCGGAACCGAGGCGAATGCGCTGCGTCAGACTGCCAAGCCGCGCGAGCATGACCTCGGGGGCCGGATTGGCGACGCCGCGCAAGCCGTGATGCTCCGCGCACCAGTAGCGCGTATAGCCGAGGTCGTCGGCGAGTTGCGCGAGCTCGACGGTAGCGGCAAGCGCGTCCGCCACCGAGCAGCCTGAGATCACAGGCGTTTGATCCAGCACGGAAAGTAGCGTCATGTCAGTAGGGCTCCAGATGATTCCCTTCGTCAGAGCGACGCCCGGCGCCTACGTCGATACGCCGGTCCAGGTCAGCGAATCAGGCTCGTGTCGGGCAGACGCTTCGCGATTTCCGCGATTAGCGCCCGTGCGAGCGTCAGTTTGTCCGCGCGTGGCAGCTTCGTTGCGCCACTGGCCTCGAACAAAATCACTTCGTTGTCGTCGAGACCGAACGTGAGCGGGCCGAGATTGCCGATTAGCAGCGGCACGTTCTTGCGCACCCGTTTTTGTTCGCCATGCACTTCGAGATTACCGCTTTCCGCGGCGAAGCCGACCGCGAACGGTGGGTGCGGCAGGTTCGCCACCGAGGCCAGAATGTCCGGATTTTCGACGAAGTCGAAGCTTGGCAACGTCTGGTCGGCGGTCTTCTTGATCTTGTGCTCGCTCGCGTGATCGACCCGCCAGTCGGCCACCGCGGCCACGCCGATAAAGATATCGGCGTCCGCCACCGAGCGCATCACGGCGTCATGCATCTGCTGCGCGGTTTGCACGTTCTCGCGGAATACACCCCACGGCGTTTCCAACGCGACGGGGCCCGCCACCAGATGCACTTCGGCGCCGGCCTGTTGGGCTGCGCGGGCCAGCGCGAAACCCATTTTGCCGCTGGAGCGGTTGGTGATGCCGCGCACCGGGTCGAGCGGTTCGAAGGTCGGTCCCGCCGTCAGCATCACGCGCCGGCCCGCCAGGATCTTCGGCGAGAAAAACGACGCGATCGCTTCGTACGTGGCCGCGGCTTCGAGCATGCGTCCGTCGCCGATCTCACCGCACGCCTGCGGGCCCGAGTCGGGGCCCAGCACTTCGACGCCGTCCGCGCGCAGTTGTGCGACGTTACGCTGCGTCGCCGGGTTCTGCCACATCTGCCGGTTCATCGCCGGGACGACCAGGAGCGGACAATCGCGCGCGACGCACAGTGTGGACAGCAGGTCGTCGGCCATGCCGTGCGCGAGTCTGGCGAGGAAGTTGGTTGAAGCGGGGGCGATCACGATCGCGTCCGCTTCGCGCGACAGATCGATGTGCGCCATGTTGTTCGCCACGCGCGCGTCCCACTGGCTCGTGTAGACCGGACGGCCCGAGAGCGCCTGCATGGTGACGGGTGTAATGAACTGGGTGGCCGCTTCGGTCATGACAACCTGCACGGTCGCGCCGGCCTTAGTCAGCAGACGCGTGAGTTCGGCGATCTTGTAGCAGGCGATCCCGCCCGTCATGCCGAGGACGAGATGTTTCCCTGCGAGTTCTGCGGTTGCCAACGAAAGCCTCCGACTAAGCGTGGTGGCGGGCGGCAGGGCGGGGCGTTGCAGCCCGGCCGCGTCTTTCAAACCGGACGCAAGCGCGGACCCGAGCGCTTGCCTGAGCCGCGTCAGCGCGACGCGCGCACGCGCCGCAGTTCGTCGAGCACGAGCAGGATCGCGCCGATCGTGATGGCGCTGTCGGCGAGATTGAACGCCGGCCAGTGCCACGCGCGCACGTGGAAGTCGAGGAAGTCGATCACGTGCCCGTACGCGAGCCGGTCGATCACGTTGCCGAGCGCGCCCCCGAGAATCAGCGACAGTGCCGTGCAGAACATCTTCTGCCCGCTATGGCGCCGCAGCAGATAGCAGATGACCAGCGCGGCCACCACGCCGAGCGCGGTGAACGCCCAGCGTTGCCATCCGCCGGCCATCGCCAGGAAGCTGAACGCGGCGCCCCGGTTGTACACGACGACCAGGTTGAAAAACGGCGCGACCTGGTGCGCAACGCCGTACGCGAACACCTTCTGAACCGCGATTTTCGTCAACTGGTCGAACAGGATGACGACCAGCGCGATGCCCAGCCAGGGCGCCAGCGAACCGCTGCCGGCGGACGTTTTCGACATGCTTCTCGCCATTATGCCGCGCTCCTCGTTTCGCCGTTGCCGAACAGGTTGCTCACGCAGCGCCCGCACAGCGTGGGGTGTTCCGCGTCCGCGCCGACGTCCGCCCGGTAGTGCCAGCAGCGCTCGCACTTCGGGTGCTTCGAGGCGATCACTTCGACGCCCGCGTCCGCTTCGGCGTCGACCTTCACGACGTTTGCGGCCGACGTGATCAGCACGAACTTGAGGTCGTCGCCGAGGCTGGCGAGCGCGTCGTAACGCGCGCCACTCGCGCGAACTTCCACTTCCGCCTGCAACGACGAACCGATCAGATTCACGACGCGCGCTTCTTCCAGCGCCTTGGTCACGTCGCCGCGAACGGCGCGCAGCAGCGTCCATTTGTCGAGCAGCGCGCCCGCCTGCGGCACGTCCGGGAACACGTGATACGTCTCGGTGAAAATGGTTTCGCGGCCCGGCTGGAATACCTTCCACGCTTCTTCCGCGGTGAACGACAGGAACGGCGCCATCAAGCGCAGCAGCCCGTTCGCGATGTGGTACAGCGCGGTCTGCGCCGAACGGCGCGCGACCGAGTCTGCCGCGGTGGTGTACAGGCGGTCTTTCAGCACGTCCAGATAAAAGCCGCCGAGGTCTTCCGAGCAGAACGTTTGCAGCTTGGCGACCACCGGGTGGAACTCGAACTTCTCGTAGTGCGACAGGATCTCGTTTTGCAGATTCGCCGACAGCGCCACCGCGTAGCGGTCGATTTCGAGCCAGTCTTCGACCGGACGCGCGTCCTTCGCGAAGTCGAAGTCCGACAGGTTCGCGAGCAGGAAGCGCAGCGTGTTGCGAATGCGGCGATAGCCTTCGGTGACGCGCTTGAGGATTTCCTCGGAGATCGCGAGTTCGCCCGAGTAATCGGTCGACGCGATCCACAGGCGGATGATCTCCGCGCCGAGGCGGTTCGCCACTTCATGTGGGTCGATGCCGTTGCCGAGCGACTTGCTCATCTTGCGGCCTTCGCCGTCGACGGTGAAGCCGTGCGTGAGCAGCGCGTTGTACGGCGGGCGGCCGTCGAGCATGGAAGCGGTCAGCAGCGACGAATGGAACCAGCCGCGGTGCTGGTCCGAGCCTTCCAGATACAGGTCGGCCGGAAATTGCAGTTCATCCTTGTGCGAGCCGCGCAGCACATGCCAGTGCGTGGTGCCGGAGTCGAACCACACGTCGAGCGTGTCGCGGTTCTTTTCGTACATGTTGGCGTCGTCGCCCAGCAGCTCGCGCGGGTCGAGCGATTGCCACGCTTCAATGCCAGCCTGCTCGACGCGTTGCGCCACCTGTTCGAGCAATTCGAGCGTGCGCGGATGCAGCTCGCCGGTTTCCTTGTGCACGAAAAACGCCATCGGCACGCCCCATTGGCGCTGGCGCGACAGCGTCCAGTCCGGGCGGTTGGCGATCATGCTGAAGAGCCGCTGCTTGCCCCACGCCGGATAGAACGCCGTGTTGTCGATGCCTTCGAGCGCGGTCTCGCGCAGGGTCTTGTCGGTGTCGTTCGGCTTTATGTCCATGCCGGCGAACCATTGTGACGTCGCGCGATAAATGATCGGCGTCTTGTGGCGCCAGCAGTGCATGTAGCTGTGCGTGTATTTCTCGGTATAGAGCAGCGAGCCGGCGCCTTGCAGCGCTTCGACGATCTGCGGATTGGCCGCCCAGATGGACAGTCCGCCGAATAGCGCGAGCGATTCGATGTAGCGGCCGTCGCCCATCACCGGGTTGATGATGTCGGAGTCGGCCATGCCGTGCGCCTTGCAGGACACGAAGTCTTCCACGCCATACGCCGGCGACGAGTGCACGATGCCGGTACCCGTTTCGGTCGTCACATAGTCGCCGAGATAGACCGGCGCGGTGCGCTTGTAGGCCGGGTGGGCGGACGCGAGCGGATGGTGAAACCGCAGGTTGACGAGCTTCTCGCCCGACGTCGTGGCGATGATCGTGCCGTCCAGCCGGTATTGCTTCAGGCACGCTTGAACGCGCTCCTGGGCGAGAATCAGCAGGCCGCGCGGCGTATCGACCAGCGCGTAGACGATTTCCGGATGCAGGTTCAGCGCCTGGTTGGCGGGGATGGTCCACGGCGTGGTGGTCCAGATCACGATGCCGCCTTCGTTGCGCGGCAGCGCATTGAGCCCGAACGCCTGCGCGGTCTTCTCCGGCTCGGCGAAGCTGAACAGCACGTCGATGGTCGGGTCGGTCTTGTCCTTGTACTCGACTTCCGCTTCGGCGAGCGCCGAACCGCAGTCGAAACACCAGTTGACCGGCTTCAACCCGCGGAACACGTAGCCCTTTTCCATGATCTTCGCGAGCGCGCGGATTTCGCCGGCTTCGTTCGTGAAGTTCATCGTTTTGTACGGGTCGTCCCAGTCGCCCAGCACGCCCAGACGGCGGAAGCCGACCTTCTGCTTCTCGATCTGTTCGCTCGCGTAGGCCCGCGCCTTCTGCATGACTTCGGCCGCTGGCAGCGACTTGCCGAACTGCTTTTCGATCTGGATTTCGATCGGCATGCCGTGACAGTCCCAGCCGGGTACGTAGACCGCGTCGAAGCCCGCCAGATTGCGCGCCTTGACGATCATGTCCTTGAGAATCTTGTTGACCGCGTGCCCGAGGTGGATGTCACCGTTCGCATACGGCGGGCCGTCGTGCAGGATGAACTTCTTGCGGCCTTTCGAGGCGGCGCGGATTTTCTCGTAGACCTTGCGTTCCTGCCACTCCTTCACCCATTGCGGCTCGCGTTTGGGCAGGTCGCCGCGCATCGGGAACGGCGTGTCGAGCAGGTTCACCGGGTAGCGTGACTGCGGTTTCGAATCGGCTTTCTTGTTGCTCATGATGTGGTCGCGGTGAATTCGTTCTGTGCGCAGTGGGGCGCGGGTTGCGCGCGATGCGCGAGGGCGTTGATGGGCGCGCCCGGCAGGCAATGCCGTGATTCACGGACGCCTTTCGAGGCGCGCAGCGATGGTACCCGCGGTGCAAACGCCCGCGCGCACCGCGCCGGCTATCTAATTCGGTCGGTGGCCGAGGTGGCGAAACCGGTGGAGCGGCTGCCCGGCGTGCCGGCGCCGACGGCCGCGAACCACGCGCGCGCATTGGCGACGTCGCGTGCGATGGCGGCGGTCAGCGTTTCGAGGTCGACGTACTTCTCCTCGTCGCGCAGCTTCTTCAGAAATTCGACGCGCACGAGTTTGCCATACGCGTCGCCATGCCAGTCCAGCAGGTGCACTTCCAGCAGCACGCGGCCGGAATCGTCGACGGTGGGGCGCAGCCCGAGGCTTGCCACACCCGGCAGCGGTTGGTCCGCCACGCCGTGCACCTGCACGACGAAGATGCCGGCGAGCGCCGGACGCTTATGGGCGATCGGCAGATTGAGCGTGGGAAAACCGAGATCGCGGCCGAGCTTCATGCCATGCACCACATGGCCGCTGATCACGTAGGCGCGGCCCAACGCGGCACGCGCCGCGTCCAGGTCGCCCGCCACCAGCGCCGCGCGCACGCCCGAGCTGGAAATGCGCGCGCCCGACGGATCGGCGACCGTGGCCATCTGCTCGACCTCGAAACCGTATCGCTGGCCCGCGGCGCGTAGCGACGCGAAGTCGCCCGCGCGTTTAGCGCCGTAGCGAAAGTCGTCGCCGATCATCACCCAGCGCGCGTGCAACCCGTTCACGATGATCCGCTCGACGAACGCGTCCGGGGACTGGCTCGCGAACGTGTGATTGAAGTGCTCCACCACCACCCGGTCGACGCCGTTGGTGCGCAGCGCCTCCAGCTTGTCGCGCAGCATCGCGATGCGCGGCGGCGCGCCGGCCGGATTGAAGAATTCGCGCGGGTGCGGCTCGAAGGTCATCACGCAGACGGGTACCCTTCGTGCGTCGGCGGCCGCGCGCACGTGCGCGAGCAGAGCCTGATGGCCGCGGTGGACACCGTCGAAGTTGCCGATGGTCAGTGCGCAGGGCGCACGGCTTTCGGCATTGGGAAGACCGCGGAAAACTCTCACGATAGCGGGTTGTAGTAGGGCGGCCGGGATGCCGCAAAACAAATGATTATAAACGCTCGGCGCAGTCGACGGCGGCGCGTGGCGGTGCGCATGTTGCCGAATGATAAAATCCGCGCATGAAAAAACTCGTCATCCTGATTTCGGGGCGGGGAAGCAACATGGAAGCCATTGTCCGGGCCTGCTCGGACGAAGGCTGGCCGGCGCAAGTCGCCGCCGTGATTGCCAACCGTCCTGATGCCGCGGGCCTTGCGTTCGCGGCGTCGCATGGCATTGCCACCGCGGTGGTCGATCACCGCGAGTTTCCCGAGCGCGCCAGCTTCGACGCCGCGCTCGCACGAGAAATCGACGGCTTCGCGCCGGACCTGGTGGTGCTCGCCGGCTTCATGCGCGTGCTCACGGCCGGTTTCGTCGACCGTTACGCCGGGCGCATGCTGAACGTGCACCCGTCGCTGCTGCCGAGCTTTCCGGGCCTCAAAACGCATCAGCAGGCACTCGACGCGGGCGTGCGGCTGCACGGCGCGTCGGTGCATTTCGTCACGTCCCGGCTGGATCATGGGCCGATCGTCGCGCAGGCGGCCGTCCCCGTCGAAACCGGCGACACCCCCGCCACGCTCGCCGAACGCGTGCTGGCAACCGAACACATCATTTATCCACGCGCGGTGCGCTGGTTCGTCGAAGGGCGTCTTGCGCTCGACGGGCTGCGTGTCACGCTTACGCCGCCAGAGCCGCAATGGCTCTTTGCCGGTCATACCGCCGGAGAGGGCGCATGAGATTGCATGGTTTTCTGATTGGACAAACCGAGACTTTGCTGGCTGAAGTCCTGAGGCTGAACGGCCCCGCCGACGCCACCACCAGCCGGTTCTTCCGCGCGCATCCGAAGCTCGGCCACGGCGAGCGCGGCGTGATCGCCGAGGCGGTGTTCGCGGTGTTGCGCCGCCGGATGGAATTCGCCCACCTCGCCGAAGGCGGCGCGGGGAGCCCGGCGCGCCGCATGGCCTTGCTCGGCCTGATGCAGACGGCGGGGCGCTCGGCGCTCAAGCCATTCGTGTCCGACGCGGAGTCGAAGTGGCTCGAACACGTCGCGATGATCGACCCGGAGAATCTGCCGCTGCGCACCCGGCTGAATCTGCCCGACTGGATCTATCAGGCGCTGAGCAAGCGGTTCGAAGCGGCGGAACTGGCGCAACTGGCCGCCGCGCTCAACTACCCGGCGCCGCTGGACCTGCGTGCGAACCCCATCAAGGCGAGCCGCGATGCCGTGCTCGACGCGCTGTCGAAGGCCGGCATCGAGGCGGGCGCGACACCGTTTGCGCCGTTCGGCGTGCGGGTGGTCGGCAAGCCGCCGCTCACCAAGCTGGACGCGTTCCAGCAAGGCTGGCTCGAAGTGCAGGACGAGGGCAGCCAGTTGCTGTGCTCGCTGGTCGCACCCAAACGCGGCGAGATGATCGTCGACTTCTGCGCGGGCGCGGGCGGCAAGACGCTGGCGCTGGGCGCGGCAATGCGCTCCACCGGGCGTCTATATGCGTTCGACATCTCCGAGCGGCGTCTGGCCAAGCTCAAGCCGCGCCTTGCGCGCAGCGGACTATCGAACGTCAATCCGGTCTTGATCGACAGCGAGCACGACACCAAGATCAAGCGTCTCGCAGGCAAAATCGACCGGGTGCTGGTTGACGCGCCGTGCAGCGGCTTGGGCACGCTGCGCCGCAATCCCGATCTGAAGTGGCGCCAATCGCCGGAATCGGTCGCCGAGCTGGCGCCGAAGCAGGCGTCGATTCTGGCGAGCGCGGCACGTCTGGTGAAGAAGGGCGGCCGGCTCGTCTATGCCACCTGCTCGATTCTCGAAGCGGAAAACGAGGCGGTGGTGCAGCAGTTCCTTGCCAATCATCCGGACTTCGCGCTGGTGCCCGCACGCGATGTGCTGGCCGAGCAGCGCATCGAGCTCGAAATGGGCGACTACCTGTCGCTGTGGCCACACCGTCACGCGACCGACGGCTTCTTCGCCGCCGTTCTGGAACGCCAGAACTGAGGGCAGCGGACTTCGGCCGGCGCGCGCGGGTTCCTGACGAACGCGGCGTGCCGGCGATTTCGGCGACATCATGGAAAACCGCATTTTCTCCCACCTGTTCGGCGACTTCGCGCGCGACTTCGGCCGGCCCGTGATGCTGTGGCAGACCGGCATCCTGCTCGCGGCGCTCGCCATCGCCTGGCTGCTGGCGGGGCTGTTGCGCCGCACGCTGGAGGCGCGCCGGCAGTCGCGATACCAGAGCTTGCAATTCGGCGCGGAAAGCCTGAACCGCGCGGCTTTCCCGCTGATCGGCGCGGCGCTGGTGTGGCTTGCGCGGGCGATCGCCGGCCAGTTCATGCACACCGCGCTGCTCGATCTCGCGCTCGTGCCGCTCTTCGGCATCGGCGTGATCTACATCGTTTTTTTCATCGCGCGACGCGTTTTCAGCCGGGACGGCGAGGTCCATCCGTGGCTGTTTCTCGTCGAGAAGGTCGTATCGGCGGTCGTCTGGCTGTGCATGGTGCTTACCGTGATGGGCATTCAGGAGGACGTCATCGCGTGGATGGGCAGCGTGCGTTTCCGGATCGCCAACGCGCATCTGACGCTGCTCTCGCTCGTCACCGGCCTGCTGTGGGTAGGCGTCACGATGATCGTCGCGATGTGGCTCGGCTCCGCGTTCGAAGATCGCCTGATGCGCTCCAAGACGCTCGACGCCAACCTGAAAGTCGTGGTGGCGCGCGTCGGCCGGGCGGCTTTCGTGCTGGCAGCGGTGTTGATCAGCCTGTCGCTGGTCGGCATCGACCTCACCGTGCTCGGCGTATTCGGCGGCGCGCTCGGTGTGGGGCTGGGCTTCGGTATGCAGAAGATCGCCAGCAATTACGTGTCGGGGTTCATCATCCTGCTCGACCGGTCGCTGCGCATCGGCGACACGATCAACGTGAGCGGCCTGCAGGGCAGGGTCACGCAGATCCGCACTCGCTATACGGTAGTGCGCGGGCTGGACGGCATAGAGACGCTGATTCCTAACGAAAAGCTCATCACGGACGTGGTGCAGAATCAGTCGTCGTACCTGACGCGCGGCTATGCGAAGCTTGCGGTGCAGGTCGCGTACGCGTGCGACGTCGAGCTGGCGATGCGCTTGCTCGCCCGCGCCGCCGACGACGTGCCGCGCGTGCTGCACGAGCCGTCGCCGACAGCGTATCTCGCCAGCTTCGGCTCGGACGGCATCAATCTCGAACTGGGCTTCTGGATCGAGGATGCGGCAACCGGAACGTCGGGCGTGCGCTCGACCGTGAACCGGAACATCTGGCGTCTGTTCTCCGAACACGGCATCTCGATTCCGTTCGCGCAACGCGAGGTGCGGATCGTCGGTAACGCGGTCGAGACGGCGCTCTCACCGATAGCGATGAGCGCTCCGGCCGCTAACCAGGCGGACAGCGCCCTCTGACGGTGCGCAAAGCGGTCGCCGGCGAACTATAGTCAGGGCCGGCGGATGCGATCTTCTTGATACTGCGCAAAAAAATACCTATTTGTTACAAACACTTGGAACGCTTCAAGTAGAATATCGTCCAATCCCGCTGTATGCTTTCACTTTCATGACGCACGCCCTTTGCGTGCGCCTCGTATCTCTTGTTCCACAGGTAAATTGCCTTGTTGAATTCCTTGCTTGACTTCCTTGCCCACGGCCTGCTGCACTTCTCGTGGTGGCAACTCGTCGTGTACACGCTGGTCGCGACGCACATCACCATTATCGGCGTGACGGTTTATCTGCACCGCTGCCAGGCGCACCGCGCGCTGGAACTGCACCCGGTCGCCAGTCATTTTTTCCGCTTCTGGCTGTGGATGACCACCGGCATGCTGACCGGTCAATGGGCCGCCATTCACCGCAAGCACCACGCCAAGTGCGAGACCGAAGAAGACCCGCATAGCCCGCAGACGCGCGGCATCTGGAAGGTGCTGCTCGAAGGCGCGGAGCTGTATCGCACCGAAGCAAAGAACGAAGAAACGATGCGCAAATTCAGTCACGGCACGCCGAATGACTGGATGGAACGCAACGTGTACACCAAGTACCCCATTCTCGGCGTAAGCCTGATGATGGTGCTGAACGTTGCGCTCTTCGGCGTGGTCGGTCTGACGATCTGGGCCGTGCAGATGGTGTGGATTCCGTTCTGGGCTGCAGGCGTGGTCAACGGCCTCGCGCACTTCTGGGGCTATCGCAATTTCAATTCGTCGGACGCGAGCACCAACATTTTCCCGTGGGGCATCATCATCGGCGGTGAAGAGTTGCATAACAACCACCATACGTATGCGACCTCGGCCAAGCTGTCGAACAAGTGGTACGAGTTCGACATCGGCTGGATGTATATCCGCATCATGTCGGCGTTGGGTTTGGCCAAGGTGAAGAAGGTCGCGCCTACGCCGCGTCTGACCACCGGCAAGCTCGTGCTCGATCAGGACACGCTGCAAGCCGTGCTGGCCAACCGCTATGAAGTGATGGCGCGCTACGGCAAGGCCCTCAAGCGCGCGTATCGTCAGGAACTGGCGCATCTGAAGGAAGTCGGCGCCCGCGAGAAGTACCAGGCCATGCGCGGTGCCCGCAGCTGGTTCCATAAGGAAGAGGCGGGGCTCGACGAGCCGCAGAAGCGTCTGTTGCCGCAGATCTTCGCCAACAGCCAGAAGCTCAAGACTTACATCGACATGCGTAACGAACTCGCGGCAATGTGGGAGCGCTCCAATGCGTCGCGCGACCAACTGCTGATCCAGTTGCAGGACTGGTGTCATCGCGCGGAGCAGAGCGGTATCAAGGCGCTGCAAGACTTCGCAATGCGACTGCGCCGCTATGCTTGATCGCGAAATCCATTAAAATTTCGCTACGTCACAAAACCCCGCGTTGGCGGGGTTTTGCTTTTTGGGCCGCGGAAATTGCAACCACACGAGATGGGCAGTCGGCGCGGCAGAGCGAAGGCAGAGGAGATCATGGATCAGCAAGCGATCAGGACGGTCGAATACGACCGGCCGCTAGCGCAGGGTACGAGCTGCGGGATCGGGCAGGCGTGGGCGAAGGTGCCTGACGCACCCTCGGCGGAACAGAAGGTAGCGCTCAAGGCGCGCATCCGTGCATTACTCGAGCGTGAAAGGGCGGTGCTCGTCGCTCACTATTATGTCGACGCAGAATTGCAGGAGCTTGCCGACGAAACCGGCGGCTGCGTGGCCGATTCGCTCGAGATGGCGCGCTTTGGACGCGATCACGCGGCCCAAACGCTAGTGGTGGCAGGTGTGCGCTTCATGGGCGAGACGGCGAAAATCCTCAGCCCCGGCAAGCGCATTCTGATGCCGGATCTCGACGCGACCTGTTCGCTCGATCTTGGCTGTCCCGTGGACGAATTCTCCGCGTTCTGTGACGCGCATCCGGATCGCACGGTCGTCGTGTATGCGAACACCAGCGCGGCGGTCAAAGCACGCGCGGACTGGATGGTGACGTCGTCGATCGGGCTAGAGATCGTCGCCGACCTGCATGCGCGCGGCGAGAAGATCATCTGGGCGCCGGACCGGCATCTCGGCAACTACATCCAGCAAAAGACGGGCGCGGACATGTTGCTCTGGCAGGGCTCATGCCTCGTGCACGACGAATTCAAGGCGATCGAACTGGATCTGCTGCGCGCCGAATATCCGGGCGCCAAAGTGCTCGTGCATCCGGAATCGCCGGCTAACGTGGTCGCGCAAGCGGACGTGGTGGGTTCGACCACCCAACTCATCGACGCCGCGCAAAAACTGGACGCGACGCATTTCATCGTCGCCACCGACCTCGGCATTCTGCACAAGATGCAACTTGCCGCGCCGGGCAAGACGCTGATCGCTGCGCCGACAGCCGGCAATAGCGCGACCTGCAAGAGTTGCGCGCATTGCCCATGGATGGCGATGAACGGCCTCGCCAATCTGGCGGACGTGCTGGAGCGCGGCCACAACGAAATTTTCGTCGATCGGGCAATCGGCGAGCGGGCGCGTTTGCCAATCGACCGTATGCTGGATTTTGCCGCGCGTCATAAGAAGCGCGTGCAGGCTAGCGGCGATCTAGCGCGAGACGCACAACTGTATTCGAACGTGGGGGCAGCGTAATGGAGGCCGTTCAGGACGCGGTTGGGCGCCATCTGACCGACGCGGTGTCGCCGCTCTTTGCCGAGATTCACGCGCAGTACGGCGCCGCCTTCGACGCCGCGCTGGTGCGCAATGTATCGGACGCGCTGGCCGAAGATATCGGCGCTGGCGATCAGACCGGCCGTTTGATTTCCGCCGACGACGTGCGCAACGCGCGCATCGTCGTACGCGAGAATGCGGTGCTGTGCGGCGTGCCATGGTTCAACGCGGTGATGCGCGAGGTCGATTCCCGTATCGACGTGCGGTGGCTGTACCGCGAAGGTGACCGGATGACGGCCGACACGCCGGTGTGCGAATTGCGCGGCCCGGCTCGCGCGTTATTGAGCGCGGAGCGCAATGCACTGAACTTCCTGCAACTGCTGTCGGGCGTGGCGAGCGCAACGCGCCGCTATGTCGACGCGATTGCTCATACGCACACGCGTATTCTCGACACGCGCAAGACTTTGCCTGGCTTGCGGCTCGCGCAGAAGTACGCGGTGCGTGTCGGCGGTGGGGCGAATCAGCGGCTCGCGTTGTACGACGGTATTCTGATCAAGGAAAACCATATCGCTGCGGCAGGCGGTGTGGGTGCGGCGATGGCTGCGGCGCTCGCGTTGAATGCCGGTGTCTCCATCCAGATCGAAGTGGAAACGCTCGAGCAATTGGAAACTGCGCTGGCACATCGCGCGCAATCCGTTTTGCTCGACAACTTCTCTTTCGACACGATGCGCGACGCGGTCCGTATCACAGCGGGGCGGGCGGTACTGGAAGTGTCCGGAGGCGTGAACTTCGAGACCGTGCGCACGATCGCGGAAACGGGCGTCGATCGCGTGTCGATCGGGGCTCTGACCAAAGACGTGCGCGCAACGGATTACTCGATGCGAATCGTGTGAGGACACGACGCTTGTGCGCTAGTGCGCGCACCTGTTAAGAAAAGCCACCGCCGCACGCATCTGGCGATGGCTTTTTCGTTTTAGCGCATCACTATCACACGTTGTCACACGTTGCGATTGCGCACGTATTCCGGCGATAGAACCGTCGGCAGCGCTTTAGGCAACGCGGCCGGCCAGTCGCGGCTGAAGTGCAGGCCGCGGCTCTCGCGCCGTGCGCGCGCGCCATCGACAATCAACGACCCAACGTCGACCAGATTGCGCAGTTCGAGCAGATCGCGGCTGACCTTGAAGTTCGCGTAATACTCGTGGATCTCGTCGCGCAGCAATGCAAGCCGATGCTTTGCGCGCGCGAGCCGCTTGTCGGTGCGCACGATGCCCACGTAGTTCCACATCAGCCGCCGCAGTTCGTCCCAATTGTGCGCGACCACCACTTCCTCGTCGGGGTCCGAGACGCGGCTTTCGTCCCAGTCCGGCAGCGGAGCATGGACTGCCGCGCTGAAGCCCTCTTGCTCGATTGCTTGCGCCGCCGAGCGGCCGATCACGAGGCATTCGAGCAGCGAGTTGCTGGCAAGCCGGTTCGCGCCATGCAGGCCGGTGCACGACGTTTCGCCGACGGCGTATAGCCCCGCCAGGTCGGTGCGGCCCGCGAGATCGGTGACGACACCGCCGCACGTGTAGTGTGCGGCCGGCACGACCGGAATCGGCTCCTTCGTGATGTCGATGCCGAACTCCTGGCAGCGAGCCAGAATGGTCGGAAAGTGCTCGCGCAGAAATTCAGGCGGCTGATGGCTGATGTCGAGATACACGCAGTCGATGCCGCGCTTCTTGATTTCGAAATCGATCGCGCGCGCGACGATATCGCGCGGCGCGAGTTCGGCGCGCTCGTCGTGATGCGGCATGAACCGGGTGCCGTCGGGCAGCTTCAGCACGCCGCCTTCACCGCGCACCGCTTCGGAGATCAAAAACGACTTCGCGTACGGGTGAAACAGGCAGGTCGGGTGGAATTGAATGAATTCCATGTTGGCCACCCGGCAGCCGGCCCGCCATGCCATCGCGATGCCGTCGCCCGTCGCCGTGTCGGGGTTGGTGGTGTACAGATAGACCTTGCCGGCGCCGCCGGTGGCCAGCACCGTCTGCGGCGCCTGGATGGTTACGGTACGCCCGCTTTGCAGATCAAGCGCATACAGCCCGTGACAACGGCGGCCGGGCAAGCCGAGGCGGTCGGACGTGATGAGGTCGATCGCGTAGTGATCTTCGAGCAGCGTGATGTTTGGGTGGCGGCGCACGCGTTCGCTGAGCGTGGCGACCACGGCGTGGCCGGTGGCGTCCGCCGCATGAATGATGCGGCGATGACTATGTCCGCCTTCGCGCGTCAGATGAAAGCCGAGTTCGGCTGCGTCATCTTTTGTGAACGGAACGCCTTGTGCGATCAACCATTCGATCGACGCCCGCCCATGCTCGACGATGAAACGGGTGGCAGCCTCGTCGCAAAGGCCGCCGCCGGCAACCAGCGTGTCACGCACGTGATTTTCGATGTTGTCCGCCGAATCCAGTACTGCGGCGATGCCGCCTTGCGCCCAGTCGCTCGCGCCTTCCGTCATCGATCGCTTGGCGATCACCGCGACCCGCCGGGTCTGTGCAAGATTGAGCGCGACGCTCAAACCCGCCAGGCCGCTCCCGACAATCGCCACATCGAATTCCATGGTTTACGTCTCCGTCTTCCGTTTCGCCCGACGGCGCGCAGTGGGCCGTCGCTAGAACGTGAAAGGATACGCGTGGCAGCGGACGAGGGAAAGCTGGCCGAACAGCATAAGACTGTTTGACCGGAAAAGAAGCAAATAAACGACGTGCGCTGAACCAGCAAGCGCGCGCCAAACAAAAAAGCCTCGCACGAATGCGAGGCTTTTTTTGATGTCTTTTGCCTTCGTCAGGCAGCAACCAGGATTTATTTGATCTTGGTTTCTTTGTAGTCAACGTGCTTACGGACGACCGGATCAAATTTCTTGATCAGCATCTTTTCCGGCATGTTGCGTTTGTTCTTCGTCGTCGTGTAGAAGTGACCCGTGCCTGCGGTCGATTCCAGCTTGATCTTGTCGCGTGCGCCCTTTGCCATGATTTACTCCTTACGCTTCACCGCGTGCGCGCAGGTCTGCGAGCACAGCGTCGATACCGTTCTTGTCGATCAAGCGCAGGCCGGCGTTCGAAATGCGCAGACGCACCCAACGGTTTTCGCTTTCCACCCAGATGCGGCGGTTTTGCAGGTTCGGCAGGAACCGGCGCTTGGTTTTGTTGTTCGCGTGGGAAACGTTGTTGCCGCTCATCGGCGCTTTCCCAGTTACTTGGCATACGCGTGCCATGAGAGCACTCCTAATACGCTAATTCTGAGTTCGAACGCCGTGAAAGTTTTCCGAAAAGAGCCACGCTTAAAGTTCAGGGAACTAGAGTCGCTTGGTCCTTCCCGGAACGCCTTGATGGCTTCGGAACAGGGGGTTGGAAATAGGCAAACCGGAATTATAGCGGAAAAAAAGCCGCAAAATCAAACCATATTTGCAATGCCGGAGACGGTGCGGCGCGCCTGCGACCCAGGTTCATGCCCGCTCATGGCCAGCCGGCACGCGCGAACGAATACACACTGTCGGCGCCGATCACCAGGTGGTCGATCAGTTGCACGTCGATCAAAGCCAGGGCATCGCGCAGCGTGTGCGTCAAACGGCAATCGCTCGCGCTCGGCTGTATGTCGCCGGAGGGGTGATTATGCGCAACGATCAAACTCGCGGCATTCAAGCTCAGCGCCCGCCGCACGATTTCGCGCGGATACACCGCCATGCGCGTGAGCGATCCGTGCGCACTTTCCTCGCAGCGGATCAGCCGATGCCGCGCGTCGAGAAAAAGCGACACGAAAACTTCCTGTGGACGGCCGCCGATCAGCAGGCGCAGGTAGCTTTCCACCGCTTCCGGCGAGTTCATCAGCGAGCGCTTGCGCATTTTATCGTCGAGCGAGCGGCGCGCCATTTCCATGATTGCAAGCAGTTGCGCCTTTTTTGCCGGCCCAAGGCCGCGGATGCCGTCGAAGTCCGCGTAAGCCGCGTCGAGCATCGCGCGCAGAGAGCCGAAGCGGTCGAGCAAAGCGCGCGCGACGCTGAACACGTCGTGGCCGGGCTGCCCGGAGCCCAGCACCAGCACGATCATCTCGGTGTCCGAAAGCACACCGGCTCCGCGTGCGATCAGGCGCTCGCGTGGCATGTCGCCCTTGTGCCATTTGCCCTGCACGAGCGCCGAGGGCCTGCGCTGTGCGCTGTCGCTCGCCGCATCGACGACGCACGCCCGTGGCGCCGGCAACGACCCCTGCGTGGGCGCATCGTCGATTGTGCAGGCATGATTGGTCATATGGATGAAGTCCTCGGCTTTGGGTGGGTGGCGCGGCGGCGGCGCGGGCGTATGCGCGACTGACGCAAGCCGCCGCCCGTTATGTGGCTTACAATAGGCGCTTTGCGCACGGCACCCCGACGGTCTGCCGCACGCGTGAACTGCGGCGTGAACGGCGTCTGCGGCCCATGCGTGGAGCGCGCTTCGACTGAGCGAGCATTGCATGAGCATCATCGACATTTCCGAAGTGAAGCCGGGTTCCCACGTGACGCTTCATTACCGGCTTTCCCTCGCCGATGGCGCTGAAGTCATCAACACCTTCAACGACAAGCCGGCCACGCTGCTGCTCGGCGCAGGTCACTTGGCGCCGCCGCTCGAAGACATTCTGCTGGGTTTGAAGGCGGGCCACCATTCGACCTTTCGGCTAGCGCCGGGTCAGGCATTCGGTCCTCGCAATCCGGAACTGATCCAGCGAGTGTCGCTGGCCACGCTGCGCGAAAACAGCATGATCGGGGAGGATTTTTCGCCGGGCGACCTGGTCGAATTCAACGCGCCGGGCGGCGGGCGATACGCCGGTGTGCTCAAGGAAGTCGGCGAGACATCCGCCCTGTTCGATTTCAACCACCCGCTTGCCGGCCAGGCGCTGGCGTTTGAAGTGAAAATCATCGGGATTCTGTAAACATGAGCATCACGGACACGACTCTTGCCGAAGCCGAGATTCTGCTGGCGCAGCCGCGCGGATTTTGCGCCGGCGTCGATCGGGCGATCGAGATCGTCGAGCGGGCGATCAAGCTGCATGGTTCGCCCATCTACGTACGCCACGAAATCGTCCATAACGTCTACGTGGTCGAAGACCTGCGCAAGAAGGGGGCGATCTTCATCGAGCGGCTGGAGGAAGTGCCGCCCGGCAACACGGTCATCTTCAGCGCGCACGGCGTCTCCAAGGCAGTGCGCTCCGAAGCGGAGTCGCG
Organism: Paraburkholderia suaedae; assembly: GCF_040812055.1. Taxonomy (NCBI): domain Bacteria; kingdom Pseudomonadati; phylum Pseudomonadota; class Betaproteobacteria; order Burkholderiales; family Burkholderiaceae; genus Paraburkholderia; species Paraburkholderia suaedae. The sequence continues at coordinate 2,794 of NZ_JBFOAH010000006.1, read as the reverse complement.
CGGCCTGCGGGTGTATGACGCGACTTGCCCGCTCGTGACGAAGGTGCACATTGAAGTCGCGAAGATGCGTCAGGACGGTTTCGACATCGTGATGATCGGCCACAAAGGTCACCCGGAAGTCGAAGGAACGATGGGTCAAGCGGGCGAGGGCATGCATCTCGTCGAGGACATCGACGACGTGCAGGCCCTGCGTTTGGCCGATCCGCAGCGGATCGCGTTCGTCACGCAAACCACGCTGTCGGTCGACGACGCGGCGCAAATCATCGGCGCGCTGAAAGCGAAGTATCCGTCCATCCGCGAGCCGAAGAAGCAGGACATCTGCTACGCCACGCAGAATCGCCAGGACGCGGTGAAGTTCATGGCGCCGCAGTGTGACGTCGTGATCGTGGTCGGCAGCCCCAATAGCTCGAACTCGAACCGGCTGCGCGAACTGGCCGAAAAGCTCGGCGTGCCCGCCTATATGGTGGACTCGCCCGATCAGATCGATCCGGTCTGGGTCGAGGGCAAGCGCCGCATCGGCGTGACGGCCGGTGCGTCGGCGCCGGAGGTGCTGGCGCAGGCGGTGATCGCACGGTTGCGTGAGCTCGGCGTGCGCAACGTGCGCGCGCTTGAAGGCATCGAGGAAAACATCGCGTTTCCGTTGCCGCGTGGCTTGGGTCTGCCGGCCTGAGAGTTTGCCCACCGAGTTGAAAGGAAAGCGCGCCCAACGGCGCGTTTTTTTTGCGTGCGCGCCCAGGAAGCGCGGGAGCAATAAAGTGCCCGATCACGAAAAACCGCTCGATTTAAGCGGTCTCCCCCACAATTTCCTTGGTATTGCGATCCGGCGTTTTATTGATTTTTCAATGATGTGGCCCCGTTTAAACGCTCCTGACCGGCTGGGGTGAATTTTGACGCACTGAAATCGTGCCTCGAGTTTGGACAATGCCATAAACGTAATACGTCAGCCGAAGCGCGCTGCTACAGGCCATCGCGCCGATCCGCTACAACACTTGATGCCATTGGCTTGGCCGGCGGTGCAACTGATGCGCGAAAAATCGGCGCAACCGGGTTGCGCCTTTTAGCGTCTTTTGCGTCGAAAACAAGGTTGCAATGCAGGAAAACCCTGCCGGTTGAACAATATTGCCACCCGTAAAATTGGAGTTACAATGCGCGCGTTCTCAAGGCCTTAAGGTCCCGAACAATGGATTTTGCAAGGCGCAGGAGACCTACTTGATGCGAGTCAAATTAGCTTACGCCGTGTCCGTCGTGACAGCGGTTGCGATGTTGACCGCGTGCGGCAAGAAGCAGGAAGTCGAGGCGGGAACAGGTGCGTCGGCGGCGGCCAGTGCGGCGGCCCCCGCGAGTGCGACGTCCATCGTGAAGATCGGTCATGCGGCCCCTTTGACGGGCGGCATTGCGCATCTGGGTAAGGACAACGAAAACGGCGCGCGTTTGGCGGTCGAGGAAATCAATGCGCAAGGTTTGACGATCGACGGCGAGAAGATCCGGTTGCAGCTCGACGCGCAAGACGATGCGGCGGACCCCAAGACCGGTACCGCGGTCGCGCAGAAGCTGGTCGACGACCGCGTGGTCGCGGTGGTCGGGCATCTGAATTCGGGCGTGTCGATCCCGGCGTCGAAGATCTATAGCGATGCGAGCATCGTGCAGATCTCCCCGTCGTCGACCAACCCGGCCTACACGCAGCAGGGTTTCAGGACCACCTACCGGGTCGTCGCCACCGACGCGCAACAAGGTCCGGCGCTCGCCAATTACGCCATGAAGGCGTTGGGCGCCAAACGCATCGCCATCGTGGACGATGCAACCGCCTACGGTAAGGGGCTCGCGGACGAATTCGCGAAGACCGTTGAGGCGAGCGGAGCGAAAGTCGTCGCGCGGGAGGCGACCAACGACCGGGCCACGGATTTCCGGGCCATCCTCACAAAGATCAAGAGTGTTCAGCCGGACGTCATCATGTTCGGCGGCATGGACGCGACGGGTGGGCCGTTCACGAAGCAGGCGGCGGCGCTCGGTATCAGGGCAAAAATCCTTGGCGGCGACGGTGTGTGTACCGACAAGGTGGGTGAGCTGGCGGGAACCGCCGTGCAAAACCTGGTCTGTTCGGAGGCAGGACTGGCGCTTTCGAAAATGGACCGCGGAGCGGACTTCGAAAAGAAGTACGAGGACCGCTTCCACACGCCGGTGCAGATTTACGCGCCGTTCACGTATGACGCTGTGTATGTGATCGTCGATGCAATGAAGCGCGCCAATTCGATCGAGGCACCCAAAGTGCTGGCTGCGATGCCGTCGACCGATTACAACGGGGTGATCGGTCACATCGCGTTCGACCACAACGGTGATTTGAAAGAGGGCGCCATTACGCTTTATGACTTCAAGGACGGCAAAAAAGCGGTTCTCGACGTCGTGAAGATGTGATGACGGAATGTTTAGCCTGACGGCGCCGAACCACCCAACGGTGCCGTTTTTGCATCCGTCCAAAGGCCAGCCCGCGACCGCATCCCGGTCGTCTGGGCGAACCGGCGGCGGATAACCCTTACCGGTCTTTTACATCAGTACCCGCAGTGCCGTTGAGATTCCGTAGCGCATCACCGCCCACCGGCTGATGAAGAGCGCGAATCCAGTCGCACGGGCTAAGGAGCATTAAATGGATATCTTCATCCAGCAGATCCTGAATGGACTGGTGCTTGGCAGCGTTTATGCCATCATCGCACTGGGCTATACGATGGTTTACGGCATTCTGGGCATCATCAACTTCGCGCATGGCGATGTGTTGATGGTCGGCGCGATGGTTGCGCTT